>NZ_CEEDMT010000021.1:0-34325 GCF_979256015.1 Frigoribacterium sp. AC759 | reverse complement strand
GAACCCGTGACGGCAGCGGATCTCGCATCCACACCGCTCGTGTCTCGGGAGTCGGGCTCGGGCACCCGCCGGACCCTGGAGCTCGCCCTGGGGATCGACCCTGCCCTGATGGCGGAACCCGCTGCGCAGTTGTCGTCGACGGGCGCCATCCGGGCGGCCATCGCCGGCGGTGTGGGCCCGGGAGTCATCAGCTCGTTGCTGGTCGAGGACGACCTCCGCGCCGGGCGCCTCGTCAGCGTCCCGGCGGCCGTCGACCTGAGACGACCGTTTCGGGCCGTGTGGTCGGCAAGTCTGAGCGCCGGGGCGCAGGATCTCCTGGCCGTGATCGCCGTGTCGCAGCACAGCCCCGACTCCTCGCCGGGATGATCAGAGAAGCGAAGCGTGCCGCAGGGCCGTGACGGCCCGCAGGTGCTTCTCGCCGGAGCGGGTGGCGTTCGCCGGCGACAGATGGGGTGCCGCGAGCACGGGCACGACCCTCGCACGCGGCTCCAGGGTGAAGTACCTCATCACGCCCGTCAGGGCCGGAGTGCCGAAGGTCACGATCGCCCGCAGCTGCGGCAGGGAATCGAGCAGCTGAGCCAGGGCAGGGCGTGCCTCGTCGAGATCGGTGATGGTCGGCGCCCGACCCAGGGCCCACGGGACGATGTTCCATCGCAGGTAGACGTTCCTGCCCAGACCCGACTCGATCCGTGCTCGCTTGAACGCAGACGCCGTCGGCCCCGGGTTGTCCTCACTGCTGATCGCGTCCTCGCCCTGCCTGATCGTGGCAGGACCGGGTGATTCCATCAGCACGAGAACTTTCGCTGCTGCTCCTCCACCTGCTGGGTCGAAGCCCGGCACGAAGCGCGCACGTTCTGGTCCGGAGCTCCGCCATTCCGATACGAGCTGATCGAGGCCGCTGGGCTGCTGCATCCCTAGACGGTACGACCTCGAGGACCATCACCACGATTCTCCGGGCGCAGTCGGCCGCGAGCCGAGGTCGCCGCGGGGCACCCCTGGCGTGCTGAGCGTCTCTTGATCAGGACTCTCGACAGTGGGCCCTACCGGGCTCGAACCGATGACATCCACGGTGTAAACGTGGCGCTCTACCAACTGAGCTAAAGGCCCCTGCGCCGGTCTGGCCGGGCGGGTCGTATCAGGTTAGCGGCTGAGGAGGCGCGAGTCGCGCCTCCTGGGCGGTGTCGCGTCAGACGGTGGCCGGCACCAGGGTGTCGAGGGAGGCGCGGTAGTCGTCGATCGAGCGCTCCTGGCCGGGCTCGGTGACGAAGTGCTCGCGGATGATGCCGTCGACGTCGATCAGGAACGTGGCCCGCGTCGCGAAGCCCTTGTGCTCGAGGAACACGCCGTACTCCTTCGAGACCTCGCCGTGCGGCCAGAAGTCCGCGAGCAGCGTGAAGTCGTAGCCCTTCTCGTCGGCGAAGGCCCGGAGGGTCGCCTTCGAGTCGACGGAGACGACGAGCAGCTCGACGCGGTGGTCCTGGAACATCGCCAGATTGTCGCGGAGCGTGCACAGCTCCTTCGTGCAGGTGCTCGAGAACGCGAGGGGGAAGAACACGAGCGCGACGGGCTTCACACCCCGGTAGTCCGACAGCCTGACGTGCTCGCCGAACTGGTTCGGCAAATCGAAGTCGGGAGCCTGGATGTCGTTCTCCAGTGCCATGGTGCGATCCTTCCGCGTCGGCCCGGGCGGCCGGCGACAAACACGAGCAGTGATCCTACGCCGCACGGGGGCGAACGCAAGGACCGCTCTCAGCGCGTGCGGAGACTCCGTGGGGCAGGGTCGGTGTCAGTCGGGGTCACTAGACTCTGGCGAGTCAGGTGGCAACGTGTTCGGAACCCGGGCGCGGACGACCTGACACTCGTCTGTCCACCGCATACGGTGCGACCCACACACGGTGCTATCAACACCACGAGATTGATTGAGGTCAAGGGTGACGGTAAACGACCAGGACCCGTACACGGTCGACACGACCGATCGCGATCCCGAAGAGACCGCCGAATGGCGGGAGTCGCTCGACTCCCTCGTGGCGGCCCAGGGGCACGAACGGGCTCGCGAGATCATGAAGAGCCTGCTGAGCCGGTCGAGCGAACTCCACCTCGGCGTGCCGATGGTCCCCAAGACGGACTACGTCAACACCATCGCCACCGAAGACGAGCCCGAGTTCCCCGGCGACGAAGAGCTCGAGCGCCGTTACCGCCGGTGGATCCGCTGGAACGCCGCGATCACCGTGCACCGCGCCCAGCGCCCCGGCGTCTCGGTCGGCGGTCACATCTCGACCTACGCCTCGTCCGCCGCCCTGTACGAGGTCGGCTACAACCACTTCTTCCGCGGCCAGGACCACGCCGGCGGCGGAGACCAGATCTTCTTCCAGGGCCACGCCTCCCCCGGCATGTACGCCCGCGCCTACCTCGAAGGCCGCCTCGGCACCGACCAGCTCGACGGGTTCCGTCAAGAGAAGTCGCATGCCTCGGGCGGGCTCAGCTCGTACCCGCACCCGCGGCTCATGCCGTCGTTCTGGCAGTTCCCGACCGTGTCGATGGGTCTCGGCCCGATCAACGCGATCTACCAGGCGCAGGTCGCGAAGTACCTCACGAACCGCGGCATCAAAGACGCCTCCGACCAGCAGGTCTGGGCGTTCCTCGGCGACGGCGAGATGGACGAGGTCGAGAGCCGCGGTCAGCTGCAGGTCGCCGCCAACGAGGGTCTCGACAACCTGAACTTCGTCATCAACTGCAACCTGCAGCGACTCGACGGCCCGGTGCGGGGCAACGGCAAGATCATCCAGGAGCTCGAGAGCTTCTTCCGCGGTGCCGGCTGGAATGTCATCAAGGTCGTCTGGGGTCGCGAATGGGACGACCTGCTCGCCCGCGACACCGAGGGTGCGCTGCTCAACCTCATGAACACGACGCCCGACGGCGACTTCCAGACCTACAAGGCCGAGAGCGGCGCGTACGTCCGCGAGAACTTCTTCGGTCGCGACCCCCGCGCGCTCGAGCTCATCAAGGACTTCACCGACGACCAGGTCTGGAACCTCAAGCGCGGCGGGCACGACTACCGCAAGGTCTACGCCGCGTTCAAGGCCGCCGCCGAGCACAAGGGCCAGCCGACCGTCATCCTGGCGAAGACCGTCAAGGGCTACGGCCTCGGGCCGTCGTTCGAGGGCCGCAACGCGACCCACCAGATGAAGAAGCTGACGCTCGACAACCTCAAGCAGTTCCGTGACGAGATGCGCATCCCGATCTCCGACTCGCAGCTCGACGAGAACCCGTACCTGCCGCCGTACTACCACCCCGGCAACGACGACGAGGCGATCCAGTACCTCCACGAGCGTCGACGCGCCCTCGGCGGCTACGTGCCCGAGCGCCGCTCGAAGTACACGCAGATGTCCGTCCCCGAGTCGACGTCGTACGACGTCGTCAAGAAGGGCTCCGGCAAGCAGGAGGTCGCCACCACGATGGCCTTCGCGCGCCTGCTGAAAGATCTGCTCCGCTCGAAGGACTTCGGCCACCGCATCGTGCCGATCATCCCCGACGAGGCGCGCACGTTCGGCATGGACGCCTACTTCCCGACGTCCAAGATCTACAACCCCAACGGGCAGCACTACACCTCGGTCGACCGCGAGCTGCTGTTGGCGTACAAGGAGAGCCCCCAGGGTCAGCTCCTGCACGTCGGCATCAACGAGGCCGGCGCGTTCGCGGCGTTCACCGCGGTCGGCACGTCGTACTCGACGCAGGGCGAGCCGCTCATCCCGGTCTACGTCTTCTATTCGATGTTCGGCTTCCAGCGGACCGGTGACGCCATGTGGGCGGCCGGCGACCAGATGGCCCGCGGGTTCATCATCGGCGCCACGGCCGGTCGCACGACGCTGACGGGTGAGGGCCTGCAGCACGCCGACGGTCACTCGCTGCTGCTCGCCTCGACGAACCCGGCGGTCGTCTCGTACGACCCCGCGTTCGGCTACGAGCTCGGTCACATCGTCAAGTCGGGCATGGACCGCATGTACGGCACCGACGAGAACGGCGCTCCGACGCACGCCGACCCGAACGTCATGTACTACGTGACCGTCTACAACGAGCCGATGCAGCAGCCGGTCGAGCCCGACGACGTCGACGTGGACGGCATCGTCCGAGGCATCTACAAGCTCAAGAGCGCCGAGAACCTGGGCCCGCGTGCCCAGCTGCTCGCCTCGGGCGTCGGTGTGCCGTGGGTGCTCGAAGCCCAGCGTCTGCTCGCGGACGACTGGAACGTCGCCGCCGACGTGTGGAGCGTCACCTCCTGGAACGAACTGCGACGCGACGGCCTCGCCGCCGAAGAGCACAACTTCCTCAACCCGGAGGCCGAGCAGCGCACGCCGTACGTCACCGACAAGCTGCAGGGGGCCGAGGGCCCGTTCATCGCGACCAGCGACTTCATGGCCGCCGTACCCGACCAGATCCGCGAGTACGTCCCCGGCGACTACCTCACGTTGGGCGCCGACGGCTTCGGATTCTCCGACACCCGTGCCGCCGCCCGTCGATTCTTCAAGATCGACGGACCCTCTGTCGTCGTCCGCACGCTGCAGGCCCTGGCCCGCCGCGGCGACGTCGAGCCCGGCGTCGTCCAGCAGGCCATCGACAAGTACCGGCTGAACGACGTGACCGCCGGCACCAGCGGCAACGCCGGCGGGGAGAGCTGACCGGGCCCGTGAGCGCCGAGCGGGTTCCGAGCTCGCCCATGGAACCGTCCGCAGCCACGAAAGAGCGCACGCTCGCGTGGCTGCGGACGGTCTCGGGCGAACTCTCGACCAAGACCATCAAGCGACTGGAAGAGACGCTGCCCTGGTACGGCGACATGCCCCCCGGGCGACGCTCGGCCGTGGGTCTCGTCGCCCAGGCCGGCATCACGTCGTTCATCAGCTGGTTCGACGACCCCCGATCCACCCCGTGGATCGCCGCCGACGTCTTCGGGGCAGCGCCCCGCGAGCTTCTCCGCTCGATCAGCCTCCAGCAGACGCTGCAGCTGATCCGCGTCACCGTCGAGGTCGTCGAAGAACGGGTCAAAGACGGCGACGACTCGCTGCGCGAGGCCATCCTGCTCTACTCGCGCGAGATCGCCTTCGCCTCGGCCGACGTCTACGCGCGTGCCGCCGAGGCACGCGGCCTGTGGGACGCCCGTCTCGAGGCGCTGGTCGTCGACTCCATCCTCAGCGGCGAGTACGACGACGAGCTTCCGAGCCGCATCGCCGCGCTCGGCTGGCACGGGCACGGCGAGGTGTCCGTCCTCGTCGGGACGACGCCGCGGATGCTCGACGTCGACATGCTCCGGCGCACGGCGCGCCACCTCGCCGCCGACGTGCTCATCGGAGTCCAGGGGCGACGACTCGTGCTGGTGATCGGCCGTGCCGAAGAGACCCTCGACGAGAACGGCACCCCGACCTCCACGAGCCGACCCTCGTTCACCGACATCGCGAAGGCCCTCGAGCCCGGTTTCGGCGACGGCCACCTCGTGCTCGGACACGAGGTGCCCAGCCTCGTCGACGCCTCGAAGAGCGCCAAGACGGCGTTGGCCGGCTTCTCGGTGGCCCGGTCGTGGCGGAACGCCCCCCGCCCGGCACTCGCCGACGATCTGCTGCCCGAACGGGCCCTCGCGGGCGACCCCGTCGCCCGTTCGACACTGGTCAATCGCGTCTACAAGCCGCTGAAGAACCACTCCACCGAACTCCTGACCACGCTCTGGTGCTACCTCGACAACGGGCGATCGCTCGAGGCGACCGCTCGCGAGCTGTTCGTGCACCCGAACACCGTCCGATACCGCCTCAAGCGGGTCTCCGACGTGATCGGCTGGGACGCCACCGGCGCCCGGGAGGCGCTCATCCTGCAATCGGCGCTCATCCTGGGGTCGATAGCCGACCACGACGGGCAGGCGGGGCGGCGTCGCTGAGGCCGACCCGCGCCTCCTCGGCAGCCCTCCTGGCGAGAAGCGACAAGCCCCACCCCGATCTTTGGTCGAGTTGCTACACCTGCGAGGCCCCTCGGGGCGGCATGATGGATCAGTGATCGTTGTCGTTGCGCCCGGCCAGGGCTCCCAGAAACCCGGATTCCTCGAACCGTGGCTCGCCGACCCGCAGCTCGCCGACCTGCTCGGCAGCCTGTCGGCCGCCGCCGACGTCGACCTCGTCGCCCACGGCACGACCTCCGACGCCGACACCATCCGCGACACCGCGGTGGCGCAGCCCCTCATCGTCGCCGCGGGCATCCTCACGGCGCGCGCGCTCTTCGACCGCGTCGACCGCGCACGCGTGGCCGGTGTCGCCGGGCACTCCGTCGGCGAGTTCACCGCCGCCGCGGTCTCGGGGGTCCTCACCGACACCGATGCGGTCGCGCTCGTCGCCGAGCGGGGCCGGGCCATGGCCGAAGCCGCCACGCAGGCCGAGACCGGCATGAGCGCCGTCCTCGGCGGAGACCAGGCCGAACTGCTGGCCCGCCTCGACGAGCTCGGACTCGAGCCGGCCAACTACAACGGCGGTGGTCAGATCGTCGTCGCCGGCGAGCTCGCCGCCCTCGCCGCTCTGGCCGAGCAGCCGCCCGCCAAGGCGCGCGTCATCCCCCTTCAGGTCGCCGGCGCCTTCCACACCCGCCACATGCAGCCCGCCGTCGAGCGACTCCGCACCGCGGCCTCCGCCGTCAGCACGGCCGACCCCGATCTGACGCTCTGGACGAACAACGACGGCAGCGTCGTCACCGAGGGCGCCCGATTCGTCGAGCTCATGGTCGGTCAGGTGTCGTCGCCCGTCCGCTGGGACGCCACGATGGAGTCGTTCTCCGCCGCCGGCATCTCGGGCCTCATCGAGCTGGCACCCGCGGGCGCCCTGACCGGACTGGCCAAGCGCGCGCTGAGGGGCGTCCCCTCCGTCGCCATCACGACACCCGACGACCTCCAGGCCGCCGTCGACCTCATCGAGGGAGCAGCATGACCACCCCCCAGCTCAACCAGAACACCGGCACTCAGTTCACCCGCATCTACGCCATCGGTGCCGCCCGTGGCGAGAACGTCGTGCCGAACGCCGACATCGTCGAGCCGATCAACTCGTCCGACGAGTGGATCCAGCAGCGCACCGGCGTCGTCACCCGCCGTCGGGCCGGCAAGGACGTCAAGGTCGTCGATCTCGCCGAGACCGCCGCGAAGGAGGCGATCGAGAAGTCGGGCATCCGCCCCGACCAGATCGGCGCCGTCCTCGTCTCCACCATCGGCGGCGGCGTGGCCACCCCGTCGGTGGCGTCGCTGCTCGCCGAGCGCGTCGGGGCCAACCCCGCGGCGGCCTACGACATCTCCGCCGCGTGCGCCGGCTACACCTACGGCATCGCGCAGGCCGACTCGTTCGTGAAGTCGGGTCTCGCCGAGTACGTGCTCGTGGTCGGCGCCGAGAAGCTCAGCGACGTCATCGACCCGACCGACCGCACCATCTCGTTCCTCCTCGCCGACGGCGCGGGCGCAGCGATCGTCGGCCCCGCCGAGTCGGCCGGGATCGGCCCGACCGTCTGGGGATCCGACGGCTCCAAGTGGGACGCCATCGGCATGACGAACACGATGGTCGAGTACCGCGAGGGCAACGGCGACGTGCCGTGGCCCACCCTGCGCCAAGAGGGCCAGACCGTGTTCCGCTGGGCCGTCTGGGAGATGGTCAAGGTCGCGAAGCTCGCCCTCGAGCGCGCCGGCGTGACCTCCGACCAGCTGTCCGCGTTCGTGCCCCACCAGGCCAACATGCGCATCATCGACGAGTTCGCGAAGCAGCTCGGTCTGCCCGAGTCGGTCGTCATCGGCCGCGACATCGCGACGATGGGCAACACGTCGGCCGCGAGCATCCCGCTCGCGACCCACCGCCTCCTCGACGAGCACCCAGAGCTCAGCGGCGGTCTCGCCCTGCAGATCGGCTTCGGTGCGGGCCTCGTCTTCGGCGCCCAGGTCGTCGTGCTCCCGTAGCGCGCCGCGCCTCCCCCAGCTTTCCGCCTGTATAGGCTTTACCCCGGTCAACCGACACCCCACAAGGAGAACAACACCATGGCACTGTCCACCGAAGAAGTCCTCGCCGGCCTGGCCGAGCTCATCAACGACGAGACCGGCATCGCGACCGACACGGTCGAGATGGGCAAGTCGTTCACCGACGACCTCGACATCGACTCGATCTCGATGATGACCATCGTCGTCAACGCCGAAGAGAAGTTCGACGTCAAGATCCCCGACGAAGAGGTCAAGAACCTCAAGACCGTCGGCGACGCCGTCACCTTCATCACCAAGGCACAGGACTAGACGTCAGCGGCCCGGTCGTTCCCTCCAGGGACCGACCGGGCGCCCACGTCGACGGGACCGCCCGTCAGGCAGGCCGCACGCCCGTCCCGGGCAGTCCCTTCAGGAGAACAGTCATGACCAAGAAGATCGTCGTCACCGGCCTCGGTGCCACCACCCCCCTCGGCGGCACCGCCACCGAGAGCTGGCAGAACCTGCTGGCCGGCCAGTCGGGCATCACCACCCTCGAGCAGGAGTGGGTCGCCAAGTACGAGCTGCCCGTCACCTTCGCCGGGCAGGCCCGCGTGCCGTCCGCCGACGTGCTCGACCGTCGCGAGACCAAGCGCCTCGACCCCTCCAGCCAGTTCGCCCTCACCGCAGCGCGCGAGGCCTGGGCCGACGCCGGTTCGCCCGAGGTCGTCCCCGAGCGGTTCATCGTCGACTGGGCCACCGGCATCGGCGGCGTCTGGACCCTCCTCGACGGCTGGGACACCCTCCGCGAGAAGGGGCCGCGCCGCGTCCTCCCGATGACCGTCCCCATGCTCATGCCGAACGGCCCCGCCGCCACGATCTCGATGACCCTCGGAGCCCGCGCCGGCGCCCGCACGGTCGTCTCGGCCTGCGCCTCCAGCACGGAGTCCATCGCGATGGCCTACGAGCACCTCCAGTCCGGTCTCGCCGACATCGCCATCGCCGGCGGCTCCGAGGCGGCCATCCACCCGATGCCCCTCGCCTCCTTCGCCGCCATGCAGGCGCTCTCGAAGCGCAACGACGACCCGGCCACCGCCTCCCGGCCGTACGACGTGACCCGTGACGGCTTCGTCCTCGCCGAAGGAGGCGCGGCGCTCGTCCTCGAGACGGAGGAGCACGCTCTCGCCCGCGGTGCCCGCATCTACGCCGAGCTGATCGGCGGCGCCGTCACCAGCGACTCGTACCACATCACCGCGCCCGACCCCGAGGGCAACGGGGCCGCCCGCGCCGTCATCACCACCCTCGAGAACGCCGGCGTCGACCGCGACCAGGTCGTGCACGTCAACGCCCATGCGACGAGCACCCCGGTGGGCGACATCGCCGAGTACCACGCCATCAAGCGCGTCTTCGGCGAGCACACCCCGAAGCTGATCGTCTCGGCGACGAAGGCGGCCACCGGGCATCTGCTCGGCGGTGCCGGCGGCATCGAGGCCCTCTTCACCGTGAAGGCCCTGCACGAGCGCCTCGCTCCCCCGACGATCAACGTCACCCAGATGGACGACGAGATCGACATGGACGTCGTGGTCGGCGAACCCCGCACGCTGCCCGACGGCGAGATCGTCGCGCTGAGCAACTCGTTCGGCTTCGGCGGCCACAATGCCGTCATCGGGTTCCGTTCGGTCTGAACCATCGAAGGAGGCGCGGGGCGTGTCGAACACGACCCGCGCCTCCTTCGTGCGCCGCGACCGCACCGACCGCCGCGCGCTCGGCTCAGCCGACCTTGTGCAGCCAGACGACCGGGTTGCCCTCGCCGCTGTAGCGGAACGGCTCGAGCTCGTCGTCCCATGCCTGACCGAGGGCGAGACGGAGCTCACGGTGCAGCTCGAGGGCGTTCGACCCGGCGACCTCCATCGCGTAGCGGACGCGGTCTTCGGGGATGACGGTGTTGCCCGCCGTGTCGGTCTGGGCGAAGAAGATGCCGAGATCGGGCGTGTGCATCCACCGACCGCCGTCGTGCTGCGAGTCGGGGTCTTCGGTCACCTCGTAGCGGAGGTGCTCCCAGCCGCGGAGGGCCGAGGCGATGCGGGCACCGGCACCGTCGTCGCCCTGCCACGAGAACTCCGTGCGCTGCGAACCGCCGAGCACGGGCTGGTCGACCCACGCGAAGTTGACGGCGTGCCCGAGGGCACGACCGACCGCCCACTCGACGTGTGGGCACAGTGCACGAGGGGACGAGTGCACGTAGAGCACTCCCCGAGTCATTGCAGCAGCCACGATTACTCCATTCGGTTAGGTGCGACTTCCCCATCGACCTGGTGAACGAGTGAAACGGTGGCTTCTCGTGCTGTATGAGATTGTGTGGGCGGACTGGTCCGCTCGCTGAATCATCGCAGACGGATGCACGGGATCACAAGTGTGTAACTCCTGCCAGTTCGCCCTGGCACCCCTACTTCGCCTGCGAGTAGTCGTCGACGACCGCGATCGTCACCGGGAACCGCACGGGCGCCTGCCCGAAGAGCAGCCGACCGGCGGCGGCGGCGCTCCGTTCGACGACGGCCACGACCTCGTCGGCGACCTCGGCGGGCGAGTGGACGACGATCTCGTCGTGCAGGAAGAACACCAGGTGCGGCGCCCCGTCGCCGAGCCCCGCGAACCGCGAGTGCAGCTCGGCACGCGTGGCGCCCATCCAGCAGAGCGCCCACTCGGCCGCGGTGCCCTGCACCACGAAGTTGCGGGTGAAGCGGCCCCAGGCCCGAGCGTCACGACCGACCGGGCCCCGGTCCATCTCCGGGGGGAGGTCTTCGGCGACCTCGTCGCCCGGCCGCGGCGAGCTGCGCCCGAGCAGGGTGCTGACGACCCCGCCCGCCTCGCCCGCCCGGGCGGCGGCCTCGACGTACTCCATGGCCCGCGGGAACCGCCGGGCGAGTCGGGGAACGAGCCGACCGCTCTCGCCCTGCGTCGCGCCGTACATCGCCCCGAGCATCGCGACCTTCGCCTCGGCACGCGAGGCCACCGCGCCGCTGGACACGATGCCCTCGTACAGGTCTCCGTCGCCGGCCGCCGCCATCGCGGCGTCGCGCGAGAGCCCCGTGAGGATGCGGGGCTCGAGCTGAGAGGCGTCCGCCACGACGAGCTTCCAGCCCGGGTCGGCCACGACGGCCGCGCGGACGGCCTTCGGCAGCTGCAGCGCGCCTCCCCCGCTCGTCGCCCACCGGCCCGTGACGACCCCGCCGGGCACGTAGTCGGGTCGGAACCGGCCCTGCCGCACCCAGGCGTCGACCCAGGCCCAGCCGTTGGCGACGAGGAGGCGCTGTCGGCGCTTGTAGCGCAGAAGCGGCTCGACGACAGGGTGCTCGTGCCGCTGGATCTCCCACTTGCTCGTCGACGCGACGGGCAGCCCCGCCCGGTTGAGCGCCTTGAGCAGTTCGGCGGGCGAGTCGGGGTTGAGGTCGGGGGCGGCGAGGGCCCCGCGGATCTCGACGACGTCGGCGGCCATCGCGGACGGCCGGTCTCCGGCGCGCGCGGGCCGGGGCCCCAGCGCCTCGGTCAGCAGGCGGTCGTGCACCCGAGCCGACCACGGGATGCCGCGGTGGTGCATCTCGCAGGCGACGAGGGCACCGGTGGACTCGGCGGTCGTCAGCAGCTCGAGCCCCTCGCGGTGAGCGCTCGACTCCACCGCGCGACGCTGACGCAGGAACTCGCCCAGCGGATCGGGCAGCGACTCGGGCACGACGTCGAACAAGCCGTCGCCCTGCGTCAGCTCGGCCTGAGGGCCGTCGTACGGCCCGGGCGGGGCCCCGTGCAGCTCGCCGCCCGTCGTCGCGGCCGAGCGCCGCAGGATCGCGTGGCAGAGCCGCAGGTCGACGCAGCGGGCCACGCGGACACCGAGGCCCAGGAGGCGCGGGTACCAGCTGCGGGTGTCGTCCCAGACCCAGCGCGGGGACTCCTCCACCTCGCGCGTGGCGACGGCCATCCCCAGCTCGCTCTCGGCGACCACGATCGGTGCCGCGGCCACCGGGGCCCTGTCGGAGGCGTAACGGTCGACGGGCGTGAACTCGACTCGACCGTCGGGCAGACGACGGAGCACGATGAACACGATGTCGATCATGCCACCGGCCACCGACGTCGGAGAGGGCGACCCGGGTGTCTGCGACGTCATCCCCCTGCGGGCGTCAGTGGAGGAGCGCGCCCGACCGGTCGAGCACGTTCTTCTCCCCCGCCTCCACCCGGACGCGCAGACGGTTCTGCGCGGGCGGGATGGGGCAGTTGAACTGGTACGAGAACGCGCAGGGTGGCAGGACCGCGCGGTTGAAGTCCAGGAGTATCGTGCCGTCGGGTGACGGGGTCGGGAACAGGAAGCGCCCGACCGAGTACGTGGTGTCGCCCGTCGTGCCGTCCGCGAAGACGAGCTGGAGGCGATCGCGGTCGCCGCTGGGGAACGCCGCCAGTTCGTAGTCGACGTCGTCGCGGCGGAATCGGATGAGTCCCGGGAGCGGCTTCGGCCGACTGAGGTCGAGGTCCTTCTGGTGCCGGATGTCGATCTCGGTGCCGGGCTCGGTCGTGACGAACTCCGCGGTCACCACCCACGACGGGTCGTAGGGGTAGGCGTCGATCGACCCGAAGGCCGTGGCCGCGTCGGAGCGGGAGTCCCACACCCGGAGGGCGTACGACGATCCGTCGTCGTTCGCGATCACCGTGCCCGTCGCACCACCCGCGAACGACACCCGGCCCGGCGTCATCGCGTCGTCCCCCGCGACCAGGGCCGTGCCGTCGACGAGCACGTCGTCGACGGTCACCCCGTCGGCGGCGCGGGCCGTGACCGTCAGCCCCGAGACGCCCGCCGGCGTGGGAGCCCAGACCCCGGCGACCCCCCAGATCGGCTGCTCACCGTCGACCCACTGGGTGTTCACCAGAGCCAGCGGCCCGGTCGGCGACGTCACCCGGGCGCGGCGCAGGGCGTGGAACCTCGTCGACTCGACCGACGGCGACGCGCCCGTCTCATGTCCTGGTGATGCGCTGCTCATGATCGTTCCTCTCGTCTGCGGGTCCAACACGGCGCACCGTGCGGGCATGCCCGCTCAGAGCGGATCGTCGCCGGCGAGTCGGCTCAGCTGCTGCTCGAAGGGCACGACGTCGGCGAACGGGTCGCCGCGCTCGGTCGAGCGCATCGCGACGAGGTCGGCGAACTCGCCGGCGGCGCGGCTCACCCGCTCGGGCAGCCCCGTCGTCGTCTCGTCGCCGGCACCCCAGTCCTCGGACGCCGCGAACACCGACGTCGGAACGACCACGGACCTCAGGTACGAGAAGAGCGGCCGGAGCGCATGATCCAGCACGAGCGAGTGCCGGGCCGTGCCCGCGGTCGCCCCGACGAGGACCGGCGTGCCGGCCAGCGCCTCCTTGTCGATCACGTCGAAGAACGACTTGAAGAGTCCGCTGTACGACGCGGTGAACACCGGGGTCACCGCGATGAGGCCGTCCGCCCGGGTGACCCGGTCGATCACGCCGGCCAGCGCCTCCGAGGCGAACCCCGTCAGCATCGCGTCGGTGATCTCGTGCGCGAGGTCCCTCAGCTCGACCACCTCGAACTCGGCGGGGACGCCCGACTCGAGCATCGACCGGGCGGTCGCCTCGGCGAGACGGTCCGCCAGGAGGCGCGTGGAGGAGGGCTGACCCAGCCCCGCGGAGACGACGACGATGTTCTTGGATGCCATGGTGCGCCTCCTCGGCTCAGCGGGTGGCGACGGCCGGAGCCGCCGCCGCGACGTCGACCGCCCCGTCGGCACGGGCCAACCGGGCGGCGTGGGTCGGTGCGTCGGGCACGTGCTCGGGGCGGTTCGTCGCGAACTCGCGCCGCAGCACCGGGACGACCTCCTCGCCGAGGATGTCCAGCTGATCGAGCACCGTCTGCAGGGGCAGCCCCGCGTGGTCGATCAGGAACAGCTGGCGCTGGTAGTCGCCGACGTAGTCGCGGAAGGCGAGGGTCTTGTCGATGACCTCCTGCGGGCTCCCGACCGTCAGCGGCGTCTGCGACGTGAAGTCCTCGAGGCTCGGCCCGTGGCCGTAGACCGGCGCGGAGTCGAAGTAGGGGCGGAAGGCGCGGACGGCGTCCTGCGAGTTCTTCGCCAGGAAGACCTGGCCGCCGAGACCCACGATCGCCTGGTCGGCACGACCGTGACCGTGGTGCTCGTAGCGCGAGCGGTAGAGCTCGACCATCTGCTTCGTGTGCGAGGCCGGCCAGAAGATGTGGTTGGCGAAGAACCCGTCGCCGTAGAACGCCGCCTGCTCGGCGATCTCGGGGCTGCGGATCGACCCGTGCCAGACGAAGGGCGGCACGCCGTCGAGCGGGCGCGGCGTCGACGTGAAGCTCTGCAGCGGGGTGCGGAAATGGCCCTTCCAGTCGACGACGTCCTCGCGCCACAGGCGGTGCAGCAGCGCGTAGTTCTCGATGGCGAGGTTGATGCCCTGGCGGATGTCCTTGCCGAACCAGGGGTAGACGGGGCCCGTGTTGCCGCGACCCAGCGTCAGGTCGACGCGGCCGCCGGCGAGGTGCTGGAGCAGCGCGAAGTCCTCGGCGATCTTGACCGGGTCGTTCGTCGTGATCAGCGTCGTCGCGGTGCTGAGGATGATCCGCTCGGTCTGCGCCGCGATGTAGGCGAGCAGCGTCGTGGGGCTCGAGTTGACGAAGGGCGGGTTGTGGTGCTCGCCCGCGGCGTAGACGTCGAGGCCGACCTCCTCGGCCTTCTTGGCGATCGCGACCATCGCGAGCAGGCGCTCGTGCTCGGTGGGCGTGCGGCCCGTGGTGGGATCTGGCGTGATGTCTCCGACGGAGAAGATTCCGAACTGCATGCGGACCACCTTAGCTGTTGTTCATGCGTTTGTATGCACTTGGGGGAACGGCGGGGCGCGGTGGAACATTCCCGCGGGTGCGTCGGCTGCGCTCCGGGTCGGCAACTCCTCACCTGTGCGCGCGGGCGGGGCTGGGCGGCCTGTGCTGGCGTGGCGCGCGGCACGGAAGAGGAGTTGCCGACGCGCCGGGCCGACGGACTGCGCCAGGCGGGAAAGAGAGGAGGAGTCGCCGATGCGCCCGGTCGCGGGGCCGCGCCGTCGGGAACTCCTGCCCCGTACCGAGGCAGGGGTCGGGACCCGAGCGGATGCGGCGCCACGCGGCAAAGAGGAGGAGTTACCGACCCCGGCAAGGCTGCAAGCAAGCGGGAGCGGGACGGGACACAGCTTGGACGGGCCCGACCGCGGGAGGGCGGGCCGGCGCGGGCGCAGGCGCGGGCCGGCGGGCCGGGCCAGCGCGGGCGCAGGCGCGGGCCGGCGGGCCGGGCCAGCGCGGGCGCGGGCGCGGGCCGGCAGACGGCCAGCGAGCGGACCGGCTGGCCGGTTCGGGCGGGCTCAGGCGAGGGGCGCCAGGCGGAGGAACTTCTCGGCGACGGAGGCCGAGCCGACGGGCCCCTCGCCGTCGCGGTCCAGCTGGGGCGAGTCGAACTCGACGAGCCAGGTGCGCGCCGAGCCGCCGATCGCCGAGACGCCCTGCCAGGCCGAGCCCCCGGCGCGGACGATGATGCCGGTGGGCCCGTAGGGGAACGGCGTGCCCGCGTCCTCGTCGGAGTCGAGCACGTACACCTGGGCGCCCACGCCGATGCGAGGAGCGGCCGGCAATCCCCCCGGAGAGGAGGAGTCGTCGCTGGCAGGGGTGTCGCGTGTCCGTCGGGTGAACATGCACACATGTTGGCATGCCCGACCGGGTGCCGACCGACCGTCGGGGGTCGTGTCGTAGGGCGGACGGGACTTGAACCCGTGACCGATCGATTATGAGTCGACTGCTCTAACCGGCTGAGCTACCGCCCCGTGCCGACCGACCGCCCAGGAGGCGCGGGTCGATCAGGCGTCGGCGGCCGAGGCCACCGGTTCCCCACGATACAGCGACTCGAAGACGCTCACCGTCCGCTGGATGTCGTGTCCCTCGATGACCTGCAGGCTCGCCCGTCGCATCGCGAGGTACTCGTCGTCGCCCGCCGTGAGCACGCGGGTCAGCTTGTCGGCCAGGTCGCGGCTGTCGCCCGGCCTGAAGAGGTAGCCGTTGACCCCCTCGTCGACGAGGTGCGGCAGCGCCATGGCGTCGGCGACGACGAGCGGGAGACCGGACGCCATAGCCTCGAGGCTCGCGATGCTCTGCAGCTCGGCCACCGACGGCATGGCGAAGACGGTCGCATCCGTGAGGGTGCGCCGCAGCTCGGCGTCCGACAGGTAGCCGGCGAAGGTGACGCGCTCGGCGAGGCCCAGCTCGACGGTCATCAGCTGCAGCTGCTTGAGCAGGTCGCCGCCGCCCACGATGGTGAGTCGCGCGTCGAGTGCGGGGTCGAGCAGGGTCATGGCCTTCAGCAGCACGTCGATCTGCTTCTCGGCCGTGACCCGACCGACGAAGACCACCCGGTTCGCGGCGGGTCGGTCGTCGCGTGCCGTGTAGTCGGCGGCCTCGATGCCGCACGACACGGCCAGCACGCCGGTGACGGCGACCGACCGCTCGAGGAACGCCGCGGCCCGCCTGGTCGGCGTCGTGATCGCCGCGACGTGCGTGTAGGTCTTCGCCGCGTCCCGCCAGGCGAGCTTGACGGCCGTCGCCCGGAGGAAGTGCGGCAGCCCGGTGTGCTCGAGGAGGTTCTCGGGCATGAAGTGGTTGGTGGCGATGACCCGGATGCCGCGGCGGTTGGCGACCCGGACGACGGCGCGACCGATCACGATGTGCGACTGGATGTGCACGACGTCGGGTCGGATCTGCTCGATGATGCGCTCGGCGTTGGGCTCGGCACGCCACGGCGTCGCGAAGCGCAGCCAGTCGTGGAGGGGCCAGCGCGTCGAGTACAGCCGGTGGACGGTCAGGGTCACGCCGTCGTGCTGCTCGAGGAACGTCCCGTGGTGGCGGTCGGCGGCCGGGCAGATGACGTGCACGTCGTGCCCGCGGCCCGCCAGGCCGACGGCGAGTCGCTCGGCGAAGTTGGCGGCGCCGTTGACGTCGGGCGGGAACGTGTCCGCCGCGATCAGCACGGTGAGGCGCGGCGCGGTGTCGCCGCCGCCCGGACCGGTCGCGTTCTCGTCGCGGGGTTCGGGGGCGTGGTCTGGGGCGGGTGTCACGTGTCGTGGCGTCCTTGTGCTCGTGGTTCGCTGGTGCCCCGCCGATGGCGTCTGCGGCGCGGGACCACGGTAGCTCAGCTTCGCTTGGCGGGCTGGTATTTGGCGAGCTGGAACACGCCGTAGACGGCGATCGCACCCGCGACGAGGAAGAGCGCGACGGCGTAGCCGGGTGCGTTCGCCGCCTCGCCGAGCACCACGATGCCGATGGTGACCGCGACGATGGGGTCGACCACCGTCAGTCCGGCGATCACGAGGTCGGGCGACCCCGACGAGTAGGCGTTCTGCACGAAGTACCCGCCGAGGGCCGCCGCTGCGAGGAGCATGACGATGCAGACGATGCTCAGACCGTCGAAGTTGCCGGCGAACACCCGGTTCAGCACGACCTTCGCGAGCGTGGCGACGAAGCCGTAGAGCACCCCGGCGCCGATGATGTAGAACAGCGCGCTGCGTCGGTGCCGCAGAGCGACGAAGGCGACGGCGAGGACGGCGCCCACGACGAGCAGGATGACGAGCACGGTGATCAGCTGATCGGTCGTGATCTCCGTCTCGATGGCGGTGAACGCGGCCACCGTGGCGAAGAGGCCGATGCCGCCGACGCAGATCGCGATCGACCGCTTGATGCGCCCCGACAGCCGCCGCCCGGTCGACCGGGCGTTGAGCACCGCGGTGATCACGAGCGCGACGGCCCCGAGCGGCTGCACCACGAGCAGCGGGGCGACCCGCAGACTCGTCAGCTGGAACACCACGGCCAGCCCCAGCATCAGCGTGCCCATCACCCACGACGGTCGACCGATGAGTGCGAGCACCTGGCGGACGCTCATCCCGCCGCGCGACGCCCCGAGTCGCGTCTCGACCTTGGCGACGCCGCGATGCTGCAGCTGCGCGCCGATCGAGAGGAACACGGCGCCGATCAGGGCGATGGGGATCCCCAGCGCCTGGAACGGGGTCAACGAGACCTGCTCGGTCAGATCGCTGAGGTTCGGGCTCACGGCGTCCACGGTAGCGGGCCGCCGCTCAGTAGGCTGGACGAATGGCCGTTCGCCCCATCACCATCACGGGTGACCCCGTGCTGCACTCCCCCGCCTCCGACGTCGCCGAGATCGACGACGCGATCCGCACCCTCGTCGCCGACATGTTCGAGACCATGGACGCCGCCCCCGGCGTCGGACTCGCCGGTCCGCAGGTCGGTGTCGGCCTCCGGCTCTTCGTCTTCTCGTGGACGGACGACGACGGCGACGACTGGCGCGGCGTCGCGATCAACCCCACCCTCTGGCAGACCCCCCTCTCGATCGAGCCGCTCGACGACGACGACGAGTCGGAGGGCTGCCTGTCGGTTCCCGGCGAGCGGTTCCCGCTGCGTCGAGCCGAGGGGGTCATCCTCCGTGCGACCGACCTCGAGGGCGACGAGTACGAGATCGAGGCGCACGGCTGGCTCGCCCGCATCTTCCAGCACGAGTTCGACCACCTCGACGGCGTGCTGTACACCGACCGGCTCGAGCACCCGTTCCACAAGGCGGCCGCGAAGGCCGTCAAGAAGGCCGGCTGGGGCTCCCCCGGTCGCACCTGGCTGCCCGGCGTCGATCACCCCGAAGACTGATCGGCCGAGAACCACCGGGCGAGAGCCCCGAGGAGGCGCGCGACGGCACCAGCCGGACCGCGCCTCCTCGGCGTCGCCGGCTCGAAAAACCCCGTAGCCGACGTGAGGGCATGAGAAAAGGCCCAGAGGGTGGAGCCTCTGGGCCTTCGCTCCCCGACTTGGACTCGAACCAAGAACCTGCCGGTTAACAGCCGGCTGCTCTGCCAATTGAGCTATCGAGGAATGGCAACTGCGTCAGACCGGAGCCTTCGACAGCGGACCCAACTGTAGCAAAGATTCGGGGGCGCATCGAACACGACGCGCCCCCGGGTCTCAGTAGCCGTCGGCCGGGTCGACGACCCCGGCGAAATCGCCGTCGCCGAGCAGTGCCCGCACGTTGTGCGTGATGCGCTCGGCGAGCAGCGGTGCCGTCATCTCGGGAGTGTCCGCCTGGTGCGGCGTCACGATGACCCGGGGGTCGCCCCAGAGCGGGTGACCGTCGGGCAGCGGCTCGGGCGCTGTCACGTCGACGCCCGCACCCCAGATCCGCTCGGCGCGGACGGCCTCGACCAGCGCCTCCGTGTCGACCAGATCGCCCCGTGCGATGTTAACCACCACCGCGGTCGGCTTGAGCGATGCGAGACGCCGGCCGTCGAGCAGCCGCGACGTGCCCGACGTCGCCGCCGCCGCCAGCACGACGACGTCGGCCTCGGGCAGCACCTCGTCGATGCGGTCGACCGTGACGGTGCGTTCGACGCCCTCGACGGGCGTCTCGCCGCGACGGACGATCGTCACGCGGGTCTCGAAGGGCCCCAGCAGACGGACGAGTTCGAGCGCGATGCCCCCGGCGCCCACGATCACGACGTTCTTGCCGTAGAGCGACAGCCCGCGCTGCTCGGTCTGCCAGCTCGTCGCCTGCACGCGCGACGGCACGACCCGCAGCAGCGAGAGCACGAGCATGAGCGCGTGCTCGGCGACGGGCTCCGAGAAGGCGCCCTTCGCGCTCGTCCAGAGTGGTCGCGGCGAGTCGGCGTAGCGGGCGAGCAGCTCGGAGAACGCGTCGACGCCCGCGTAGGGCAGCTGCACCCACTCGATGCCCGGGTGCCGCTCGAGGGCCGCGGCGAGACCCTCGGGGTCGGTGTACGAGAGCCAGATCAGCCCCCGCGTCTCGTCGCCCAGGGGGACGACCGCGGCGCCCCCGGCGCGAACGGCGTCGACGAAGCGCGGATTCTCGCGCGGCGCCAGGCTGACGGGCCCGGGCGACGGTCGCCGGTCGGCCGGGAGGCTCACGGTGGTCGTCGTCGCCCGGTGACCCCGGGTCGGCGCCGTCACGACTGATCCCGTTCGTCGGGGCGGATGATGTCGATCGGCGTGGTCGTCGAGAGGACCTTCACGTACGGGTCGACCCCGTCGCGCAGCACCTCGTCGATGGCCCCGAGCCCGACGAGCCGCCCCGAGCGCATCACGGCGACGCGGTCGGTGATGGCCCGCGCCTCCGAGACGGACGACGTGACGACCAGCGCCGAGAACCGCCGGTCGCCGTGCAGGTTCCTGATGACGTCCAGCACCGCCTGCCGCACGAGCACGTCGACCCCGCGCGCGGGTTCGTCGGCCACGAGGAGGCGCGGCTCGAGCACCAGGGACCGCGCCAGGGCCACCCGCTGCCGCTGCCCGGAGCTCAGCTCCCAGGTCTGCTTGAGCATCGTGCCGAGCGGGAGGTGCACGGCGTCGATGAGGTCGGCGACGAGTCGGCCGGCCTCGGTGCGGTCGAACCGCTTGTCGCGCTGGTAGATGGGCTGGGCGATCGTCTCGCCGACGGTGAGGTCGGGGCTGAGCCGCTCGCCGTCGTCCTGGGCGAGATAGCCGACGGCACCCGAGAGACGGTCGCGCCGACGGGGCGACGATCGCAGCAGGTCGAGCCCGAACACGCGCGCGGCTCCCCCGACGATGCGCGGTCGACCCTCCGCCGGTCGCTCGGTGCCGACGAGCCCGGCCAGCGCCATGGCGAGCGTCGACTTGCCCGAGCCGCTCTCGCCGAGCACGGCCAGGATCTCGCCCGGCGCGATGGACAGCGTGACGCCGTCGACGGCCCGGACCGCCGGATGCCCGCTGCGCGCCGGGTACTCCAGCGAGAGGTCGTCGGTGGCGACCGGCGCGCCCATGTCGAGGTCGACGGCCATCAGGCGGCCCCTCCCGCGACGTCGCCGCGGGCCGCGGCGCGGTCGAGCTCGGCGAGCCGCTCGCGACGCGCGGCCTGCTCGATCGGATCGGGCACCGGCAGCGACGCCAGCAGGCGCTGCGTGTACGGGTGCTCGGGTGCGCCGAGCACCTGGTCGTTCGGCCCGCTCTCGATGAGGTCGCCGTGGTACAGCACGCCGATCCGGTCGGCGAGCATGTTGACGACGGCGAGGTCGTGGCTGATGAACAGCGCGGCGAAGCCGAGGTCGGTCTGCAGCTCTCGGAAGAGCTCGAGCACGCGCGCCTGCACCGAGACGTCGAGCGCGCTCGTCGGCTCGTCCGCGATCAGCAGCGCCGGCTCGAGGGCCAGCGACCGGGCGAGGCTCGCCCGCTGGCGCTGCCCGCCGCTGAGCTCGTGCGGGTAGCGGTCGCCGAACGCCTTGGGCAGCTGGACGGCCTCGAGCAGCTCGTCGACCCTCCGCCTGGCCGCTCGGGCGTCGCCCGCCCGGCCGTGCACGATCAGCGGCTCGGCGACGCACTCGGCGATGGTCAGCAGCGGGTTGAAGCTCGACGCAGGGTCCTGGAAGACGAAGCCGATCTCGGCGCGCTTGGGCTTGAAGTCGCGCTCGTGCACGCCGTTCATCTCGATGCCGAGCACGTCGAGCGAGCCGCCGGTCACCGGGGTCAGACCCGCGATGGCTCGGCCGATGGTGGTCTTGCCCGAGCCGCTCTCTCCGACGAGACCCAGCACCTCGCCACGGGCGATGGAGAAGTCGACGCCCTTGACGGCCCGGAAGCCGCCGCGCCCGAGACGGCCGGGGTACTCGATCTCGAGGCCCGTCGCCCGGACGACCACGTCGCGGTCGGCATCGGCCGCCTGGACCTGCGCTCCGCGCGACTCGAGTCGGGGCACCGACCCGAGCAGTCGGCGCGTGTAGTCGTCCTTCGGCGACGCGAACAGCTCGGCCGACGACGCCTGCTCGACGACCTTGCCGAGGTACATGACCGCGACCCGGTCGGCGAGGTCGGCCACGACCCCCATGTTGTGGGTGATCAGCACGATCGCGGTGCCGAACTCGTCGCGCAGGTCGCGCAGCAGGTCGAGGATCTCGGCCTGCACCGTGACGTCGAGCGCGGTGGTCGGCTCATCGGCCACGATGACCGAGGGGTTCAGAACGAGCGCCATCGCGATGACGACGCGCTGCTTCTGACCGCCCGAGAACTGGTGCGGGTAGTAGTCGACCCGCTTCTCGGGCTCGGGGATGCCGACGCGGCGGAGGATGTCGATGGCCCGACGCCGCGCCTCCTTCTTCTTGATCGCCCCGTGGGCGCGCAGCCCCTCGATGATCTGCCAGCCCACCGTGTAGACGGGGTTGAGGGCCGTCGAGGGCTCCTGGAAGACCATGGCGACGTCGCGACCGCGCATCGCGCGCATCGTCGACGGCGTCACCTCGAGGACGTTCCGCCCCGAGAGCAGCACCGCGCCGGTCGCGACGGCGGTCTCGGGCAGCAGACCGAGGATCGTCTTCGCGGTCACCGTCTTGCCGCTGCCGGACTCGCCGACGATGGCGAGCACCTCGCCGGCGCGGACGTCGAGCGTGACGCCCTGCACGGCCGCGACGTCGCCGCCGTCGGTCGCGAAGGTGACCTCGAGGCCGCTGATGCCGACCGCGATGTCGCGGGCCTCACGGGGCAGGCCGTGACCGGCGTGGCGGACCGGAGCCGCGCCTCCTCGGCCCGGACCGTCGGAGCGGCCCGTCGTGTCAGTCGTGTCGCTCACGCGGGGACCTCCTCGGCGGCGACCGCAGGGGTCGCCATGTCGTTCTTCGTCTTGCGGCGGGCCCGACGGCGGGTCCGGAGGCGCGGGTCGGCCAGGTCGTTCAGGCTCTCGCCCACGAGGGTGATGCCGAGCACCATGAGCACGATGGCGGCGCCCGGGAAGACGCCCGTCCACCAGATGCCGCTCGCGGTGTCGCTGAGCGCGCGGTTGAGGTCGTAACCCCACTCGGCCGCCGAGGTCGGCCCGATGCCGAACCCGAGGAACCCCAGCGCGGCGAGCGTGAGGATCGCCTCGGACGCGTTCAGCGTGAGGATGAGCGGCAGACTGCGCGTGGAGTTGCGCAGCACGTGCTTGAACATGATGCGCGGCGTGCTGCTGCCGACGACCTTCGCCGACTCGACGAAGGCCTCGCTCTTCAGCCGGACGGCCTCCGCCCGCACGACACGGAAGTACTGCGGCACGTAGACGACCGTGATCGAGATGCCGGCCGAGACGATCCCGCCCCAGAGGCTCGACTGACCGCCGCTGATCACGATCGAGACGACGATGGCGAGCAGCAGCGACGGGAAGGCGTAGACGGCGTCGGCGATGACGACGAGCACCCGGTCGAGCCAGCCGCCGAGGTAGCCCGAGACGAGACCGAGGGCCACGCCGATCGTGATCGAGAGCACGACGGCGACGACCACGACGGCGATCGCGGTGCGCGTGCCCCAGACCACCCGGCTGAAGACGTCGTAGCCGCCGACGGTCGTGCCCCAGAGGTGCATGGCCGACGGCGGGGCCTGACGGGTGAAGGTGCCCGCGTCGTCGCCGAGCTGGCCGAAGCCGTACGGGGCGATGAGCGGGGCGAACACGGCCGTGAGCAGGAAGACGGCGCAGATGACCACGCCCGCGACGAGCATGCCGCGCTGCAGGCCGACCGACCGGCGCAGCTGCGCGACGATCGGGAGGCGCTTCCAGAGCGGGGCGCGACGGTCGGCGAGGACGCCGGTTCCGGTGGTGCTGGAGGTGCTGCCGGAGTCGGTCATGGTCAGTACCTCACACGGGGGTCGATCAGGGCCGCGATGACGTCGACCAGGAAGTTCGTGACGGCGACGATCACCGCCAGGACGGCGACGATGCCCTGAACGGCGATGAAGTCGCGGGCCGAGAGGTACTGCTGCAGCTGGAAGCCGAGCCCACGCCAGCCGAACGTGGTCTCGGTCAGCACCGAGCCGCCGAGCAGCATCGCGATCTGCAGACCCATCACCGTGATGATCGGGATCAGCGCCGGCTTCAGGGCGTGCTTGCGCACCAGGCGGAGCTCGCTGACGCCGCGCGAGCGGGCCGCGTCGATGTAGTCGGAGCCCAGGGTGCCGATCACGTTCGTGCGCACCAGACGCAGGAAGATGCCGGCGGTGAGCAGTCCGAGGGTGAGGGCCGGGAGCACCGCGTGCGAGAGCACGTCGACGATGATCGTGCTGTTGCCGGTGCGCAGGGCGTCGATCAGGTAGATGCCCGTCGGGCTCTCGATCCGCCCGAGGGCGATGCCGACGCGCGTCGAGGCGCGACCGCCGAGCGGGAACCAGCCCAGCCAGACCGAGAACGTGAGCTTCAGCAGCAGACCCGCGAAGAACACCGGGGTGGCGTAGGCGAGGATCGCGAGGATGCGGAGGATCGCGTCGGGCCAGCGGTCGCGCACGTACGCGGCCAGCATGCCGAGCGGGATGCCGATCACCAGCGCGATGATCAGAGCGTAGAAGACGAGCTCGACGGTCGCCGAGCCGTAGGTCACGATGACCTCGCTGATCTGGCGGTTGTCGGTCGCGGTGGTGCCGAAGTCGAGCCGGACGATCTGACCGAGGTACTCGAGGTACTGGACGATGATCGGGCGGTCGTAGCCTGCGGCGGCGAGGCGCTCCTGCAGCTGGGCCTCGGTGAGGCGGCCCCCGACGGAGGCGGTGATCGGGTTCCCGACGACCCGCATCAGGAAGAAGACCAGGGTGACCAGGATGAACACGGTGGGGATGATGAGGAGCGCGCGGACCACGAGGTAGCGACCGAATCCTCCGCCGGGACGACGTCGTCGCACGGTGGGGTCGGGGGTGGGCGGCCCGCTCGCGAGGGGGGCCTCGATGAGCGACGTCACGGGGGGTGCCTTTCAGGGGTGAGGGCGACGCACGACGCACGAAAGGGCGTCCCGCACCATGGCGGGACGCCCCTCGCGTGTCAGGCGTCGTGGAACATGTTCGCTCGCGCGATCAACCGGTCAGCGGCTGAGCGCTGCGTAGCGGAACTTGAACGACGGGTCGAGCGTGTCGTCGACACCCTGCACGTCGCTCTGCGAGACGACGACCTGCGTGCCCTGCAGCAGCGGCAGCGTGGGCAGGTCGTTCGCGACGACGTCCTGGATCTGACCGATGATCTCGGTGCGGGCGGCCTCGTCGGACTCCGCGATCTCGGCGGCGAGCAGACCCTGCACCTGGGCGGAGTCGTAGTGGTTGCCCACGAAGTTGTCCTTCACGAAGAACGGCGACAGGTAGTTGTCGGCGTCCGAGAAGTCCGGGAACCAGCCGAGCTGGTACACGGGGTAGGCGTCTTCGCGGCGCTCGGTGCTGTAGGTGTCCCACAGGGTCGACTGCAGGTTGACCTCGAACAGGCCGCTGGCCTGCAGCTGCGTCTGGATCAACGCGTACTCCTCGTCGCTCGAGGCGCCGTAGTGGTCGGGGCTGTACTGGAGGTCGATCGAGACCGGGGTCTCGATGCCGGCCGCCGAGAGCTTCTCGGTCGCGGCGTCGACGTCGGGCCCGCCCTCGCCGTCGCCGTAGAGCGACTCGAGCGGCTTCGTCGCGCCGGTCAGGCCGTCGGGGACGACCGAGTAGAGCGGCGTGTACGTGTCGTTGTAGACCTCGCTCGCGAGAGCGTCGCGGTCGACCGTGTCGGCGATGGCCTGACGGACGGCCAGGGCCTTCTCGGCGTCGGCGTCGGTCTGCGTGGCACCGAAGGGCATCGTGTTCAGGTTGAACACCAGGTAGCGGATCTCGCCGCCGGGGCCGTTGTGCACCGTCAGAGCGTCGTCCTTCGCCAGGTCGGCGAGGTCGGTCGGGCTGAGGCTGCGGTTGGCGACGTCGACGTCGCCCTCCTGCACGGCGAGCTTCAGATCGGTCTCTTCGGTGTAGTAGGTCGCGAGGATCGAATCGGTCTTCGCCGCGCCGAGCACGCCGTCGTACGCGTCGTTCGCCTCGTAGGCGATCGTCTCGTTCTCGGAGTAGTCGGTGATCGAGTACTGACCCGAGAACGCGTCGGCCGCGACGATGTCGTCGGCGGGCGTCAGCTCGGTGGCCGAGAAGACCTCTTCGTCGACGATCGGCGACGCCGGGCTCGACAGGATCTGGGGCCAGGTCTGGTCGGCGCCGTTCAGCGTGAAGACGACGGTGCTGTCGTCGGGGGTCTCGACGCTCGCCAGGTTGCCGAGCAGCGACGACGGCCCGTTGGGGTCGGCGATCGCCAGCTGGCGGTCGAACGTGAACTTGACGTCGCTCGCGGTCAGCTCGTTGCCGTTCGCGAAGGTCAGGTCGGGCTTCATCGTGACCGTGTACGTGACCGGGTCGGTGAACTCGGCCGACTCGGCGAGGTCGGGCTCGACGTCGGGGCTGCCGTAGGGCGAGTTCATGAGGAACCCGAAGACCTGGTTCTGCACGGCGAACGAGCCGTTGTCGTACGAGCCGGCCGGGTCGAGGGAGGTGATGACGTCGGTCGTGCCGACGCTGATGCCGTCGAGAGCGGAGTCGGCGTCACCGCCCGAGGCGCAACCGGCGAGGATGAGGGTGGTGGCAGCGGCGCCACCGACGACGGCGAGTGCGCGTCGTCCGAGCTTGGAGTCGGATGTCATATCCGGTTACCTCTTTCTCTGTGTGCAAGGAGACCCCGCGGGCACGGCTGTGTTCGCGCCCGATTCGGGGTGGATCCATTGGTAACACACACCGGACTCGCGGCCCTACTCCTCGCGGAAGTGTTTACAGGCCCGCAATGAACCTTTGCCACGTGGTCCGCGTCGTGCTTTTCGGCCTGTTCAGAGCGTGGTTCGACGGGCGGGCGGATGTATGCGCATCCATGCTGCTGCCGCTGACGCTGTTGCTTCGGCTTCGGCTGCGGCTGCTGCCGCTGCCTCTGCCGCTGCCGCTGCCGCTGCCGCTGCCGCTGACGTCGGGCTACTCCTGCCGGACGACCCGGCGCTCGTCCTCGAGCTGGACGATGCGCAGCTGGATCTCGCGGTGACGCGCGGGGTCGGCCTTCGCGTCGGTGCGCAGCAGCTGGCCCATCGCCTCGGCCTTCTCGCGGAGGATGTCGCGCTCGACCAGCGACGAGACGATGCCGCGGCAGTACGTGGTGATCTCCCGACCCTCCCGCTCGGGGATCGGCGCGACGGCCAGCTCCTTCGCGAGGACGTCGAACGGCGCCGGCGTCTGGTCGAGCACGGCGTCCAGCCAGTCGCTCGCCTCGAGCCGGTCGAGACTGACGCCGATGGCGTCGCGGACCACCGAGAGCGCGCTGTTCTCGAGCCGGGCCCGGGCCGCACGCTGCATCAGCGTCAGACCGACGGCGGCCGGCTGCTGCAGCATCGCCATCAGGGCGTCGCGTTCGGTGCGGGTCGTCAGGTCGGACGGCAGAGTCAGCAGGGTCGGGCCCGCGGGCTCATCAGGCAGCGGCGGAAGACTCGTGATCGACTGCGGTCCGTCGGAGGCGTCGTGCGGCTTGGCGCGCTCGAGGGAGTTCTGGCTCGCCGTCGCCTTCGCGACCTCCTGATACGCCGCCACGACCTCGTCGGTGTCGACGCCCACCCACTTCGCCAGCATCCGCGCGTAGCCGCGCTGCAGCGACTGCTCGCGCATCGTCGCCAGCACCGGGGCACCGGCCCGGACCGCACCGGCACGACCTTCGACGGTCTCGAGGTCGAACTCGTCGACCACCCGACGGATCATGAACTCGAACAGCGGGCGCTTCGTCTCGACCAGACGGCGGACGGCGTCGTCGCCACGGTTGAGTCGCAGGTCGCACGGGTCGAGGCCGTCGGGGGCGACCGCGACGAACGTCTGGGCCGAGAAGCGCTGCTCTTCGGCGTAGGCCCGCGAGGCGGCGCGCTGCCCCGCCTCGTCGGGGTCGAACGTGAAGATGACCTCGCCGCTCGCCGAGGTGTGGGCCCCGCCGACGTCGCCCAGCATCGGCCGCAGCAGCTTGATGTGGTCGACGCCGAACGACGTGCCGCAGGTCGCGACGGCCGTCGTCACCCCCGCCAGATGGCAGGCCATCACGTCGGTGTAGCCCTCGACGATGACGACCTGCTTGCCCTTCGAGATGTCCCGGCGGGCAAGATCGAGACCGTAGAGCACCTGCGACTTGTGGTAGATCGGCGTCTCGGGTGTGTTGAGGTACTTGGGGCCCTTGTCGTCGTCGAGCAGACGCCTCGCCCCGAAGCCGATCGTCGAGCCCGTGACATCGCGGATCGGCCAGAGCAGACGACCCCTGAACCGGTCGTACGGACTGCGGTCGCCGCTGCTCAGCAGACCGGCCGCCACGAGCTCGTCGTCGCTGAAGCCGCGGCCCTTGAGGTGGCCGCGCAGGGCGTCGAACGACTTCGGCGCGAAACCGACCCCGAAGCGCTCCGCCGCGGCGGGGTCGAAGCCCCTCTCGCCGAGGAACCGCCTCGCGGGGTCGGCGTCGGACGCCGTCAGGTGCTCGACGAAGAACTCGCGCGCGCCCTCGTTCGCGGCGATGAGGCGCGCCCGGTTGCCGTGGTCGCTGGCCTGACCACCGTCTTCGTAGTGCAGCTCGAAGCCGATCTTCGACGCCAGACGCTCGACGGCCTCCTGGAAGGTCGTGTGGTCCATCTTCTGGACGAAGCTGAAGACGTCGCCGTCCTCACCGCAGCCGAAGCAGTGATATCGACCCACCTGCGGACGCACGTGGAAGCTGGGGCTGCGCTCGTCGTGGAACGGGCAGAGGCCCTTCATCGACCCGACACCGGCACCCTTCAGGGTGACGTGATCGGAGACCACGTCGACGATGTTCGTGCGCGAGCGGACCTCGTCGATGTCGTTTCGTTTGATCAGGCCGGGCACGTGTCGATTGTAGGTCGCGCGGCTGACACCGGCGGTCGCTCACGGGTGCCGACCCGTGCCTCCTCGGCTCGGGGGTCAGCTGGGGAGGACGAGTCGCGCATGCCAGGCGATGGCGCTCTGGTCGGTGAGCGAGGCCACCTGGTCGACGACGACGCGACGACGGGCGGAGTCGTCGGCGGCTACAGCCCAGTCGGCCGCGAACCCGGGGTCGAGCTCGGATGGCCCGGCCGCCCAGAGCGCGTCGGCGAGACCCGTCAGCAGCTCGCGCTGATTCTGGTAGATCGGCTGCCGCGTGCCGTGCGTCATGACGAAGGCCGCGACGATCCCCTTGAGGACGGCGATCTCGCCGATCACCTCGGGCGGCACCACCATGCTCGCGCTGAACCGGGTCAGACTCTTCTCGGAGTACGACTCGCGAGTCGACTGGGTCGCCGCACCGGCGAAACGACCGATCAGCTGGCTGGTCAGGTTCTTCAGCCGCGCCTGGTCGAGGCGCCCGCCGTCGTAGGAGTCGACCCAGAACGGCTGCGCGCGGAGGCGGTCGAACGCCTCGACGAGCTCGTCGCGACTGAGTTCGCCGCCGACCCACTCGTGCATGGCCGTCACGAGATCGTCGTGCCCGTCGCTCGAACCGAGCGTCGCGACGTCGACGTAGCCGTTCACCACGGCGTCCTCCAGGTCGTGCACCGAGTAGGCGATGTCGTCGCTGAGATCCATCACCTGGGCCTCGATGCAGCGGCGGCGGCGCGGCGCACCGGCCCGCAGCCAGCCGAACGCCTCGGTGTCGTCGTCGTAGAAGCCGAACTTCATCCGCCCGCCGGGGTCGGGCACGCCCTGCGCGGCGGGCCACGGGTACTTGCAGCTCGCGTCGAGGCTCGCCCGCGTCAGGTTCAACCCGTAGCTGCGGCCGGACTCGTCGATGACCTTCGGCTCGATGCGCGTCAGCAGTCGCAGGGTCTGGGCGTTGCCCTCGAAGCCGCCGATGCCGACGGACCAGTCGTTCAGCGCCTTCTCGCCGTTGTGCCCGAACGGCGGGTGCCCGAGGTCGTGCGCGAGGCAGGCCGTGTCGACCACGTCGGGGTCGAGACCGAGACTGGTCGCCAGCTCGCGACCGACCTGCGCGACCTCGAGCGAGTGGGTCAGCCGGTTGCGCGCGAAGTCGAGACCCGCGGTCGGGCTGAGCACCTGCGTCTTGGCCGCCAGACGCCGGAGCGCACTCGAATGCAGCAACCGCGCCCGATCGCGCGCGAAGTCGCTGCGCCGGTTCGAGTGCTGCTCGGGCAGCCACCGCTCGGAGTCGGCGGGCTCGTACCCCGCGGACGTGCTCGGGGCGGACTCGGTGGACGCGGCTTCGGTGGACACCGGGGCCTTTCGATCGGGAGGGGCGGAGGCGAAGGAGGCGCGGGTCGGGACCCTGCGCGGGTCACCCCCCGCTGTGGTGCAGCTCGGCAGCCGCCAGCTCGGCCTTGAACGCCTCGTCGAGGTCGCGGCTCTCGAGCCAGCGGTCGGGCAGCGCCGGACGCTTGGGGCTTCCGGCTCGACCCCGGGGGCCCTCCGCCGCCGCGCCCGGGTAGAGCTCGGCGGCGTCCATGGTGGCCAGCAGATCGTCGATCTCGGCCAGCGAGTCGGCGAGAGCGAGCGCCGAGCGCACCTCGCCGCCGACGGGATAGCCCTTGAAGTACCACGCGACGTGCTTCCGCATGTCGCGGCAGGCGCGGCCCTCGTCACCCGACCAGAACTCGACCATGAGCTCGGCGTGACGCCGGAAGGCCCGGCCGACCTCGCCGAGAGTGGGCTCGGCCTTCAGGTCTTCGCCCCGGAACGCCGCGGCCAAGTCGCCGAACAGCCACGGACGCCCGAGGCAGCCGCGCCCCACGACGACCCCGTCGCACCCGGTCTCGTCGACCATGCGGAGGGCGTCGGCGGCCGACCAGATGTCGCCGTTGCCGAGGATGGGGACGTCGGTGACGGTCTCCTTCAACGTGGCGATCGCCGACCAGTCGGCCGTGCCGGAGTAGAAGTCGGCCGCGGTGCGAGCGTGCAGGGCGATGCTCGCCACGCCGGCGCCCTGAGCGGCCTTGGCGGCCTCCAGGTACGTGAGGTGGTCGGAGTCGATACCCTTGCGCATCTTGATGGTCAGCGGGATGTCGCCCGCCGCCGACACCGCCCGCTCGACGATCTCGCGGAACAGACCCGTCTTCCAGGGGAGAGCGGAACCGCCGCCCTTGCGCGTGACCTTCGGGACGGGGCAGCCGAAGTTGAGATCGATGTGATCGGCGCGGTCTTCGGCCACGAGCATCGTGACCGCCTCGGCGACGGTGTTCGGCACGACGCCGTAGAGCTGGATGCTGCGCGGCGTCTCGGACTCGTGGTGCTGGATGAGACGCATCGACTCGGGCGTCCGCTCGACGAGCGCGCGGCTCGTGATCATCTCGCTCACGTAGAGACCGGCGCCGTACTCGCGGCACAGACGGCGATAGGCCGTGTTCGTGATGCCCGCCATCGGAGCGAGCACGACGGGCGAGGCGACCTCGATCGGACCGATCGACAGGCCACGGGAGGGCAGAGTGGAAATGGACATCGGTACGATTCTCCCATGAGCGACGGCGGACCGACAGGACGACAGCGGGTCAAGGTGGATGCCGCGGCGCACGGCGTGGCTGTGGAGGTCGTGTCGCGACCGGAGCCCGACAGTCTCGAGGCGGCGGATCTACTCGGGCTGACCCCGTCCGACATCGTCAAGAGCCTCGTCGTGAAACGACACGACGGCTCGTTCCTCTTCGCCCTGGTGCCCGGCGACCGTCAGATCTCATGGTCGAAGCTGCGCGCAGTCGTCGGCGTCAACAAGCTGTCGCTCCCGCGCCCCGAGATCGCCCTCGAGGCCACCGGTTACGAACGCGGCACCATCACACCCATCGGCAGCACGACGGCCTGGCCCGTCTACGCCGACGAGCGCATCGTCGGACTCCGCGTCGCCCTGGGCGCGGGCGAGCACGGCTACAGCGCGTTCGTCGACGCCGACGCCCTGATAGCCGGGTACGACGCGACCGTGGCGGACATCAGCGACTGACGCCGCGCCTCCTCGGCTGGCGACCTGGTCTCGTGCCGGTCAGCGGACGGGCAGCAGGCAGGCGTCGCCCTCGCAGGCCACCGCGTCGGGGGCGCCCAGCATGGTGAACGTCGACGCTGGGGTGCCCGCGGCCGGGGCCGCCGCCGCTGGGGTGGCCGCCGCTGGGGTGGCCGCCGCGGCAGACGGCTCCCCGCTCGACGGCGACTGCGGGGCTGTCGTGGCCCGGTCGGTCACGCTGAGACCTCCGCGCCCACCTGCTGGAGGGCCTGGAGGAACATCTCGGGCGCCTGGGCCCCCGAGATGCCGTACTTGCCTTCGAGCACGAAGAACGGGACCCCCGTGATGCCGAAAGCCTGCGCCTGGGCCTGGTCGGCTCGGACGTCGGGTTCGAAGCGCCCGTCGTCGAGGGCGGCACGGGCGGCGTCGGCGTCGAGACCGACCTCCGTGGCGAGGTCCACCAGCTCGTCGATGCGCCCGAGGTGGCGGCCCTCCTCGAAGTAGGCGGCGAGCAGGCGCTCCTTCATCTCCCGCTGCAGGCCGTTCGCCTTCGCGAAGTGCAGGAGCTCGTGCGCCTTGACGGTGTTCGTATGACGCAGCTTGCCGAAGTCGTACTGGAGACCCACCTCGGCGGCGATCCCGGTGACGTTGTCGAGCATCCCCCGCACCTGATCGGCGGGCATGCCCTTGTGGTCGGCGAGGAACTTCACCTCGTCACCCTCGAAGTCGACGGGGGTGTCGGGTGAGAGCTCGAACGAGTGGTACTCGACCTCGACGGGGCCGCCGTAGCGCGCCACCGCGTCTTCGAACTTGCGCTTGCCGATGAAGCACCAGGGGCAGGCGATGTCGGACCAGATGTCGACCTTCACGGCCCGGTTCTGCGTATCAGTCACACCCGCCGAACCATCGGGCCGCGCCCTGCATTCCCGCGCCGGGGCGCGCCCTGCATTCCCGCGCCGAGGCGCGCCCTGCTGCGGCTGCGCGCCCGGTGTCGCCGCCTTCTACGCCGAGGGGCCCGCCACCGCCGGCAGCCCCCGCCCGCCGCGCCACGGCGACTCCTGTCTGCGGCGCCGCCTGCTCCTGCCGAGGCGCCACTTCCTCCGGCCTCTCCCCGGCAGCACCCGCGGCAGAGAGGCCTCACCGACCTCGAAGCCATCGGGTGCCCGGAGGGGCTGCGACGCCAAGGCGTCGACGGCAGCCGCGACCAGGAGCCACCGGTCTCGAACCATCGAGGTGCTGGCACGCATCGGGAGGAATCCGGCGAGGATCATGGTCGCGTCTTTCAGGCGGTCCTTGTCGAAACGGGATGCGTGGGTCTCACGACCGTCCGTCTCGAGCGCCACCACCCCGTCGACGACGATGTCGATGCGCTCCCCACGGGGACCAACCGGCACCTGCCTCCGGATCTCTCGCCCGGCGAGCCGCAATCGCGTCCCCGCGGCGCTCTCCAGGATGCTCTCCGCCCGACCATCGCTCCATTCGGCGAGACCGGCTGCGTCGGCTCCCCTGCGCGACAGCACCTCCCGGGCATCGTCGTCGTCCACGAGAACGCCTCGCTGTCGGGCCCAATCGACGAGGATGACGGCGTCCTCCAGGCTGTCGGCCTCGACCACGGCCCGCGCGAGCGCGTCTCGGGGGTCCACCGACCAGGTCGTCCCGCGCGTCGAGAGCTCGACGGGATCCCAGGCCACCCTCACGCCCCTTCTGCGACGGAGTCGAGAGGCGGACTCTGGGACCGAGACGGTGATCTTCGGCCGATGCCACATCCACGCACCCAGTTGATGGAGCGCCGAGGCGCCGGTGAGTCGACCGCCTACGGCGACCGCGATGTACCGCGGGTCGTCCGGCTTCCAGGTCGAGTACCAGCCGCGCCTCGGTCTGCGGACTCCGCCGAAGCGGACAGCGGCGGTCAGGTGCCGGTCGGTGGCCCCTTCGGCGACGAGGGCGTGTTTGTGGAGTAGCCCGCCGTGAGCGGAGACGAGTTCGGCGATCGTGGTCATGACGCGATGCTGCTGCCGTGGCGGGCCTCAGTGCCCCGACTCAGCCCGCTGCTGTGGACGGAGTGCCGGGATGGGCGACTGTGGAGGACTCTCCGCGGGAGCAGCTCAGCGACGCGACCCCGATCCCGACCCGCCGGTCGGCAACTCCTGCTCGCTGCCGCTCGCCGGGGCGACACGCCGTTCGGCGGCGGCGTGAGCTGCACACAGGAGGAGTTGCCGACGCGAGATGCCGTCTCGGCGGGCGGGGCCGGACGCTCGCCCGGGGCTGTCGTTCGAGTTGCGGGTTCGTGCGCCCACTGCGCGGTCGGGATTCGGTTGGAAAGGGTTGCCGCCGCTTCGACAGCCTCCACCGTCGGCAACTCCTGCGTGTCGCGCGCGAAGCGCCGTCCTCGGTGGCTCGAGAGCCGCCGCGGCGCAGAAAGCAGGAGTTGCCGACACACGGGGCGGCGCCGGGCGGGGGTGGCGCCGGCAGCGGGCAGCGCTGCGCCGGCCGGAGGGCGGCGGGGCACCGGCCGCAGGGGCGGCAGGGGCACG
>NZ_CEEDMT010000020.1:0-38933 GCF_979256015.1 Frigoribacterium sp. AC759 | reverse complement strand
TCGTCACGCGACCGGTAGCTCTCGAACGCCACCGCACTGCGGTCGTTGCTCGCCGGATCACGCACCCCGGAGGCTTCGACCCACAGAGTCCAGTTCCACCGCGTCCGGACGCCAGGCTGCAACGCGCCTTCGCCGACGACCAACAGCACGTCCGTGCCGGCGGGTGAAGACTCGAAGTCTGCGCCCGTGAATGATCGGACCGACGACGTGAGGCCTCTCGCGCTGATCTCCCGAGCTAACTGACTGCCCATGTCCGAGAGATGCTCGCCAGCATCGCCATCCACAGCCACGATGCCTCCACCGGACGGAAGCTGACTCAGCATCTCGGAAACCAAGTCATGGATGACGGTGTTGCTCATGATGCTTTCTCCTGCTCACTCGTTCGTCGAAACGGAAAAGGGAGTCGGCGGCCGCCGACTGATGCGGCTGCACGAAGCGGTCGCGAACCTGATGCAACCACGAGCATGCGCCGACGTTCAGCCCTGTAGAAGCGCGTGCTTGGAGCGCCCGATAGGGGATCGTCTATCGAGACGGTGGAAGCATATCGCTGCAATGGGATATCATCGGCCTGTGCCGATCATAAAAGAACTGACTGCAGCGGTCTCGCTGTTCCACTCGCTTGCAGACCCGAGCCGGTTACTGATCCTGCGCCGACTCAGCCAGAGCGAAGCGCGTGTGCGGGATCTCACTGACGAACTCGGCTTAGCCCAGTCCACTGTTTCTGAGCATGTTGCCTGCCTTCGAGACTGCGGCCTTGTCACCGCTCGCGCCGAGGGGCGGCAGAACTTCTACTCAGTGGCGACACCGGAAGTCCTTGACGTCCTCGAATCCGCAGAGCAGCTCCTTGCCTCTACCGGGCACAAGGTCGACTTGTGCGCGACTTACGGAAGCCACACCCGATGATCGGCACCATCGTCGCCGCGATCGGTCTCTTCGCGGCCACCAACATCGACGACATCGTCGTCCTGACCGTTCTCTTCGTTGCCTCGGCACGAGGCGCTCTGCCCGGGTGGAAGGTCGTTGCCGGCCAATACGCCGGGTTCGTGACCCTCGTCGGCATCAGCGTGGTGGCCGCGGCCGGGCTCACCATCGTTCCGGACAAATGGGTCGGCTTCCTAGGCCTCATTCCACTCGCCATCGGCATCTACAGTCTCGTTCGCACCCTTCGGCGCCGAGGCGATGACGACGACGACGATGACGACGCGATTTCCGCAGTTGGTCTCCTCGGAGTTGCCGGCATCACAATCGCCAACGGTGCCGACAACATCTCGCTCTACACGCCCGTGTTCCGGACAAACCCCGTCCAGGACACCGTCGTCACAATCATCGTGTTCCTTGTCCTGGTGGCGGTGTGGTGCCTCATCGCTCGCTTCATCGGAACGAGCAAAACCGTCAGTGAGCTGCTCGAAAGAGTCGAGCACTGGCTCGTGCCCGCAGTGTTCATTGGCCTCGGGCTCTACATCCTGATCGAGTCCGGCGTCCTCATTCGGCTCGTCGAGGCCCTGTCGTGACGGCCGGAGGGCGGGTCATCGGTGCAGTCGTGATCACTGCGGTTGCGTTCGTTCTTGATCAGGTGTCAAAGGCGTGGGCGCTGTCGTATCTCGGCGCAGAGCGTCAAATCCATTTAGGACTCGGCGCAAGTCTCCGACTCGTGTTCAACCCCGGTGTCGCGTTTGGTCTCGGGGGCGAGTTCGGCCCAGCCCTGACCGTTGGCATCATCGCCATCGTTGCGGCCCTCGCCGCCTGGGTCCTTGTTCGGGCGCTGAAGGAAAGTGGGACGTTTGCGACGTTCCTTCTCGCGGTCGTTCTCGGCGGAGCCATGGGCAACGTTTGGGACCGCATCTCGCGAGCGGACAAAGGCCCCTTGTCTGGTGAGGTCGTCGACTTCATCGCGATCGACTGGTTTGCCATCTTCAATGTCGCCGACATCTTCACCACAGTCGGTCTCATCAGCTTCGCGGTTGTATCCGTGGCGTCCGGTTCAAAGCCCACCTCTCATCGAGCGTCTGGCACACCTCCGACGATCTAAGAGGCAGGCGAGCACACGCCGACCATGTGCAATGCGCGAAGAGCAGCACGAGACGCCAGGCGAGGTGTGGTCGCACCTATGCGTCAGCCTTGGCGTCCAGGCGTCGCTGTACCGATCGGGTACCTCCCCTTGTGCCAGGTGCCAAATGCTGCCAGGGCCAGGGCGAACCTCGGAGACTGCCACCAAGAGTTTCAACGCTTCCAGGTTTCCCGAAGCAGGAAGCACACGACTTGTAAACTCGCGAACGAACTAACCTCAGGAGATCGCATGCCCGCCGTCCACGCCCGATCCCCGCTGGGCCTTGGGCGTTTGGGCATGGCTGTCCTCTTGATTCTTGTGCTTATCGGTAGCGCATTACTGATGCATACGCTCGCGGGCCCTGACGAGGGGTGCCCTCCTTCCATGGCCGGCCATCACACCGAGACCGAGAGCGCGCATACTGCCTATGCAGAAGCTGTCCCCGTCGCTTCCTCTACGATGCAGGACGACTGCGCGATGCTCTGCGCAATCATGGGCATGGCCTGCCTCGTGGTCCTCGTCCTGTTCGCTTGGTCAGCAACCTGGCGACGTCAGACACGTGCGTTGTTCACCCTCTCCAAGACCCTCAACACACGCCCGCTTGCCCCGTCCTTCACGCTTCCACGTCTGACACCAGACTTGACACAGCTGAACATTCTCCGCATCTAAACGACCCTTGGGGATCGCTCCCCGCATGAGACCCGCGATCGCGTCACCGCGTCGTCACTTTTCTCACCCCAAGGGACAACTATGAACCGCACCAAAACTCTGCTCATCAGCGCCACGGCCATCGTCGCCACCCTCACTCTGGCTGGTTGCGCCGACACTGCCGGCAACACTTCCTCCGATAGCTCTTCGTCGTCGGAGTCAGCGGTCTTCAATGACCAGGACGTCATGTTCGCCCAGATGATGCTCCCGCACCACGAGCAGGCCGTGGAGATGAGCGACATGTTCATCGCCAAGGGCGACAGCGTCAACTCCGACGTTCTCGCTTTGGCGGAAACGATCAAGGACGAGCAAGGCCCCGAGATCGACCAGCTCAGCCACTGGCTGGATGACTGGGGTCAGGACACGTCCGCGTCGATGGATCACTCCATGGACGGCATGATGAGCGAATCCGACATGACGGCTCTGGACGACGCCGAGGGTGCTGAGGCGTCACGGCTGTTCCTGGAGCAGATGACCGAGCACCACAAGGGCGCCGTGGGCATGGCGCAGCAGGAAGTCGACGGCGGGGAGAACCCGGACGCAGTCGAGATGGCGAAGAACATCGTCGAGTCCCAGACGGCACAGATCGATCAGATGAATGCCCTCCTCAGCTCTCGTTAAAGCCGGCAAAAAAACGGCGCACTAGGCGACTCACATTGCGACCGCATAGGTGGCTTACGAGCCTCCGAGAAGCGGTTCGTTGACCTTGTTCCGGTTTGACGAAGCCCTCATTTGGCCGTGCCTTGGCGCGTGATCTTTGAGGCACCCCTAATTCTCACCCCCTTACAGAAAGACCTTTAGTCATGAATGGTGACATGTCCTCTATGGATCCCCTTTTCCCCGCCTGGGTGACACCCGTTTCCTGGTTCTTCGTTGGCCTCGGGGTGATCAGCGCAGCCGTTGTGCTGCTGCAGATCATTACCCGAGGGCGCCACCAGCGAAAGCAAGACCTAGCCATGAACGTCGTCTGGCCGGTAGCTGCTCTGTTCTTGGGCCCAGTTGCAATCTGGGCCTATAACCGATGGGGTACGACCAACCCTGCGCGGCCGAACTCAGGGCCGAGCGATGACCAAGAGGCCGCACAGACGATTGCAGGTAGCGCACCTGGGGGAGCAGCAGCAACTGTCGGTCACTTCATTGGCGTGCCACTTGTGGTCGCTAGCGGCCTCACCATTGCCGGCACCAACCTCTGGGTGCTCATCATCGTCATCGCCGCCCTAGCGATCGGCCTCCTCTTCGTTTTCGAATACGCCGTTAGCTCCAGTGCTTCCGGAGGAGCCGGGAAGAGGAACATCGGCGTCATGGTCATCACCGCCACCCTCACCGTTTTGGCATTCGACATCGGAATGGGGGGATGGATGCTTTTCATGCACTTCGGAAACTTCATGCCTTCTCCGACCGACGTCCGGTTCTTTTTCCTCATGCAGGTCGGTTTGATCCTCGGACTTGTCACCGCCTACCCAATGGTCAAAGCGCTCCTCCGTCGACGGGCGGCAGCCACCTCATAACTCTGGGACGGAACTGACGGCCCACCAGGAGCTGTCACAGAAAACGCAACCGTTGCTCACGGATAGACACCTTGGTGTGTTTAGGGCACGTTTCTGTGGCAGCTCCGCGAGGTTAAGCGCGGTCTATGGAGCACGAGAAACGCGCCGATAAGTGACCCAAAGCCCAGAACGGCAAGAGCCGTTTCGATTTCTCCACCCCAGCGTGCGGCGGGTGTTACCGAGTTTGCAAGCGGCACATCAGCGATGAGGGCGCCAGGAGCGTGCCACGGCAACTCCTTCGAGATTGACCCGTCGGGAGCGATCACCGCGCTGCGCCCCACGGTGGAGATGTTGACGACGCTTCGCCCCAGTTCGATGGCACGGATCTGGGCGATAGCGAGTTGCTGGGCGCTCTGGTCGGAGCGACCGAAATCAGCGTTGTTGGACGACGAGAACAGCACTTCAGCGCCCTCCGCCACGGATTGACGAAGAACGTCGTCGTCGACGATGTCGAAGCAGATCGTGATGCCGACCGGGACCCCCGATACGTCGAAGATCGAGTCCGTCGTCCCCGGGGTGTAGTCACGGGCGACCATATCGACAAGGTTCGGTGCGAGAGAACGCCAGAACGCTCGATCGGGGACGTACTCACCGAATGGCACGGGGTGTTTCTTGTCGTAGAAGTCGACTGCTCCTTGACCGTGTTCCCACTGGATCTCAGTGTTATAGGTGCGCCCGTCGCGGTTTGTGACACCCCAACCGATGAGGGGCGCGGCCGTCCCTTCTGCGATCTTGTCGAAGGCCGCGGCTGTTTCGGCATCCTCGAGAGGGCTGATGTCCGTGGCACCTTCGGGCCAGAGGACAGCATCGAGGTCTTCACCGATCAGGGGTGCTGTGGCGTCGACCTGGGCCTGGGTGAGATCGCCCGGCATGCGGTCGTCGAAATAGCCGGCCGGCCCGTTTCCCTGCACCGCTCCCACCCGCATCGTCCCCGTCTGAGGAGCGGGCCAGGCCGGCATCACCACGATGGTGGCCGCAACCACGGCTGGTGCAACCCAGCGGCCTGCTGCGCCCCACCTGGACGGTGTCGAAACTCGAGCGGTGTGAAGAGCCAGAGCGACGATGAAGACCATGGCGAACCCGACACCAGAGATGCCGATCCATCCGAAAGACTCCCGTAGCGGACTGGCGTGTTGCGACATTGCAACACGGCCCCACGAGAAGCCCCCGTAGGGCCAGGTGCTTGAGACCGCCTCCCGTGCGCACCACACCGCGGCGACAACGGCCGGGACCCCCAGGAGGTTCCCCCACGCCCCCGACCAGACTTGCGGCAGCCACTTGTACGCAAGGGTGATCCCAAGGCAGCCCGCAGCGAAGAGCAGAGCTTGCAGGAGAACCAGGGCAGTGATGGGCACCGGCCCTAAGAACAGGGCAACCCACTGGATGTGGGAGCCGTAGAACGAGATACCGGTGAGGACCCCGACCAGCAGAGCTGACCGCGGACGCCTCCCGGGCAGAGCAACGAGGATCAAGGCTATGCCGACGAAGGCCAGAGGCCACCAGTTCCGGTCCGGGAACGCCGAATCGAGGACAAACCCTCCGGCCACGGCAGAGACCAGAGCGGCAGGAAGCGGCATCCGTCCAGGTATCAGTGGCGTCTCGTCCGGGACCTGGCCCATGTGCGAAAGGTAAAGCGCAGGCTCAGCCGTGTTCGCCATCACGCCCCAGACCCCGCAGGTAGGCGTTGTAGTCCTCGAGCTCGGCGTCTCCTTCGAGGTCTGCCCGTTGTGTCTCTCGGGCTGCTTTTCGGGTGTCTTCCCGCTGCCATCGGGCGAGGCTGATGAGGAGGATCACCACGACAGGTAGCTCCCCGTATGTCCACACCAGGGCGCCGGCGAGCTGCTGATCGCGCAGAGCATCGATGCCGAGGTCCGCTGACGGGGCGTTAAAGGCGGCGACGAGGGGTGTGCTGCTGAAAATGAGGGTCAGGCCGAACGCGGCATGGATCTGCATCTCGAGGAACGCATCGAAGACCCGCACGACGTACGACGTCTGTCGGGGTAGCGGATCGGTGGACACCAGGGGCACCATGACCACCACGCCGACGACGATGAAGCCGACTTGGAGGGCCGCCCGTCCGGGTTCCGTGGCGAGGAGGGCATCGATGGCGCCCGTCAGATATAGCCCGAACAGGGGCACCAACAACAGTGGGAACACCGCGACCGGATTCACCGCCGCGCGGGCGAGGCGCGACCTAAGCGCTCCGACGGTGACCCTGTGTACGAGGAGCCCTGCACCATGTCGGGGCAGTCCGCGAAGCAGTACAGTGCCTGGTCGTCCGAGGATGAGAAGTGGAGGCACGATCATCAGCAGCGTCAGCTGCTGGAACATGAACACCGAGAGCAGCTCGCGGCTGTAGGTCTGCACCCCCGTTGCGGTGACCATGATGATGAGTGCGCAGCCGAGGACGAACAATGCGCCGCGTCCCACACCGGGGCCGCGGCGTCCAGGCGTGAGGGCGCGGTCCCGGTGTCGTGCTCGGCGGAACAGGATGACGTAGCCCGCTGCCAGGAGGGCGGCACCGATGGCCACAGGTGATGCCGAGCTCTGGGCCCAGCCGAACAGGACCGCGAGATCGAGTGCCGGCAATTCAAACGCCGCCGTTTGTCGGGGTCACCTGGGCCAGCGCTGCTGCGAGCTTGTCGGGGTGCCGGGTGGACACGAGCCAGTACGGTGCCGGGTCTGTCTTGTCGAGCAGATCGATCTTGACGACGGGATGCACCCAGCCCCGGAACAGCGTCCACGCGCGCGCGTCGAGATGCGGGCCGCGCTGTCGTGTGGCGTCGGCGCCGGTGTAGGTGGTGACGGTGCCGATCTCGTCGGGTCCGAGGTGGGCTGCCCCGGCGAAGAACCCCTCGGTGGTGACCCGGATGACGGGAGAGGTGCCGATGAAGACGGCCACAGAACCGAGATACAGCGCACCGGCGACGATGAACCCGGCAAGGACGTTGATGGGGAGAAAGACCAGGAACGCGGCGGGGATGACAAGCGCGGTGGCGATGTACACACCGGGGGAGGGGGTCAGTCGCTCACGGTGCAGAGGGTTGGAAGTCATGGGTTCCTGATCAGTCAGAGGGGCAGGACGAAGCCGTCGATGAGGCCCTGGAGCTGATAGATCAGGGCAGTCCAGATGCCGGTGGTCATAGCGACACCGACGGCGATGAGGAGGGCGCCGCCGATGAGGTTGATGGTGCGGATGTGCCGCTTCACGAAAGCGACGGACCCAGCCACCCACGACAGGCCGAGGGCGACCAGCACGAAAGGAAGCCCAAGACCCACGCAATAAGCCAGCCCGAGGAGTGCTCCGCGCCCCGCAGATCCGCTGCTGAGACTCAGGGCAGAGATCGCGGCGAGGGTCGGCCCGAAGCACGGGGTCCACCCGAGCCCGAAGACGACCCCGAGAAGCGGGGCACCTGCGAGACCCGTGACGGGCTGCCATTTGGGGGTGAGTGTGCGCTGCAGAAAGCTGACCTGCCCGATGAAGACAAGCCCCATCACGATCACCACGACCCCGAGGACGCGGGTGACGACGTCTTGCCATTGGATCAGCCAGATACTCAGCGCCCCGAACAAGGCGCCATAGGCGATGAACACGGCAGCGAACCCGGCGACGAAGAGGCCGACCCCGAGCAGGAGACGCCGCTTGCCGGCGGGCGCAGTCGGGTCGGCCAGGCCCCCCACGTACCCTAGATAGCCGGGAACCAGCGGGAGAACGCAGGGGCTCACGAACGACACCAGGCCGGCGAGGAGCGCTATGGGGATCGCCACGAGAAGCTGACCGCTGAAGACGGTGTCGGCAAGAGTCATGGGGTCTCGTCCAGGACTGAGGTGATGAGGGCGTTGAGAATGGATTTGTCGGCCGCGCCGGTGATCCGAGCTGCTACTCGCCCTTCCCGGTCGACGACGATCGTCGTGGGCACGGCATTGGGTGCCACTTGACCGGCGAAGGCGAGCTGCACCGCGCCGTCGTTGCTGTCGATGACTGAGGGGTAGGTCACACCGAACCGTTTGGCGAACGCGACAGCTGTTCCGGCTTGATCACGGACGTTGACTCCGATGAATGAAACGCCCTGGTCTTGGTACTGCTGGTACAGGGCTTCAAGGTCCGGCGCTTCGGTACGGCACGGCGGGCAGGCGGCGTACCAGAAGTTCACCACCATCACATCGCCGTCGTAATCCGCTGAGTCAAGCGGTTCGCCGAGATCGGTGACGCTTGTGAACGAGACCGGCTCGGCCCGGTTCTCTTCAGGGATCTCGACAACGGTGCCGTCACCGCCGATGTAGTTCTTCGTCGAACCGTCCGCATACTGCTCGGCCACCGAGTCCGAGCCGCCACATCCCGTCACGCCGAGCACCGCCGCGCCCGCGACCACTGCGACGACGAAGGCACGCATCCCACGGCGCCTCACCTGGCACACGCCCGCGGCGTCTCAACCTGTCCGACTCTCACGGACGGGTACGACAGGGCGCTCATCTGGGGTCATCCTCTGTGTCGGGTGCCTGAGCATCCAGGTCGCGTTCCCGTGCCCGGAACACACGGAACACGAGCAACGCTCCGAGAAGGAGCACTGCCGCTGCGGTGATCCCGGCGATGATCGGGATGGTGGCCGAGGGGGCTGGCTCTGCGTCCGGGGAAGAGGACGGTGATGCCGTTGGCTCTGCAGGCGCCGCTGTCGGCGGAGCTGTCACTGTCGCCGTCTCTGGGGTCACGGGTTCGTCACCGATTGGGCCGGCGTAGCTGAAGGTGTAGCTGCCGGAGATGGTGTGCCCGTCACTTGAGACGCTTTGCCACGTGACCGTGTGCAGGCCTGTCTCGGTGATGGTCACGGGCACCGTCAGAGTTCTCTCCTCTGCCGTGGGTGTTCCCGTTGTCGCCGGCGCGCCAGAGGGCGACACCACGTTCAGGGCGATCGCGTTCGCGAACTCGGCCATCGGTGTTTCCGAGAAGGTCAAGGTGACGGAATCGATCGCTTCGGTCACGGTGTCGCCTGCGGCGGGAGTCGCAGAGGACAAGGCGTCATGCGCCGCCGCCGGGCGGGATCCGAGGGCCGTGAGGGCTGCTGTCAGGGCGACGAGGGCGATCAGAGTTGTGAGCTGTCGCCGGGAGGATGTGAGGTTCATGAGCTTTCAGTTCGAGGGACAGGTGAAGGTCGTGAAAACGCCTTCGTGGGTGCCGGGGCCAAGGTCTGCACAGACGCCGACTTGCCCGGCGAAGACAGCCTGGAAATAGAACACTCCGCCCACGAAAGCCGCTGTCGTGGCAATGCCGACGATCATCCCGACGACCGCGACGACGTTCTTTTCGCCCCGTCGACGTGAACGGATGAACGCCGTGAGGCTGACACCGAAACCGACAGGGCCAGCAATGCACGCAAGGAGCAGGCCGAGAACAGACAGAGAGCGGACGTTGGGCGGTGGGGTCGTTGGCGCCGGGGGAGTGCGGGAACGATTCCGGTTTCTAGCCACCGGCCACTGCGCTCTCCACGGCCTTGTCGAGATCATCGACTGCCGTCAGTTCGATCATCTCGCCGTCGACGAAGAAGGTCGGCGTTCCCGTCACACCCAGAGCGGTGCCCTCGGCTCGATCCGCGACGACACGCTCGAGGGTCGCCGGGTCTGCCACGGCCTCATCGAAAGCGTCCATGTCCAGTTCAAGATCCTCCGCGAACGAGCGGAACAGGGCTGCCTCTGACTCCTGCTTCTCGCCCCACTGAGCCTGCGTTTCGTACATGCGGGCGTACATCGCCTCGAGTTGGCCCTGCTGCGCTGCGGCCTCGACAGCGATCGCCGCGTTCTCGGAGTTCCGGTGCGCAGGAATCGGGAAGTACCTCACGGCGACGTTGATCTCGCCTTCGTACTTCTCCCTGACCTGCTCGACATAGGGGTACATCGCCGCGCACGACTCGCACTCGAAATCGAGGAACTCCACGACCGTGACAGCATCCGAGTCGACCTGATCCAGATAGCGGGTGTCGTCGCGGACGACCTCAGCGCTAGCGGGCGCGACGGTGGGATCCGCCTCGAGCGGTTGGGCGGTGTCGGTCCGTGAACCGTTGTAGATCACGACCGCGACGATGATTCCGGCGGTGACGAGCAGTGCGATGACCGCGACGATGAACTGATTTTTCACCATGGTCAGACTCCTTTGGTGTTGAGGTAAGCGATGGGATCGGTGGCAGCTCCGCCTTGCCGGAGCTCGAAGTGGAGATGGCACCCCGTCGACAGCCCGGCGTTACCGACCACAGCGATCTGCTGACCGGCGGTGACCTGCTGGCCGACGGCGACCTGAACGCCGGTGGCATACATGTGGGCGTAGCTGGTTGACACCCCATCGGCGGAGGTCACGGTGATGAGGTTCCCGTAGCCGCCATAGGCGCCCGCATAGGTGACGGTGCCCGCCGTGGCGGCGAAGATCGCGTTTCCGCAGGAAGCCCCGAAGTCCGCTCCGGAGTGCAATTTGGGGTAGCGCAATACCGGGTGGATGCGCATGCCGTAGGCCTGATAGCTCGAATACGACGTGATGGGCATCGTCCACCCCGACGCCGAAACCGACGACGACGCGGGTGCCGCAGGGGCAGGCGCGGCCGCCGCTGCGGCTGCGGCGCGGGCAGCTGCAGCTCGAGTTGCAGCTTCAGCTGCAGCTTTAGCCCGTGCCACCTCAGCCTCCGCAAACCCTTGCTCTACCGAAGCCGTCTCCTGCTTCAACACGGCCAGCTGCGCCTCGAGCTCGATCTCTCGCAGTTCCTGTTCCGCGACCGCTGTCTGCGCGGCCTTGGCCGCATCGAGCGCCTCGTCCCGGGCCGTCTCGGCGAGAGCCTCGAGGCGGTCACGTTCGGTCGTCGCTACCTGGGCCTGATCGCGGAGACCGGCGGCCGTGTTCGCCGCGGCAGTGGCGTCACCCAGCATCCGATTCGAGGTCTTCGACAGCTGTGAGGCCGTACCCAGCCGGGAGAGGAGATCCCCGGCGTCGGCGCCAGCGACCGCGACGTTCATGGACACGTCCGTTCCGCCCGTGCGGCTCAGCGATGCGGCCCATTGACTGATCTGCCGCTCCGCTTGGTCCGCAGCATCCTCGGCACGGGCCACGTCATCAGCAAGATCACGGAGAGCCTGCGTGGCGGCGTCGGTAGCATCTTGAGCTTCTTGAAGCTCAAGGCCTCGCTGCTCAGCCGTGGCGGTCAGCGTTTCGGATTGTTGACGGAGGTCTCCGAGGAGACCGGTCAGTTCGGTGATCTTCTCGGCGGTCGCCGCCTCGCTTGAACGGGCTGCGACGACGTCATCCCACGTCGGATAGGCCGCAGCGTGAGAAGGGATGGCAGTAAGGAAGGTGGCAGCGAGAACGGCTACAAGGGCCGGCGCTGTCACCCTGACGATGCGAAGCATGTAAGGGGTGTCCTCGGTCTCGAAGGAGCACGCCAAACGACTGATGGCTGCTGGCCATCATCCGCCGACGCGCAGGTCGCGATCGGAGAGTGTCTAAATGCGGGAGACGCCCAGGACAGTCAGGCTCATCGCAGTAACTCGATACGACGTCGCCACGGCAGGCTCAGCCGCTCCAGGGCCAGCGAGTGGATCGAGTGCGCGAGCTGCTGCGCCTCTCATGCGAAGAAGGACGACAGCGAGGGTCACGATGCACAGGAGAGCGAGGATGGTGCAGGCAAGAGCCCCGCCATCATCCGTGATCGCCGTCGCAATCTCGCCGCCCGTCGACATGGAGACGTCGGGGAGCACCCCAGAGGACGAGTCCTCCGCCGGCACGGACTGCGTCACGCTCGACGCCGCTTGAACCCCGCCGGAAAAAGCGTTGTCGCCAAGAGTGTGAATACCGAGAACCGCGGCAAGCGTCGCTGCCGTCATGGACAGCAGCAAGGCCCACACCCCGACGGACCACCGTGAACGGGAGGCAACAGACGTCGTTGAGAACATCGTTCCTCCTTCCAGGGCTAGGGCCGATCACATCGTAATGAACAGCAGCGGCCTGGCCCTGATGAACCGCCCCAAACCACTAGACATCAAGACAACTGCGTGTGACTATCTTCGCATGCATGAAGATACGCAGGATGAAGAGCTTCATCCGGACGACGCGTTCGTCGAACTCGCCGTTGAAGTGTTCTCCATGCTCGCCGACGCCACCCGCGTCCGCATGATCCTCGCTCTGCGAGACGACGAACTCTCGGTGAACCATTTGGCTGACATCGTGGACAAATCACCTACAGCTGTCTCCCAGCACCTCGCCAAGCTCCGAATGGCCCGCATGGTCTCAACGCGACAGTCCGGCAACCGTGTCTTCTACCGGCTCGCCAACGACCACGCCAGCAAGCTCGTTCAAGACGCCATCTTCCAGGCCGAACACTCCGTCGGCGCCGCCTACCGTCACCACCACGAAGGACACTGACATGGGCGCAGGCCACGACCACGCAGCAGCAGGCGGTAGCGACCACCGCAAACGACTCGCCATCGCCTTCGGCATCACGACGTCCATCCTGGTCGTCGAAGTCATCGGCTCGATCATCACGGGAAGCCTCTCCCTCCTGGTCGACGCAGCCCACATGCTCACCGACGCCGGCGGCCTCTTCATGGCGCTCCTCGCCGCGACGCTCATGAAGCGAGCCGCGACCTCCAAAAGAACATGGGGCTTCCAGCGAGCAGAAGTACTCGCTGCCACAGCTCAGGCCACCGTGCTTCTCGCCGTCGGCCTCTTCGCTCTCGTCGAAGGCGGCCGGCGCCTCTTCGAGCCTCCGGCCGTCCCCTCCTCTGAGCTGCTGATCTTCGGCATCATCGGACTCGTGGGGAACATCGTCTCCATCACCGTCCTCACCGCCGGCCGCTCGGCCAACATGAACATGCGGGCAGCATTCCTCGAAGTCGTCAACGACGCCCTCGGTTCAGTCGCCGTGATCACCAGCGCCGTCATCATCATGACCACCGGATGGGGCCAGGCTGACGCACTCGCTGGCATGCTCATCGCGTTGCTCATCATCCCGCGCACCATCACGCTGCTCCGAGAAACAACCGGCGTGCTGATGGAGTCCACACCCACAGGCCTCGACCTCGATGATGTGCGAGCCCACATGCTCGAACTACCGCACGTGATCGAGGTTCACGACCTCCACGCTTCGCTCGTAGCAACGGGACTACCGATCCTGAGTGCACACGTCACGGTCGAGGACTCCTGCTTCCAAGACGGCCATGCACCGCAGATCCTCGATGACCTTCAAAAGTGCGTCGCCGAGCACTTCTTCATCAAGGTCGAGCACTCAACTTTCCAAATCGAGCCAGCCCAGCACTCACAGCACGAACACCACACCCACGTCTGAAGACCGCAGCCGTCAGCAGCAGTCGCAGGCGTCGACCTGACGCTCACCCGTCAGAGCCGACACGGGCGTTTTGCACGCGTCGCCGCGCCAGGCCTCGAGCCCCTCGCGGACGGCGAAGACGACGATCACGAGCCCGGCGACCGGGTCGGCCCACGTCCACCCGAACGCGAGATTGAGCACGAGGCCGATGAGGACCGCAGCGGACAGGTAAGAGCAGATGAGAGTCTGTTTTGCGTCCGCAATTGCGGACGCCGAGCCCAACTCCTTGCCCGTCCGACGCTCCGCCAGGCTGAGGAACGGCATGATCGCCAAGCTCACCGCGGCGAGCACGATGCCGACGGGGGAGTGGTCGGGCTCTCGGATGCCGGTCAGGGCGAGCACCGCGTCGACGGACACATAGGCGGCCAGTCCGAAGAACGAGACGGCGATGACTCGCAGTGCCACCCGTTCCCGCTTCTCGGGGTCGGGGGCAGCGAACTGCCATGCGATCGCGGCGGCCGAGAGCACCTCCACGATCGAGTCGAGGCCGAAGCCGATCAGAGCGGTCGAGGATGCGACGGTGCCGGCGGTGATCGCGACGATCGCCTCGATCACGTTGTAAGTGATCGTGATCGCGACGATGATCCGGATGCGACGCTGGAGGAGCAGTCGGCGGGCAGGCGCAAGCAGAGCTGGAAGGATTGCCGTGGTCATACGCCGGTTCCGCAGCAGAGGGGAATGTCGCAGCTGTCATCGGCGCAGGGCTCTCCGTCGTCGACAGCGAGGACAACGTCGACCAAGGCGGTCAGCGCCTTAGTGAGGTGAGCGTCAGCGATCTCGTAGCGAGTCGACCGGCCCTCGGGGACGGCGACGACGATGCCGCAGCCGCGGAGGCACGAGAGGTGGTTCGACACGTTGGACCGCGTGAGTTCGAGCTGATCGGCTAGTGCGCCAGGGTAACCAGGCTCATGCAGCAGGTGCAGCAGGATGCGTGATCGGGTGGGGTCGGCCATGGCGCGCCCGAGGCGGTTCATGACGTCGACACGTGATGAAAGAGTCAGCATGCGCTGACTATACAGCAATCACTGACGGATCAGGGCTCGCGGCCCGCGCCCCGGGGGCCAGTATTAGGGCGACGTCCAGGGACGAGGCACCGCTCTAGGTGCCTCGTCCCTGGCGGGGTTAGAGGGAGCTGAGGAGGGCTTCCATCTGATCGATCTGCGCCGTCTGGGACTCGACGATGTTCTTCGCCATTTCGACGGCGTCGGGGTTCTCCCCGCCGTCGACTTCCTGCTGCGCCATGTCCACGGCGCCCTTGTGGTGCTCGGTCATCTGCTCTAAGAACAGTCGTGACGCCTCAGCGCCTTCGGTGTCGTCCAGGGCCGCCATGTCGGATTCGCTCATCATGCCGTCCATGGAGTGATCCATTGACGCGGACGTGTCCTGACCCCAGTCGTCCAGCCATGTGGTGAGCTGGTCGATCTCGGGGCCTTGTTCGTCTTTGATGGTTTCCGCCAGAGCGAGAACGTCGGAGTCGACGCTGTCGCCCTTGGCGATGAAGGTGTCGCTCATCTCCACGGCTTGCTTGTGGTGGGGGAGCATCATCTGGGCGAACGTGACGTCCTGGTCGTTGAAGACGGCTGACTCTGACGATGTAGAGCTGTTGGAGGAGGTGTTGCCGGCAGTGTCGGCGCAGCCAGCCAGAGTGAGGGCGGCGACGACGGCCGTGGCGCTAATGAGCAGAGTTTTGGTGCGGTTCATGGTTGTCCCTTGGGGTGAGAAAGAAAGCGGCGAGATGGGCCGCGGGTCTCGTGTGGGGAGAAATCCCCAAGGGGCTGATCTAGACGCGGAGGACGCTGAGCTGACTCAAAGTCATCGACCGCCGGGGAACCACGATGGTCGGTAGGGCGGGCAATGCGCCCAGGGTCTTCGACAGGATGAACAGGGCACGAGTGCCACGACGCAGCAGTACGGCTGCGGTGACGAGCAACACCATCAGGCACGCCATGCCCATCACAGCGCAGAGCATCGCGCACAGTCCGCCACAATCATCCGACGCAGCACCCGACGCCAGTAACGGCGCCTCGGCGGCATGAACGGTGCCCGCCGACCGCTCCGTGTGAGGGACGCTGTGGCTGTGCTCGGTGACCTCCGAAGCGGAGGCATGGCTGGTGGTGTGCCCGGCGAGGGAGTGCATCAACACGGTGCTGCCGATGAGCAACAAGATGAGTACGACTGCAGTCCCCAGACGTCCCAACCCCGAGGGGATGCGCGTCGATTGGGGGGTCATAACTCTTTCCTTGGGCTGTATCGCGTCGAAGTCTAAAAGCCTGTGATCCTCAATCACAGGCCCTCAGCTACTAGGTCCAGCGTAAGAGCTGTTCTTGCTCACCCGCAGGAGGCAGGCACGTGGACGGCATGTTTACAGGTACCCCCTGGGGGTAATCCGAGTCGTTCCTGGAATGGCCAGCGCGCCCTCGCGTCCTGACCTGTGCTGCCGGTCTATTTCTCGCTTTCAGAGTGTGGCCAGGAGGGCCGTGCACGCTTCCTCGCAACGGCGGCACGCGTCGGCGCAGATCTTGCAGTGTTCGTGCATCTCGGCGTGCTCAGCGCACTCGGCGGCGCATGCCGTGCACGCAGCCAGGCACGCTTCGAGGGCTGCGCGAACAAAGGCGGAGTCACCGCCGCTGTACCGGGTAAGGACCCGGCCTGTGGCAGCGCAGATGTCGGCGCAGTCGAGGTTGGTGCGGATGCACGTGGTGAGGTCAGCAACCATGTCTTCGGCTAGGCAGGCGTCAGCGCATGCCGTGCAGATCGTTGTGCACTCAAAGCAGGCGTCGATACAGGCGGCGAGGGCCGTCTGATCGATACCCGAGAGGTCCTTGGGGGAGTTGCGGAGCATGTCCGTGATGGCGCTCATGAGTCGTCCTTTCCATGGGTGATGCCGAGGTGCCCGTCGCCGCTCGGCGTCGGGCTCGGTTATGCCCGCCATGCTCCTCCCGGCCCTACGGTTCTGCCCGCCGGCACGCGTGAGTCTGCGTTCCTTGTCGCTGCCAGGTGAACTAGTCAGGTGCTCTCCCCTGTGCCGATGACTTCGGATCGGGAACACATTTGAACGGCCTTGGTTACACTGACCAGATACCCCCCAGGGGTATCTACACTTGATCGATACGGAAGGACTCCCTGTAATGGCCCAGCTGACGAACACCTACGAGATCACCGGAATGACGTGTGGGCACTGCGTGAGCAGCGTCAACGAGGAGCTTTCCGCCGTGCCCGGGGTGACGGATGTCACGATTCAGCTGAAAGTCGGTGGCATCTCCACCGCTCAGGTGACCAGCAGCCGCGACCTCCCTCAGGACGAAGTCGCTGCCGCTGTGGAGGAGGCCGGCTACACGTTGGTCGCATCATGACGACCTCCTCCCCGGTGGCGCTGACGATCGAGGGGATGACTTGTGCGTCCTGCGCGAACCGGATCGAGCGGAAGCTGAACAAGCTCCCTGGTGTGACGGCGACTGTGAACTACGCCACGGAAAGCGCCACCGTGACGCTGCCTGCTGACCTGGCCATCGATGACGCGATCAGGACTGTCGAAGCTGCCGGCTACGGCGCGCACCTACCCGAACCGGCCGGCGACGACACAGACGACCTTGGACCTTTGCGCCGGCGACTGATCGTGTCCACGGTGCTCGCCGCACCAGTGGTTGCGCTGTCGATGATTCCGGCGCTGCAGTTCCCCGGATGGCAGTGGGCAGTGCTCGTTCTGGCAGTACCGGTGGCGGTGTGGGGTGCGTGGCCGTTCCACCGCGCCGCCGCGATCAATGCCCGGCACGGCGCAGCCACGATGGACACCCTTGTCAGCGTCGGCGTCGCCGCAGCCACACTGTGGTCTGTCTGGGCACTGGTGTTCGGCGGCGCGGGTCACCTGGGGATGCAGATGGCCTTCTCTTGGTTCCCGCACCCGGGTGCTGCACCGGAGCCGTACTTCGAAGTCGCCGCTGCGGTGACAGTGTTCCTCCTTGCCGGCCGGTATTTCGAGGCTCGCGCCAAGGACCGTTCCGGCGCCGCACTCCAAGCGCTCCTCGCCTTGGGAGCCCCGACCGCGCGCGTCCTCCGCAACGGCGCCGAGACCGAGGTGCCTACCGCCGCCCTGCAGGTTGGGGACCGGTTCGTGGTTCGTCCCGGAGAACGCATCGCCACCGACGGGACCATCACCGACGGCACGAGCGCCATCGACACCAGCGTCATGACCGGCGAAGCGGTCCCCGTCGAGGTTGGCCCAGGCGACACCGTCACTGGAGCGACCGTCAACGTTGGCGGCCGACTCATCGTCGAAGCTGCCCGCGTTGGCCAAGACACCGAACTCGCCCGCATCGGCCGGCTCGTCGTGTCCGCGCAGACCGGTAAGGCCGAGGTGCAGCGCCTCGCCGACCGAGTTTCCGCCGTCTTCGTCCCTATCGTCATCGTGCTCGCGGTACTGACTCTCATCGGGTGGTTGCTCCTCACCGGGGACGTGCAAGCAGCGTTCACTGCGGCCGTCGCAACTCTCGTGATCGCCTGCCCCTGCGCCCTGGGGCTTGCAACACCCACCGCGCTGCTCGTCGGCACCGGCCGCGGCTCCCAGCTCGGCATCTTGATTCGCGGCCCCCAGGTCCTCGAGGCCACCCGTCGCATCGACACCGTCGTGCTCGACAAGACCGGCACCGTCACCACCGGCAAAATGAGCGTCCACCAGGTCATCGCCGTCGACGGGGAAGCTGACACCCGGGTGCTTGCTCTCGCGGCCGCCGCGGAAGCCGGATCAGAACACCCCATCGCCCGCGCCATCACCGGAGCAGCCACCGACCACCCCACCGCCGACACATTCCAGTCCACCGCAGGGCTTGGTGTCCGAGCTGTCGTCGACGGCGCCCTCGTGCTCGTCGGTCGACCTGCATGGTTGAGCGACCAATGGGCGATCGCCATCCCCGCATCCGTCACGGACGCAGTCCGGACCGCAGAGCGCGGCGGCGCGACCGCGGTCGTTGTCGCGTGGGACGGCGCTGCCCGTGGCGTCATCAGCGTCGCCGATACGATCGCGTCGACCAGCCCGGACGCGATTCGCCGCCTGCACCAGATGGGGCTTCGCACGATCATGCTCACCGGCGACGCCAGTGACGTCGCACGGAGCGTTGCCGCAGAGATCGGCATCGATGACGTCGTGGCCGAGGTGCGGCCCGAGGACAAGTACCAGACCATCATCCAGTTGCAGCAGCAGGGCCGCTCCGTGGCAATGATCGGCGACGGTGTCAACGACGCTGCCGCTCTTGCCGCTGCGGACCTTGGGATTGCGATGGGCAGCGGCACCGACGCGGCCATGGAAGCAGCCGACATCACCCTGATCCGTGCCGACCTGGGAGCCGCCGCGGACGCGATCGCGCTCGCCCGCCGCACCCTCGGCACCATCAAAGTGAATCTCTTCTGGGCCTTCTCCTACAACGTCGCAGCCATCCCACTCGCGATGGCAGGACTCCTGAACCCGATGATCGCCGGCGCCGCGATGGCGCTGTCTTCTGTCTTCGTCGTCAGCAACAGCCTCCGACTTCGCACTTTCCGCTCCCGATAGGACCCACCATGGACACTCACGTCCACAACACGACCACCTGGTCGATGGCCGCCCAAGCAACCCTGCACTGCCTCACCGGGTGCGCAATCGGTGAAGTACTCGGCATGATCATCGGCACAGCGACCGGCCTGCACAACACCGGCACGATCATCCTGTCGATCGTGCTCGCGTTCATCTTCGGCTACGCCCTCACCATGCGGGGCGTCCTCCGCTCCGGACTGAGCTTTTCGGCTGCTTTTAAGGTGGCCCTTGCCGCCGACACCGTCTCCATCGCCGTCATGGAGATCATCGACAACACTGTCATCGTCGCAATTCCCGGGGCTATGGATGCACAGCTAAACAACTGGCTTTTCTGGGGCGCTCTCGCGTTCTCCCTCGTTGTCGCCTTCATCGTCACCACCCCCGTCAATCGGTGGATGATCAGCCGAGGGCGGGGTCACGCAGTCATCCACAGTCACCATCATTAGGCCGCATGTCTGAGCGACACGGGGCCGAAACCCTACGTGTCTTGGATTCCAGAGAGAATGGCCTCCCGCAGTTGGTGACGGCTCGGGTATCCCTGAATGCCGTCCGGAGTGAGGTATCTGCGGCAGGCGAGGCCAACAGCCGTATTGACGTCCGGGAAGAGATCGATGCCGTCCAAGAGAACCGTCGGCGACCCTCTGAAACCCAAGCGTTCGGCATCCTCGGCAGACTCAACCCGCTGAGTCACCACAGCAAGATCGTGATGTTTATTTGCGAGATCAAGGAGATCCCGCTCAGTTGTCAACCAGCTCGGGCAGCCATCGAAATACTGCAGAGTCAGGATCATGGTTTCACGGTACTCGGGCACTCGTGCTCTGCAGCCTTGCTTGCCCCTAATGCGACGTCAAGCATCCGCTCAAGAGTGTCAAGAAACGCTCGTCTATCGCGACGCAGGTTTGGCTGCCCTAGGTTCAAGCTGACAGCGCCAATTCACGACAAGACGAGGGATGAGTCGGACGAAGATCACCATGCCGATGAGTTCGACGAGTGTCTGGGTGACGACAACGACCGGAGCGAGCGACAGCGACGTCGGCAGGGCGAGTGCGAGGGGCAAGACCACGAGCGAGTTCCTGGTCGCGCCGCTGAACACCAGGGCTCGTGTTGCTGGCACGTCGAGTCGGAAGATGCGGCCGGTCCCGATGCCGAGTGCTGCCATAACGATGAGGAATCCGGCGTAGATCGGCACCAGTACAAGCAGCTGCCCCAGGGATTCCCCGACAGCGCCGGCTTGTGAGGCTACGACGGTGAATAGGGTCGCCATCATCAGCGGCACCATCAGGCCCAGCATTGTCCGCTTGATCACGACACCGGATCGGTGTCGCCGGGCGAGTGCCTGCACGAGCGTGGCCGCCGCGAGCGGGATGACGATCAGGAGCAGGAACGCCCGGGCGAAGGGACCGACCTCGACCACGGCGACGCCCTCGGGGCCGATGAACAGCAGCAGGTACAGCGGCAGGAGAAGGATCTGCGCCAGCATCAGCAGCGGTGCCGCAGCGAGGAGCCGTTCTGACGCGCCGCCGGCCAGGCCGGCGAACACGATCACGTAGTCGATACACGGAGCCAGCAACACCAACAGCACCCCGAATAGCAGTGCCGGCTCGTCCGCGACGAACCGGGACAGCCCGTACGCGACGAGGGGCACGACGACGAAGTTCAGCACCCCGACCGCGGCGAGGAACCGCCCGTCTCGGAGAGACCTCCCGATCGCGGCGAACGGGACACCGAGGAACGTCGCGAACAACAGCAGCGCGAGCACGGGCTCGATCGCTCCCTCTAGGTGGTGCGCCCCCGGCACGGTGAGGCCGATCACGCCGGCAGCCACGATCGCCACCAGGTAAAGGCCGATCTGCTGGTGTTCGAGCCAGGAAACGGCCGCGTTCACGGCAGGACCGGTGTGGAGGAGGAAGGCACGTCAGCGACCGTAGAGGTTCGAGCCGCTTGAAGGTCAAGCGCTGCTGGCGGCTCTAGGGTCGCGGTGTGCGAATCTCCGAGGTCAGCAAGCGCAGCGGCGTCTCCGCAACGGCGCTCCGGTACTACGAGTCCATCGGGCTGTTGACGCCTGCCAGGACCTCGAACGGGTACCGGGACTACACCCCGGACGTGCTCAGCCGGCTCGACCTGATCGAGGCCAGCAAGGAACTCGGGCTGCCCCTCGATCAGATCGGGTCGCACCTCAGCACCATGGAGTCGACGTCCTGCACCGACGTCCGAGAGGCGCTACGGCCGCTCTTGGCAGAGCAGGTGCGAGAGATCGAGGAAAAGCAGGCCCGGCTCGACCGGCTCCGATCGCGCCTTGCTCGTGCCGAGCACGACCTGGCCGAGTGCCCTGACCGGTCTGAGCGGTGCTCGACCGAGTGCGTCTTCCGCACCAGCGCCTAGAAGGGGTCGGTGGGTGAGCGACGTTCGATCAGAACGGTGTCGCGCCACACGCCGGCATAAGGGCCTGCTTCGGAGCGTGCGATCCGTTCCCGCGACCCGATCCGGCGGAACCCTGCACGGTCGTGGAGGGCCAGGCTCGCCTCGTTCTCGGGGAAGATCGACGACTGAACGGTCCAGATGCCCGCGGCATCCACCGAGTCGAGGAACGCCCCCAGTAGCTCCCGCCCGACCCCGTGGCCTTGGGCAACCGAGGCGACGTAGACGGAGTGCTCGACGACGCCGGCATACGCAGGCCTGGCCGACGTGGCAGACGCCGCCACCCAGCCGAGGACAGCACCCGTGCTGTTGTCGACGGCGACGAACCGGTGCGCGGCGAGCTTGCCGGCATCGAACGCCGCCCAGGCCGGGGTGCGGTTCTCGAAGGTGGCGTTACCGGTGTCGATGCCCTCTTGGTAGATCCGCTCGACGCCGGGCCAGTCGTCCGGGGTCATCGCCCGGACGGTGACGCTCACGAGCAGCACCCACCTGCTGCCGGCCCGTCGACGGCGCACCCGGAGGCGTCCGGGAGGTTCGTCGAGCAGACACCCGTCTCCGGGAGTTCGAGCTGCACGATTCGGGCGGCTTCGTGGTTGCCGGCGAGTTCGTCGGCGATGGAGCGGACCTGCTCGTAGCCGGTGAGGAGCAGGAACGTCGGGGCACGGCCGTAGGACTTCATGCCGGCGATGTAGAAGTTCGGCTCCGGGTGCCCGAGCTCTGCGACCCCGTGCGGGTAGACCGTGCCGCAGGAATGCAGGTTCGGGTCGATCAGCGGCGCGAGCTGCCGGGGCGCTTCGACGATCTCATCCAGGGACACCCGGACCTCACGGAGCATGTCGAGGTCAGGGCGGAACCCGGTCGCGTTCACCACGACATCCGCAGCGACCGTCAGGGGCTCACCGCGTCGACGCCCGACGAGCTGCACGCCGTCGACGGCCTTGGTCACGTCGTCGACCTCGAAGCGGTCGAGCAGGGCGATCGCGCCCGCACGGACGAGGTCGCGGACGGCGCTGCCGAGGTCGCCGCGGCCTTCGAGCTGGTCGGCGGCGGACCCGTAGACCCGGGCGGGGGTGCTGCTGCGGATCGCCCACGTGATCGTCGTCCCGGGGGCTTCCTTGGCGAGGGTGGTGAGCTTGATGAGGGTGTTCGCGGCCGAGTGGCCGGCGCCGACGACGACCGTGTGGCGGCCGGCGAACCGGTCCCGGTCCTGGCCGAGGACGTCGGGCAGGGCGTGGCTGATGCTGCCGGCGACGTCGTCGCCGTGGGAGAGGCCGACCCCAGAGGAGGTGAGGGTGTTGGGGGTCGTGTAGGTGCCGGAGGTGTCGATGACGGCGCGGGCGAGTTCGTCGCGCACCTCGCCGTCGTGGTCGAGGCGCAGCAGGAACGGGGTCTCGGCACGTCCGGTGGAGCGGGTGCGGTCCATGCCCTGTCGGGACACCGCGGCGACTCGGTGCCCGTACCGGATGCGGCCGGACAGCTCAGGGGTCGCGGCGAGGGGTTCGAGGTAGTCGCGGACGAAGTCGGCACCGTAGGGGAGCTTCTTCGCTGCCGGGGCCTCCCAGTCGGTGGTGTCGAGGAGGCGCGCGGCGGCCGGGTCGACGAGGTGCTCCCACGGGGTGAACAGGCGAGTGTGACCCCACGCACGGACTGCCGTCGCGGCACTCGGGCCGGCTTCGTAGATCACGACGTCGACGCCTCGTTCGAAGAGCTGCGCGGCAGCGGCGAGGCCGACGGGGCCGGCGCCGATGACGGCGACGGGGAGCCCGGCGAGGGTGGGGGCGTCGGTGCGGGGCGGGACAGTGAGGGTGAGGCTCATGCGGGGAGGCCCTTCGATTCGATGCCGAGTTCGGTCAGGAGCGATTCGACGAGCTTCTGGACGTTGTCGCGGATGAGGCGCACCTTGTCGATGGGGAGCCCGGCGGGGTCGATGAGGTGCCAGTCGCGGTAGGTCTTGCTGGGGTAGATCGGGCACGCGTCGCCGCAGCCCATCGTGATCACGACGTCGGCTGCCTGCACGACGTCGTCGGTCAGCGGCTTCGGGAACGCCTCATCAAGATCGAGGCCCAGCTCCCGCATCGCTTCCGCGACGACGGGGTGGAGGTCCCGGGCGGGCAGGGACCCGGCTGAGCGGACGTGGACGGCACCGCCGGAGAGGACGTTGGTGAACACGGCTGCCATCTGGGAGCGGCCGGCGTTCTGCTCGCAGACGAACAGCACCTCCGGCACCGTCCGCTCGATCGCCCCGGTGGCCTGCCCGAGGGCGGTCAGCCGGTCGATGGCGAACCGGGTCGCGTTGGTGGTCAGGTGCGCCCGGACCTGCGCGGTGCGAAGGAGCGCCGTGTAGGACTCGAGCACGTACCGCTCGATCGTCTCGGGCCCGAAGATGCCCTCGAACCGGGTGGCGAGGTCGCCCGCAGCACGCTTCAGGGCGTCCTCGGGGAAGGCAAGGCCCGGCAGGCCGCGCCTCGTGGTCAGGTCCGTCATCGTCGTCTCCTCGCAGCTCAGGGTCAGGCGGTCGCGGGTGCGATCTCAGCCAGGAGGGCCTGGATGCGGCCCTTGATGTCGTCGCGGATGGGGCGGACGTCCTCGATGCCGCGGCCGGCGGGGTCGGTCAGCTCCCAGTCCTCGTAGCGCTTGCCGGGGAAGATCGGGCACGCGTCGCCGCAGCCCATCGTGATCACGACGTCGCTGTCCCGGACGGCCTCGGTGGTGAGGACCTTGGGCTGGTTCCCGGCGATGTCGATGCCTTCCTCGGCCATGGCCTGGATCGCGATCGGGTTGATCTGGTGTTTGGGCTCGCTGCCGGCGGAGAGGACGTCGACGCGGTCGCCGGCGAGGGCCTGCATGTAGCCGGCGGCCATCTGGGAGCGGCCGGCGTTGTGGACGCAGACGAACAGGACGGTGGGCTTGGTGCTCATGACGGGTTCCTTAGGGGGAGGGGTCAGACCCGTTCAGCGACGCGCGCTGCCGGGGTGGGGGAGGGGAACAGGCGTGGCCGCAGCCACAGGGACAGGTACACCAGCGCCACGAGCGCCGGGACCTCGATCAAGGGACCGACGATCCCTGCGAGGGCTTGGCCGGAGGTCGCTCCGAACGTGCCGACCGCGACCGCGATCGCCAGCTCGAAGTTGTTCCCCGCGGCCGTGAACGCCAGCGTCGCCGTCCGCTCATAGGCCAGGCCGATCGCGCGTCCGGTGAAGAACGCGACGAGGAACGTGACGGCGAAGTACACCAGCAGGGGCACGGCGATGCGGACGACGTCGAGGGGGCGGTCGACAACTTGCTGCCCTTGGAGGGCGAAGAGCATCACGATCGTGAACAGCAGCCCGTAGAGGGCGAAGGGGCCGATCTTCGGTAGGAACCGTGTCTCGTACCAGGTGCGTCCCTTGGTCGCTTCCCCGATGCGACGGGACAGGTAGCCGGCGAGGAGGGGGATGCCGAGGAACACCAGGACGCTGAGGGTGATCGACCAGATGCTGAACGACGCGCTCGTTGTGGGGAGTCCGAGCCAGGCGGGGAGGATCTGGAGGTAGAACCAGCCGAGGCCGGCGAACGCGACGACCTGGAACACAGAGTTGAGGGCGACGAGGAAAGCGGCAGCTTCTCGGTCGCCGCAGGCGAGGTCGTTCCAGATCAGCACCATGGCGATGCACCGGGCGAGCCCGACGATGATCAGGCCCGTGCGGTACTCCGGCAGGTCGGGCAGGAACACCCATGCCAGGGCGAACATCAGAGCAGGGCCGACGACCCAGTTCATGACCAACGACGACACAAGGAGGCGTCGGTCGCCGGCTATGGCGCGGGTGTCGGAGTATCGGACCTTCGCCAGCACCGGGTACATCATCACCAGCAGCCCGATCGCGATCGGGACGCTGACCTGCCCCACCTGGAACGAGTGCAGCAGCTCACCGAACGCCGGCACGAACACCGCCAGCAGCAGCCCCGCGCCCATGGCGGTGAGAATCCACACGGGGAGGAAGCGGTCAGCGGTCCCGAGCCGGGCAGGCGCGGTGGGGGTGGTCGTCATGCAGCTCCTTAGATCGATGAGCGTCGATGTGTTGAGCCTGCCCCAACCCATCGACGACTGTCAATCTGTGTGGAAGAGTGTTCACATGCCCGTTGCCGAACTCCTGCCCCTCACGGACGTGACCGCGTGCTGCGCACCGCTGGCCCGTGAAGCGATGGACGCCGAGAACGCCGAGAAGCTGGCCCGCAGCCTGAAAGCGATCGCCGACCCGGCCAGGCTTCGGCTTATCTCGATGGTCGCCGCCCATGAGGGGGCCGAGGCGTGCGTCTGCGACCTCACGGAACCTCTTGGGCTCAGCCAGCCGACCGTCTCGCACCACCTCAAAGTCCTCGTTGACGCCGGCATCCTCACCCGCGACAAGCGCGGCATATGGGCCTACTACGCCCTCGTCCCTGGGGCCCTTGACTCCCTCGGGAAGCTCCTCGTCAGCGCGTAGGCTCTGGCGCTTCTGCGTGTCCGGTAGTCGATGGCTTACGCGGACACTCGCGGGGTACCCGGTGCTCGCAAAAGAGCGACCAACCAGACGAGCAGCGTCGCAGGGATGAGCAGTTCTATCAGCGACGGATGGTCGATCACAGTGACGCCGTCGATCAGCCAAGTGCAGGTGCGCCCGAGGGGAAACCAGCTCCATCCAGCGTCTCCGAAGACCGATGTACCTGGAGAGAGCTCGCAGCCAATCGAGTCGCCGAACAGCACTTGTTCGACAACGATCGAACCGATCCACGCCACCACGAGTACGGACCAGGGCAGGAATCGAAGTCGGGGATCTCGGACGGCTCGCATCCACTACCCTCACACCGCCTCCTCGTAGACGCGTCCTCCCCGGTGATGACCAGCATGGCGCCCGAGTACCAATCGGGCTTATCGACCCTCACGGCCGCCTACGCAACCGAAGCGAGCACGCCCGAGCCGTTCAGTTTGGGGATCGTCCAGAGGGCAGGGCGCTATGCCGCGGATGCGGTCAGCTTCTCTGCGGCGTAACGGGACCATGCCGCCTGCAGAACGGCGAACGTCCCTGCGGCGACGACGAGGAGGAAGAAGGTTACGCCGCCTGCTATCCAGAGCCCTTGCCACTGCGACGGTTCGAGGAGCGCTGCGACGATGACCGGGAGCGGCGATATCAGCCAGAGTCCCACGGCCACGGCTAGAGAGGTGCCTCGCTGACGTCCGTTGGTCTCTTCGAGGCTTTCTGCCCACTGCTGGGCTCCGAAACTGGAACTCAGACGCTTCTGGCGGATCAGCGGAAATGGCGAGAACGTGCTCGACGCCCGAACGAGGTGGACTGCCCCGGCTGCGGCGACCAAGAAAAGAGCACCTAGGCCGATAGCTATGGCGACTTCCACACTCGTCGGGATGACGCCTGCGTCTGCCCCGGCGATCAGCAGCACCACGGGGATGGGTGACGTGACGAACAGTGCCACGGCGAGGGCTATATGGCGCCAGGCGATTCGCGCCGCATCCGAGAAGCTTCTCGCCTCGGTCTCGCTCAGTGCGGACACGGCTTTTCCGTACTCGCTCTCGGGGGCTTCCATGAAGAGGTCTCGCACCGGCACACCCAATGCCTTACCCAGCCGGGAGAGCGTGTCGAGGCTGACGTCGTTCCCCGCCTCGAGTCGTTGGAGAGTGCGAACGGTCACCCCGCTGACCTCTGCAAGGCGCTCCTGAGTCCACCCTCGTTGAGTTCGTAGTTCAAGTATTCGTGTCTCGCTCATGCTGTCCACAGTATGAAGGGCGCTTGAACGGGTCCATGTCAGGGCCCCGACAAGCAGGCGACATCTACCCGACAGTGCCCAGTTCGCGGCTCGATGTCCCTGCCACGTCCGCCCTGAACACGATGTTCCGACAGGGGATGGTCGACCGCACTCAGGGAAGGGTGCGCTCCCACGCTGCGAGCCAGGGAAGAACGTCGCGTAGATCATCGGTATCGACGGCGGCGGTCGCAGCAGCCCGTGCCGCCAAGCCGGCGTTCAGAGCTAGTGAGGCCGGCAGCGCGTCGAACAGGGGGATGTCTGAGCGACTGTCTCCGATGGCGCAGCACTGGTCAGTCGAGACACCACGTTTGGCTGCGAGCTCGAGGGCGCGGTCACGTTTGTCGTACTCGTCAAAGTGTTCCGCCACGGTGCCGTCATAGACGGTGCCGACGACGTGCACTCGCGGGCCGCCGTTCACGGTGAAGCCGTGGCGCTTCGCGATCGCCTCACTCACGGGCTGCCACGCAAGGGATGCAAGCACTGGCTCGACATCGCGCTCGATACACCAGGCGACCACAGCGTCGACGCCAGCGATCAGTGGAAGATCGACGAGCCACTCGGCGACGGTCCGAGCCTGAATACCGCGCCATCCTGCGGCGTCGATGACGCTGACTTCTTCGTTGGTCGCCTTGCCCGAGGCGTAGCGCTCCTCGGCAGCGTCGAGCTCGTGCAAGTGGCCGAGCCGCTCGGCAAGGAAGCTGCTACTCGACATGGACCGAACCAACGTGCCGTCGATGTCGAAGAAAGCGATCCCTCGTGCGCTCATGCTCAGAGCGTAGATCAGCCTCGCGCCGTCTCCTGTGTCCCGATAGCCGATCGGTGACCGGTCAGCAATCGTGATCTCGTCGTAGGCCCTCGATCACGGTTGTCGTGTCGTCGGCTGCGAAACGCAGCTGCGTCACACGGTGGACCGTCGAACGCGGCGAGGCGCTCAGTCGAAGCGAGACCGGTGCGCTGAGGATGACCGCGATGTTGCATCCCGCGAGGGTCGCTATGCGCGCGGTCGTTCCCTCGACGGTCGGGGACGTCGTCGTCCCGTCGTGCTGCACGCGGGCCGAGGCGATGTCCTTGCGGGGCACCGTCGCGACGACGTGGCGGCCATTGCGGATGACGAGGTCGGTCTCGGTCAGGTAGTGAGGGTGCTGCCACCTGACAGCTACGAAACCGAGCAACAAGACGACACCGTAGACACTCAGCGCCGTCAGCGCTGTGGCGAGGGCCGGGTACGGGAGAACGAGATGGAGCACCGCGATCTCGACGCCGCTTGCCACGATGAAGGCCGCCGGGAGAACCGCCGTCCCGTTCTTCGCAGGCACAGGCAGCGCGCCGCTTGGAATCGTCGGAGGTCGTCGCCGCACCACCCACGCTAGGGCGCGAAAGGCCGCGACCTCGTGCCCGATGGCACGCGTGATCGGGGCAGGCGGGAGCGCTCGTGCGATCCGCTGCCAGCCAGTCCGGACGGGCTCACCCCGGCGGCGCAGGATGACTCCCGTGACGAGCAACGTCATCCACAGGAGATCGAGCTCGAGCAGGAGCAGCACGAAACTGGCCTCGCCGCGCCCCGCCGACCTCGTCGCGATCACAGACACCGCCGTGAGGGCCATCAGGATGAGTCCGCACCTGGCGGCTCGGCTACCCGTGACAACTGCCCCTTGCATGTCATCAGACTAGGAAGCACCGCACCTTGGCGCATCCCCACCACGAGCTAGATCTCCCCGAAAGCTGCCCGATAACCGATCGGCTATCGGAGATGATCGTTTCCGGACCGCGGGCGCCACCAGGGCGACGCGGGCCGACGCGCCGTGCCGAAACACTGAACCGAAACTCAGTTGTCCCGGAAGCACCTCGGCACCATTTCGGGTACGTCCTCGGGCGCTCGGCGGGATGCTCCGCCGGCTGCCCGCGCCGCCGAGGCCCCTGGGGGCTGTCGGACCGACCGGCGGCACCGCTAGCATGCCGGGCATGGATGCGCCGATCGACCGACTGCTCGCGAGCGCCGGAGGGTCCGGTGCGATGTGGCCTGCGGCGTACGACCTGGGCTGGACGGCGATCATCGCGATCGGCGCGCTCGCCGCCGTCTGGATGCTCGTCAGCGTCGTCAGGTCGGCGCTCAGCGGTCCCGCCAAGGCCCTCTGGATCGTGCTCTTTGCACTGGTCGCCCCTGTGGCGATCGTCGCCTGGCTCGTGATCGGGCGAGACGCCCGCGCGTCGGGTCGCGAGATCCGCGCCTCGCGGGCCGGTCGCGAGCCGTCGGCCGACGCCTCCTAGGCTGAGCGCATGACCGCCCCCATCGACGCCGACGCCCTGCTGGCCGGCCCGCGCGGGCGGCGGCTCTGCCTCGAGCTCATGCGGCACGGCGACCCGGCCAGCGAGGCGCGTGAGCACTTCGGCCAGCTCGTCTTCTTCGCCTCGTACCGGTCGGCGAAGGCGAACGGGGTCGCGGTCACCCTCCTGCGGAGCAGCACCGCCGACGGCCCGGGCGCCGACGCCCCGCTGCCCGACCCGACCCCCGCCGAGCTCGCCGACGCCCTCGATCGGGTCCCGCTGCCGCACCTCGACGACGACACACTGACGACCGCCCTCGCCAGCACCGTCGACGCCGCCGCCTACTGGCAGGAGCCCGACGGCGACGACCTGCTGATGGCCGAGCCGGTCGTCACCCGGGCCCTCCGGCGGGTCGCCGAGCACGTCGTGTCGTCGCCCGCCACCGCCTGGTGGAGCGACAACGCCGCCCCCGACCAGCACCTCGTCGAGTTCGACCGGCCCGAGTTCCGCACCGGCGAGCCCCCGTCGTGGAGCGTCGTCGGCGTCCGCGCGGCCCTGCAGCAGTGGCGCGACGCCCGTGTCGCCGGCGAGGTCAGGGCGGTGCGTGAGCGACCCCTCGACCCGTCTGCCTCGTTCAGCGCCGACTGGTGGTCGACCCCGAACTGGATCGGCCGGGTCACGACCCAGGCGGGGCCCGACGGCGCCCCGCTCGGCCTGCGACTCGTCGAAGACGGCTTCGGCGACACCCGCGCCCGCGTGCGGCAGCTCGACGTCCAGCCCGACGCCCGGGTGATCGAGGTCGACGGCCCCGACGACTGGGCCCGCCTCTGCCGCGAGCACCCGCTCGAGGTCACCGCGTCGCACCGGCACGACTGGTACCGCGCGACCGGTCGGGCCGGGGCCTGGGTCTCACCCGACTGGGCGTCCGTCGCCGAGATCGCCGACGCCGTGCACGTCTCCGTCGCCGGGTACCTGCTCACCGCCGGCCGCAGCGTCCCCGTCGACGAGAGCACCGCCTCCGTCCTGGCCGGCTGGAGCCCCGACGAGACCTACTGGCTCACCGACGTCGCCGCGAGCGACGCGCCCGCGACCACCTGGGTGCTCGACGACGACGGACGCTGGGTCCGCGAGACCCGAGGAGCCGCGACGAGTCAGAGACACGGCGACCGCTAGCCTGCTCGCATGACCTCGCCGATCGATGCCGACGCCGATGCCGACGCCCATCCCGGAGACGGTCGGCGGCCGCGCGTGCTCGGCGCCCTCGGCATCGCGGCGGCGGTCGGAGTCCTGTTCGCGTCGGTCATCATCGTCCCCGCGTTCTTCCCCATCTCGACGGTGGGCTCCCTGACGCCGACGGACCCCCTGCTCAACCGGGTCGGGGAGTGGTCTGCGATGTACCTCGCCCCCGGGATCATCGCGACCATCGTCCTGGCGTCGGCCGCGGGCGCCCGAGGAGGACGAGGGCGCCGCCGGGGCATCATCGCCGGAACGATGGTCGCCTTCTCGCTGCCGGTCTTCCTCGTCGCGCTGTTCGTCGACTCCGTCTTCTTCGATTCGGCCCCCTGAAGGAGGCGCGGGTCGGCGATGAACGGAACCGCACCTCCCGACGTATCCCCTCGAGACCCCGCCGCCCTAGTCTGAGAGGAACGTCGATGACGGCCCTCCTGACGCCGCACCGCCACCCGACCGCCGAGCGGAGCCCGATGACCGCACCACCGTCGAGCTTCGACGTCGACGAGGCCTTCGCCGAGCACGGGTCGGCGCTGCTCGGCTTCGCCGTCAACGCCCTGGGCGACCGCGGCCAGGCGGAGGACTGCGTGCAGGAGACGTTCCTGCGCGCATGGCGGGCGCGCGACCGGTTCGACCCGACCCGCGCCTCCGCCCGCACCTGGCTCTTCGCCATCGAACGGCGCCTCATCATCGACGTGCTGCGCGCCCGGCAGCGCACACCGCACCTCGTCACGCCCGACGACGCCCCCGACGCGTCGACGAACGACCCCGACCCCCTCGACCGCCTCGGCCTCGTCGAGGGGCTCGCCCGGCTGAGCGACGAGCACCGCGCCGCCGTGGTCGCCGTGCATCTGCGCGGTCGCACCTACCGCGACGTCAGCGAGAGCACCGGCGTGCCCGTCGCGACGCTCCGCACCCGCGTGCACTACGCCCTGCGCGCCCTCCGCACCCACCTCGACGAAGGCGACACGACCGATGACTGACCCGACGCCCTCGCGCCGCGACGAGCTGATCGCGGCGGCGCTCGCCGACGACCTCTCACCCGTCGAGGCGGCCGAGTTCGCTGCGCTCCGAGCAGAGGACCCCGGCGTCGACGCCGAGCTCGCCGAGCTGGCTGCGCTCACGGCGCGTCTCGCCGACCTCCCCGAGCCGGACGGACGGGCAGGAGGCGCGGGCTGGGTCGACCTCGAACCCAGCGCCGAGCTGCGGCGACGCGTCGCGGGCATCGCGGGTGCGGGCGCCCCCGTCACCCCACTGCCCGCTCGCAGCACCCGTCGCCCCAGCCGGCGCACGCTGCTCACCGCGCTCGGCGCCGCGGCCTGCATCGCGATCGGAGCCGGTGCGGGCGCCCTCGTCGCGACGCCCCGCGACGGTCACGTCGACGGCCCGCCCGGCACGCTCGGCGCCGTCGAGCCGGTCGCGTTCGCGGGCGCGCCCTCGGGGGTCGAGGTCGACGGCGACGTCGTCGCCCACACCTGGGGCACCGAGACGCTGCTGACGGTCACCGGGCTGCCCGCCGGAGACCCCTTCACCGTGGTCGTCGTCGGCGACGACGGGCGCGAGTACGAGTCGGGCACGTTCCTCGGCACCGACGTCGAGATCGACTGCAGCCTGAACGCGGGCGTGCTGCGCGAGGACGTCGCCGCCGTCGAGATCCGCGGGGCCGACGGCGCGGACATCGCGGTCGCCGAGGTCCCCGCCGTCGACGCCTAGCGCGCGACTCGCTGCGCCCGGCGCCCAGTCCCCGCGCGCCACTCACCGCGGCCCGCCCGCGACTCACCGCGCCATTTTGTGGACAGGACGCCAGGCTTAAACCTGGCGTCGTGTCCACTTCCTGGCGCTGTGGGTGACCGCCGCCCTGCCCCGCCCCGCCCCGCGCACACGTCCCGCGAACGGGGGTCGGCCGCACCTCTTGCGCGCCCCCCCAAGACTGAACTATCTTCATTTTTGTACCAACGGAGCGTCATCGGGTCCTCACCGAACCCGAGCGATCGAGCGCCGCGACCCAACCACTCGCACCGTGCCTCCTACCGTCCACCGTGACGCTCCGTCTTCTTCCGGATCAGGAGCTCCACCATGTCCATCGCCGCAACCCGCGCCGCCCGCATCGCCGCCTTCGTCGGAGTGCCGCTCGCCCTGGTCGCCTCGGGCGTCATCGTGTCGACCGCGTCGTACTCGGCGTTCTCGGCCACGACGTCGAACCCGACGAACAACTGGACCGCGGGCAACGTCGCCCTGTCCGACGACGACGCGAACACGGCGATGTTCAACGCGACGGCGCTGAAGCCCGGCTCGACGGGGGCCAAGTGCATCGTCGTCACGTCGACCGGGTCGCTGCCCTCGGCCGTGAAGCTGTACGGCACCACCCCCTCCACGACGAACGCGCTCGCGAGCAGCCTGAACCTCACGGTCGAGCAGGGCACCGGCGGCACGTTCGCCGACTGCACCGGCTTCGTGGCGCAGGGCACCGGCGGCTCGCTGTACAGCGGCACCGTCGCCAACTTCGGCACGACCTACTCGAGCTACGGCAACGGGATCCCGACCTGGTCGCCCACCGGCACCGCCAGCGAGAGCAAGGTCTTCCGCTTCACCTACACGCTGCCCGCCAACGCGCCGTCGACGGTGCAGGGCGGCACGGCGGCCCTCGGCTTCACGTGGGAGGCCCAGAACAGCTGATCCGCGGCCTCCGGGCGCTCCGAACGAGAGGTCGTCGTCGTGTTCACGTCGCACGCTCACGTCGCAGCGGCATCCGGGTCGGCCTCGGCCCGGCTGTCGTCGGGCGGGTCGAGCGTCGATGCGGCCACGGTCGCCGACTGGTCCCGGATCGTCGCCGCGACGCTCGCCCGCGGGATCATCGCGACCCTGCTCGGTCTCGCCTTCTGGGCGGCGGCCCCCGCTGTCGTCGGCTGGCAGCCCACCACGGTGATGACCGGGTCGATGATGCCGCGGGTCGCCGTCGGAGACGTCGTCATCTCGCGGCCGGTCGACTCCGCGAGGCTCGACGCCGGGCAGGTCCTGCTCTTCGACGACCCCGATCACGAGGGGGCGCTGCGACTGCACCGGGTCGACTCGACGGCCCCCGACGGCACGCTCATCACGAAGGGCGACGCCAACGCCGCCGCCGACTCGTCGCCGGTGCCCCGTGACGACGTGCACGGCATCGGCGTGCTGCGGGTGCCGCTCATCGGCATGCCGATCGTCTGGCTGCACGACGGCGACGCCGCGCACCTCGTGCTCGCCGGTCTCGCCTTCGTGGTGCTGATCGCCGTCACCCTGCTCGACGGGCCGCTGCGCCGTCGCCCCGAGCCCGACCCGTCGACCATCGCCGGCCGCACGCACGGACGACACGGCGGAGGCCCCGCAGGCGGGGGTTCAGGAGGCGCGGGTCGAGCCGGCGCCCGTGCCGCCGGCTCCGGTCGGGGCGGCATCCACCGCGCCGGGGTCGCCGTCGGTCGGATGCTGCGGGTCGTCGCACCGGCCGCGCATGTGCAGGAGGTGCGCGACAGGCGGTCGCGCACCGCACCTCCTCGGCTCGGGCGTTCCGACGGCGTCGCGAGCACCCGGTGCCTCGCGCTCGCCGAGCGTCGGGCCGCGAACCGGCGCCGACGCCTGCTCTGGGGGTCCGGCTTCAGCGTGCTGGTCGTCGCGACGGCCGGCATCTGGTTCGTGCTTCCGGCGACGGCGTTCGCGGCGTTCCAGGCCACGACGGTCGCCACGGGATCGAAGTTCGGCGCGGGCGCGGTCGCCGTGCCCGGACCGCCGGTCGGCAGCACGGCCCTCGGCTGCGTCAACTCGGGGTCGACCGGCGTCACCATCTCGTTCACCTACGCGGCGGGTGCGTCGGCGGACTCGTTCGAGCTCGTCGGGACGAGCCTGCTCGGCGCGGTCAGCACTCTCAGCAGCACTCCCGCAGCCTCGACCGGCTCGGGTACGGCGAGGTCGATCACCTTCACTCTGCCGGCGGGGCTGAACCTCAGCGTCACGACGACGGTGCGTGTCCGTGCCGTCTTCGGCGAGGGGGCCACACCCTGGACGGCCCTGTCGGCCGCGACGACGTCGATCGCCGTGAACCTCCTCAACGGGACGGTGCGGTGCAACTAGCCGTCGGGCATCCCGGTCGGTCGGCCTCGCGCCGCCGGGTCAGAGGGCCGCGCGAACCGGCAGATGCACTCCGGCCAGCATGCAGCGCACCGAGCCGCCGGCCAGCTCGATCGTCGGCACATCGAGCGGCAGCGGGCGGGCGTGCCGCGCCACCGTCGCCCGCTGCGCCGGGGTGAGAGCCGCCCAGCCGCGCGCCGACACCGCGAGCACGGGCCCGTCGGCGCCCCGCAGCTCGAGAGCATTGCCGGCGAACTCGGCGAGCTGGGCGCGGGTGAGGGCGACCACCTCGCGTCCGGAGGCGGCGAGGCGGTCGGCCACGCGCCTCCTCTCGCTCGACGACCCGATCGCCTCGAGGCCGACCAGCGCCAGGCGCGAGGCCACGCTCATCATCACGTTCGTGTGATAGATCGGCACCCCGTCGGCGTCGGTCGCGGTGAACGCCTCGACGTCGTAGTCGAGCCCGCGGCAGACGAGATCGACAGCGGCCCGGTCGGCCCGATGCGAGAGGGCGACGTAGGCGACCCGCTCGACGTGGTCGAAGACGAGCGCTCCGGTGCCCTCGACGTGCAGCCCGAGCGACTCGAGCGACGAGTGGTCGACCACCGACCCGACCCCGTACGAGGCGCGCAGCAGCTCGACCACGTCGCCGCGCCGTTCCGACCGCCGGTTCGGCGAGTGCATCGGGTAGAGCAGCAGACGCCCGTCGGCGTGCGTCGAGAACCAGTTGTTCGGGAACACCGCGTCGGGACGGTCGGCCCGCTCGTCGTCGACGAGATGCACGTGCACACCCGCGGCGCGCAGGGCGGCCGCCACCGAGTCGACCTCGGCCCGGGCTCGCGCGGCGATCTCGGCCCGCGACGCGTCGACGTCGGCGGGGTCGGTCTGGAACGCGTTGTCCCGCGCCGTCTGCGGGTTGGGCGTGAAGTGACGCGGACGCACCATCACGACGGCGGCGGGGGACTGGCGGGCGAGCCGCGCCTCCTCGGGGTCGGCGACGAGGGGGGACGAGGAGGCGCGGGCCGGGTCGGCGACGCCGGTCACGCTCGCGACGCCCCTCGGGATCGCGCCGGTCGCGCCGGCGCCGGTCGCGCCCGCGCCGGTCTCGACGACGCTCGTCATGTCGGCCCTCAGACCCCGACGGGCTGACGGGCGACGAGGCCGAAGAGGTCCTTCGGGTCGTCGGGGTCGGCGACGAGGTCGATGTCGACGGCGTAGTCGGTGCCGGCGACGTCGTCGCGCAGGTACTTGAGCGCGCAGACGTCCTCGATGGCGAAGCCGACGGAGTCGAAGACGGTGATCTGCTCGTCGCTCGTGCGCCCGGGCAGTCGGCCGGCCACGACCTCCCACAGCTCGGTGACGGCGAAGTCGGCCGCCTGGTGCTGGATCTCGCCCTCGACCCGCGTCTGCTCGGGGTACTCGACGAACACGTCGGCGCGGCGCAGCGTCACCGGGTCGAGCTCGGTCTTGCCGGGGCAGTCGCCGCCGATCGCGTTCACGTGCATGCCGGGTCGCACGGCCCCGTCGGGCAGCACGATCGCGTTCTGCTTGTCGGCCGTGCAGGTGGTGACGACGTCGGCGCCCTCCGCGGCCTCGACCGGGCTCGAGCAGACGGTGATGTCGAAGCCGAGCGGGGCCAGGTTGCGGACGAGCTTCTCGGTCGCCCCGGGGTCGACGTCGAAGACCCGCACGATCTCGATCCCCAGGGAGGCGCGCATCGCCAGCGCCTGGAACTCCGCCTGCGACCCCGCCCCGATCAGGGCGAGCACCCGCGAGTCGGCGCGGGCGAGACGCTTCGCCGCCATCGCGCTCGTGGCGGCGGTGCGGAGCGCGGTGAGGATCGTCATCTCGGCGAGGAACGTCGGGTACCCCGTGTCGACGTCGGCGAGCACGCCGAACGCGGTGACGGTCTGGAATCCGCGGGCCGGGTTCGACGGGTGGCCGTTGACGTACTTGAAGCCGTAGGTCTCGCTGTCGCTCGCGGGCATCAGCTCGATCACGCCGATCGGCGAGTGCGAGGCCACGCGCGGCGACTTGTCGAAGGCGGGCCAGCGGGCGAAGTCGCGCTCGAGGGCGGTCACCATGCCGGCGGTGATCGGGCCGACCCCGCGGTCGGTCACCCAGCGGATCATGTTCTGCACGTCTACGAAGCGCACCACGGGCGCCTCCCCTCTGCTCGTCTCGCCGGTCGCCCGGTCGTCTCGCCGGTCACCCGGTCGTCGCTCCACGCTATGGCTGCGCGATATGCACCGGCAATCGTCAGCACGCGCTGAATCGCACCCCCGACTCGGCGATCCGCGCAGTGCTGCTGTACATTTCGGGTCATGGCCGATCTCGACGAACTCGACCGGCGCCTCCTCGCCGCCCTCCGGGTCGACGCCCGCGAGTCCGCCGCCGCCCTGGCGCGCCGACTCGGGGTCACCCGCGCGACCGTGACGTCGCGGCTCGACCGGCTCGAGGCGTCGGGCACGGTGCTCGGCTACACGGTGCGCGTGCGCGAGGACCACGACCCCGATCTGATCCGCGCGATCGGCTTCATCGAGATCGAGGGGCGGTCGACCGACCACGTCATCCGGCAGCTGCGCGGATTCCCCGAGGTGGTGTCTCTGCACACGACCAACGGCGGGTGGGATCTCGTCGCCGAGTACCGCACCTCGTCGCTCGGCGAGTTCGACCGCGTGCTGGCGCGGATCCGCAGCGTCGAGGGCGTCATCAACTCCGAGACGAGTCTGCTGCTGAGCTCGGTGCTCCGGTAGGAGGCGCGGGCTGCGTACGTCCGTACGCATCGTGACTAAGGTGGTCGGCATGACGGCCCGGCGCAGCGACCCCGAGCGGCGCGATCGTCTGATCGACGTCACGCTCGACCTCATCGCCGAGAACGGCGTCGCCGGCATCTCGCATCGCAAGATCGCGACGCGCGCCGATGTGCCGCTCGGCTCGATGACCTACCACTTCGACGGAATGGACGACCTGATGCACGAGGCGTTCACCCGCTTCGCCGGCACCATCATCGCCCGCTTCGAAGCGGCGCTCGGGTCGGCGACCGCACCCGACGAGGCCCGCGCGGCGATCGTGTCGCTGATCCACGACGATCTCGCGGCCGAGGGGAGGCTGCGCGATCAGGTGCTGTCGTACGAGCTCTACACGCTCGCCGCACGGCAGCCGGCGTTCCGCCGCATCACCCGCGAGTGGATGCGCCGCAGCCGCGTCGAGCTCGAGCGGCACTTCGACCCCGACACGGCACGACGCGTCGACGCGCTGATCGAGGGGCTGTTGATCCACCGCGTGCTCGACCCCGAACCGCCGTCGCGACGCTTCACGGAGGAGGCGGTGGCCCGCATCACCGCGCCCGCCCCGCCCGCCTGACCCGCGCCTCCTCGCCTCTGCTGCGCCGCGCCTCCTCGCCTTTCCTGTGCCGCGCCTCCTCACCCCTCCTGCGCCGCGCCTCCTCGCCTGCCCATGAACCGCGTTCGCGAAGATGAACTGCGTCGTATCGCGGTTCTTCTTCGCGAACGCGGTTCATCGCCGGGCGCCGCGTCTCCCCTCCCGCGCGCGCCGCGCCTCCTCGTCCCGCCCGACCCGCGCCTCCTCGCCTGCCTGACCCGCCTGACCCGCGCCTCCTCGTCGACCCGTAAACCGCGTTCGCGAAGATGAACTGCGTTGTATCGCGGTTCTTCTTCGCGAACGCGGTTCATCGCCGATCGCCGCGTCTCCTCGCTTCTCCTGCACTGCGCCTCCTCGTTTTCCTGCGCCGCGCCTCCTCGCCTCTGCTGCGCCGCGCCTCCTCGCCCGCCTATGAACCGCGTTCGCGAAGATGAACTGCGTTGTATCGCGGTTCTTCTTCGCGAACGCGGTTCATCGCTGCGCGGGGACGGGCGAGGAGGCGCGGCGCAGCAGAGGCGAGGAGGCGCGGCGCAGGA
>NZ_CEEDMT010000019.1:0-39178 GCF_979256015.1 Frigoribacterium sp. AC759 | reverse complement strand
CCCTCGCCCCCTCCGTCGCCCTCCGTCCCCCTCCGCCCCACTCCGCTCCGGTCGGGGCCGGCCCGCAGGAGGCGCGGCGAGGGTGGGCGGAGCCGGGCCCGGCACGCGACAGAATGGGGGCATGCCCCTGAACTGGACCAGCGCCTCCTCGAGCCTCGTGGTCCAGGGTGACAACCTCGAGGTGACGCCGCGACTGCCCGACGAGGCGTTCACGGTCGTCTACCTCGACCCGCCGTTCAACACGGGGCGGGCGCAGAAGCGGCGGACGACCACCTCGGTCCGCAGCGCCGACGACTCCGTGACCGCCGTCACGGGTTTCAAGGGCGTCGCGTACGAGCGGATCCGCGGCGACCTGATGCGCTACGACGACCGCTTCGACGACTACTGGTCGTTCCTCGAGCCGAGACTCGCCGAGGCCTGGCGCCTGCTCGCCCCCGACGGCACCCTCTATCTGCACCTCGACTACCGCGAGGCGCACTACGCGAAGGTGCTGCTCGACGTGCTGTTCGGTCGCGACAACTTCCTGAACGAGATCATCTGGGCGTACGACTACGGCGCGAAGAGCCGCAACCGGTGGCCCACCAAGCACGACACGATCCTCGTCTACGTGAAGGACCCTGCCCGGTACCACTTCGACTCCGAGACGGTCGACCGCGAGCCCTACATGGCTCCCGGCCTGGTCACACCCGAGAAGGTCGCTCGGGGCAAGCTGCCGACCGACGTCTGGTGGCACACGATCGTGTCGCCGACGGGCCGCGAGAAGACCGGCTACCCGACGCAGAAGCCCGAAGGCGTGCTGAGGCGCATGATCCAGGCGTCGAGCCGCGAGGGCGACTGGGTGCTCGACTTCTTCGCCGGCAGCGGCACGACCGGAGCCGTGGCCGAGTCGCTCGGTCGGCGTTTCGTGCTGGTCGACAGCAACGAGGAGGCGGTGGCCGTGATGCGCAGGCGGCTCCCGCAGGCGGACGTCGCGGTGGTCAAGCCCCGCGCGACGCGCAAGCCTGCCGCTCGCAAGCCCGCTGCCGCTCGGAAGCCGTCAACCGCGAAGCCGGCGACCGCGAAGCCGGCACGGACGACGGTCGCCGAGGCGGACTGACCTCGTGAGACCGCCCCTGTCGCGGGGAGGTCGAGGCCGCAGGCCCGGCGCTGAGCAGGAGGGGTTCAGGCGGCGGTCTGCGTGAGCTGGTGACCCTGGTCGGCGGCGTGGGCGCCACCGGCTGAGACGGTGCCGCGGACGACCGCGACCAGCTGCTCGTGCGTGAGCGACTGGAGCATCTGGGCGTTCATCAGAGGAGTCCGAGGGCGGTGCCGACGGCCGCGCCGAGGCTGACCACCGTGCCGAGACCGGCGACGACGATGACGACGACCGTCGTGTCGTGGCCGGTGTCGATCGGGTTCGAGCGACGTCCTCGAGGCGTCGGGGTGAGTGCAGTCATGTCCTGCTCGTTTCTGGCATCCCTGCGATGCCGGCTGATCCATCGTGATCGGTGCTGCGGTCACGGGTCGACCGGGGGTCGATCCGTGCGACTCCGGCCGTGAACCGGGGTCGGTGGCCCCGCCGTGAATCGGGGCCGTCCGATGAGACTGGCAGAGGGTGCCTAGGTTGTCTAGATACTCGCCGGCTCGATTCGTTCAGCGGATACGGGTCTCGGAGCTGGTCGGATCGTGGCTCTCGGCCGAGCTCTCCGCCGTGCTCTCGGCCGGGCCCTCCGCTTCGGCGGCGTGGTCGTCGATCGACAGCGCCTCCGACATCGAGTCGAGGAACGACGCGACGACCGCCTGCTCGTCGGCGGACATCGACTCGGCCGTCACGATCATGCGCCGGTGCATGGCCGACAGCGTCGAGCGCACCTCGACGTGCGAGTCGTTCGTGACGGTCAGCAGCACGCCGCGCCGGTCGGTGGGGTGCGGGTTGCGCCGCAGATGGCCGCTGGCGACCAGTCGGGCGATCAAGACCGAGGTCGAGGCCGAGGTGATGCCGAGATGGGCTGCGAGGTCCTTCGCGTTGACGTCCTCACCGCGGCGGGACGCCCGCACCAGGAATCTCAGAGCGGCCAGGTCGGTGTCGCCCATGCCCATCGAGTCGCGGGTCCGCTTGCGCATGTCCGACTCGGCGGAGCGGTAGCGGCGCAGGGCGTTGAGCACCTCGACCCCGCGCTCTTCGGCGCTGCTCGTGTACCAGTAGCCGGTGGCGTCGTAGAGGGCCGAGGGTCTGTTGGTCGCCATGCTAGAGAGACTAGCTTCACCAGCGGTGGACATGCCAAGGGCCGCACCTCGAGATGAGGGGCGGCCCTTGTGGTCGTCGCACCTCCCGCGTGAGCTTCACGGGCAGGGTACGCCGGGGATGAGACGACCGGGGAGGTGGCTAGCACCTCCAGCAAGGAACACGCTACCCCCTTGCGGGGCCGGTTCGGTCCGCGGCGACGGATACCGAGGCGACCTCCAGCTTCCGACCCATGCCTTCTGAGGGCCCGCCGCGGACCCGGCCCGCCCCCGTCCCGCACCCGACGCGGGTCGGGCTCGCGAGTGCCGCGGAGGCGACGAACTAGGCTCGACGCGATGACCTCCCGCCCCTTCTCGTCCCGCACGGCGATCCTGCTGCCCCTCGCCGCGATCGTCGCGGCGGCGCTGCTCGCGTCGTGCTCGGCGGCGACTCCCGCGCCCACGACTCCGGCCTCGCCCAGCCCGTCCGAGACGCCCACGGCGGCGACGCCGGTTCCGTCGGAGACCGAGGAGGCGCCTCCTGCGTCCCCGACGACGCCCGCCTTCGACAGGTCGGCGCGGTCCATCGACGACCCGTCGAGCCTCTGGGTCGTCAGCGACAAGCTGCGTCCGCTCGACCCCGTCGACTACGTCCCGACCGATCTCGTCACGCCCGACGTGCAGAGTCAGAACCCGCCCACGCTGCGCGCCGAGGTCGCCGACGCGGTCGTCGAGATGTTCGCCGCGGGGGAGGCGGAGGGCGCGGGGGCGTTCCAGGTGCAGAGCGCGTACCGGTCGTATGACACGCAGGTCAGCGTCTACGACGGCTGGGTGCAGCGACTCGGGCAGACCCAGGCCGACGCGCAGAGCGCCCGCCCCGGGTTCAGCGAGCATCAGACCGGGCTCGCCCTCGACATCAGCCCCGTGCCCCTCAGCTGCGCGCTGCAGGCGTGCTTCGGCGACACCCCGCAGGGGCAGTGGCTCGCAGCCAACGCCTGGCGCTTCGGCTTCTTGCTTCGGTACCCCGCCGACAAGGTCGCGGTGACCGGGTTCACCTTCGAGCCGTGGCACTTCCGGTACATCGGCACGGACCTGTCGACCGAGATGCACGAGACGGGCGTGACGACACTCGAGGAGTTCTTCGGCCTGCCTGCGGCGCCCGGCTACGTCGGCTGACCCCATGCGACGTCCGCCCGCCGACGAGAAGCCCGCCACAGGTCGACAGCTCGTCATGACGGGCCTGGTCTTCGTCGCACTCGGCGTGGGGGCGTTCCTCGCTTTCAGCTACTGGGACTGGCGCGGCCGGATCGAGGGGATCGCCCTGTTCGGCGTGCCGGTCGGCATCATCGTGATCTTCTGGGGCATCGTCCGGTCGGCGCGCGACACGGTGCGTCGCCTGCGCGCCCGTCGCGACGACTGACGCGCGGTCTCGGGGCAGCAAGACGGACGTGTTCGTCCGAAAAGGGCGACCGAAGTCGCCCGTCCGTCGCGAACACGCCCGTCGGGCGGTGCGGGAGGCGCGGCTCAGCCCTGGAGCGCGGCGTCGACGATCTGCTTCGCCTCGGCCTGCACGCGGGCGAGGTGCTCGGGCCCCTCGAACGACTCGGCGTAGATCTTGTAGACGTCTTCGGTGCCCGACGGGCGGGCGGCGAACCACGCCTTGTCGGTGACGACCTTGAGACCGCCGATGGACGCGCCGTTGCCGGGCGCCTCGGTGAGCTTGGCGGTGATCGGGTCGCCCGCCAGCTCGGTCGCCGTGATGTCGTCGCCGCTCAGCTTGCCGAGGCGGGCCTTCTGCTCTTTCGAGGCGGCGGCGTCGACCCGCTGGTAGACGGGGTCACCGAACTTCTCGACGAGCTCGGCGTACAGCTGCGAAGGCGTCTTGCCCGTGACGGCGAGGATCTCGCTCGCGAGCAGTGCGAGCAGGATGCCGTCTTTGTCGGTCGTCCACACGGTGCCGTCGTGGCGGAGGAACGACGCGCCCGCGCTCTCTTCGCCGCCGAAGCCGACCGAGCCGTCGACGAGGCCGGGCACGAACCACTTGAACCCGACGGGGACCTCCCAGAGGCGTCGCCCGTGCGACTCGGCCACCGCGTCGATGATGCCCGACGAGACCAGCGTCTTGCCGATGGCGGCGTCGTCACGCCACTGCGGGCGGTGCGTGTAGAGGTAGTCGATCGCGACGGCCAGGTAGTGGTTGGGGTTCATCAGACCGCCGTCGGGGGTGACGATGCCGTGGCGGTCGGCGTCGGCGTCGTTGCCGGTCAGCAGGTCGAACTCGTCTTTGCGGTGCACGACGCTGGCCATGGCCGAGGGGCTCGAGGGATCCATGCGGATCTTGCCGTCCCAGTCGAGGGTCATGAAGCGCCAGGTCGGGTCGACGCCGGGGTTGGTGACGGTCAGGTCGAGGCCGTAGACGTCGCGGATGGCGCCCCAGTACGCGACGCTCGCCCCGCCCAGGGGGTCGGCGCCGATGCGGACGCCGGCCTTCTTGATGGCCTCGATGTCGATGATGTTGGCGAGGTCGCCGACGTAGCCGCGGAGGAAGTCGTGCCGACCCGGGCTGCCGTCGCCGCGCACGACGTCGACGTTGCCCCCGGCGATTATCTCGTTGGCGCGGGTGGCGATCCAGTTCGTGGCCTCGCTGTCGGCGGGGCCGCCGTGCGGCGGGTTGTACTTGAAGCCGCCGTCGCGGGGCGGGTTGTGGCTGGGGGTGACGACGATGCCGTCGGCCTTGTCGGTGTGCGCCGGATCGGCGTTGTACACGAGGATCGCGTGGCTGAGCGCCGGGGTCGGCACGTAGCCGCCCTCGGAGTCGGCCAGCACGTGCACGCCGTTGCCGACGAGCACCTCGACCGCCGTGCGCTCGGCCGGCCCGCTGAGGATGTGCGTGTCGCGCCCGATGAACAGCGGCCCGGTGATGCCCTGGCCCGCGCGGTACTCGACGATCGCCTGCGTGATGGCGGCGATGTGCGTCTCGTTGAAGGCCGAGTCGAGCGACGAGCCGCGGTGACCCGAGGTGCCGAAGACGACCTTCTGCTCGGGGTCCGAGACGTCGGGCACGAGTTCGTAGTACGCGGCCGAGACCTCTTCGGGGTCGATGAGGTCGCTGGCTTCGGCGGGGGTTCCGGCTCGGTCTGTCATGAGGTCATCCTGGCACCAGCCGCCGACGTTCGTCGCAGGGTCTCCACAGGCCTCAGTAGGCTCTCGGACATGCCGACCACCGCCTCCTCGTCGACCTACAGCTATCTGGGCCCGGCGGGCACGTTCACCGAGGCCGCGCTGAAGCAGGTGCCCGAGGCCGTGGGTGCCGAGTGGCGCAGCGTCAACAACGTGGGCGAGGCGCTCGCCGACGTCGTCGCGGGTCGCAGCACCGCCGCCATGATCGCGATCGAGAACAGCGTCGAGGGCGGCGTCAGCGCCACTCAAGACGCATTGGCGACCGTGCCGGGCCTCCGCATCCTGGGCGAGTACCTGGTGCGGGTCGACTTCGTGCTCGTGGCCAGGCCGGGCACCCGCCTCGAGGAGGTGCGGGTCGTCAACGCGCACCCGGTCGCCTACGCCCAGACCCACCTCTGGCTCGAGGCCAACCTGCCGGGCCACGGTCACATCCCGGCCAGCTCGAACGTCGCGGCCGCCGCCGATCTGCTGCGAGCCGACCGCGGCCAGGGCGAGGCGGACGCCGCCGTCGCACCGCCCGGCATCACCGCCCACCACGACGTCGAGGTGCTCGCGACGGGCATCGGCGACAACGCGAACGCCGTCACGCGCTTCGTGCTGGTCAGCCGCACGGTCCCCGTGCCGCCGGCGACCGGCGCCGACAAGACGAGCCTGATCGTCGAGCTGCCCGTCGACGGCGCCGGCGCCCTGGTCGACATGCTCGAGCAGTTCGCGACCCGCGGCATCAACCTGAGTCTCATCCAGTCCCGACCGATCGGCGACGCCCTCGGCCGGTACCGGTTCGTGATCGACCTCGAGGGTCATGTGCTCGACGAGCGCGTGGCCGACGCCCTGCTCGGGCTCAAGCGGTTCAGCCCGAACGTGACGTTCCTCGGCTCGTACCCGCGCGCCGACGGCTCGCCGGTCGAGGTGTCGCCCCGGTACGACGACGAGGCCTTCGTCGACGCCCGCGACTGGCTGCGCGGCCTCGTGTCGGGCGTCGACCCGGCGTAGCGGTCGGCACGGCGCAACCGCCGGAGCGGGCGCGGCTGAGCGGTCACCGACCCGGCGGCCCCAGCGCGGCTAGGCGGGAACCCGCACCGTGAGCGCCCCGGGGTCGACCACCGCGCGCAGCGCGACCGCCTTGCCCACCGAGTCGCCGTCGATCTCGAAGTCCTGGGCGCTCTCGAGTCGCACGACGAGCTTCTTCCCCTTGTTGTAGCGGAGCGTGCGCACCTCGCGCGAGTTCGCGGCCATGATGCGGCGCCCGACGTGGCTGCGCCGCAGCACCCCGTTCTCCCACACGATCTTGATCCAGATCTGCGCCCAGCCGATGACGCCCTCGGGCCGCAGCGCCACGATGTCGAAGATGCCGTCGTCGACCGCGGCGTCCGGCAGCAGCATGATGTTCGCGGGAAGCAGGCCGCAGTTGCCGACGATGATCGTGTGCGCGCTCATCGTCTTCGTCTCGCCGTCGTCGAGCTGGTACCGGACGTCGATCTTGTTGTCGTCGCGCAGCGCCCGGGCGATGGCGTCGACGTAGGCGAGCCAGCCGACGCGTCTCTTCAGCTCGTCGTTGGTGTTCGCGAGCATCTTGGCGTCGAGCCCGACGCCCGCCATCACGACGAACACCTTGGTCTCGCGGTCGCCGTTCTCGCGCTCGATGTCGACGACGCCGAGATCGATGTCGCGGTCGCGGCCGCGGAAGGCCGTCGCGATCGAGTCGTCGAGGCGGTCGAGCGTGAGCGACAGGTTGCGGGCCAGCAGATTGCCGGTTCCCGAGGGCAGCAGCGCGAGTGAGGCGTCCGATTCGCGCAGCGCCTCGGCCACCGCACGGACCGTGCCGTCGCCGCCGGCCGCGATCACCATCGACGCGCCGTCGGCGAGCGCGGTCGCCGTCACCGCGCCTCCTGGGTCCTCCTTCGACGTCTCGTAGTACCGCGTCGGGCCCCACCCGGCGTCGTCCTGGTGCCGGAGCACCGACGCGCGGATGGTCTTCAGGTCGACCTTGATCGGGTTGTAGACCACGGCCGCCGTCCGCACGGCGGTCGCATCCCGACCCGCCCCACCCTCGGAGGCGGCCGACGGGGCCTCGGTCGACGAGGGCCTCTCGGCGGGGGAGGAGGAGGTCGTCATGCAGCAAACCTAGGCGACGCCGGACCGAGGAGGCGCGGCGAATCTCTTTTAGGATGGTCGCGTGATCGATCCCCAGCTGCTGCGCGACGCCCCCGACCTCATCAAGACGAGTCAGCGTGCCCGGGGTGAGTCCGAGTCGGCGGTCGACGACGCCGTCGCGGCCGACACGGCCCGCCGCGCGGCCATCGCGGCGTTCGAGGAGCTGCGAGCGGAGCAGAACGCGTTCGGCAAGACCGTCGCGAAGGCCCCGAAAGACGAGAAGAAGGCGCTCGTCGCCCAGGCGCAAGAGCTCGCCGGCCGGGTGAAGGCCGCGCAGGCCGAGTCCACCGAGGCCGACGCCGTCTTCGACCGCGCCATCCGGGCGATCGGCAACCCGATCATCGACGGGGTCCCCGCGGGCGGCGAAGAGGACTTCGTCACGCTGCGCGAGGTCGGCACCCGACGCGAGTTCGACTTCGAACCGCTCGACCACGCCGACCTCGGCGAGAAGCTCGGGGCGATCGACATCAAGCGCGGCACGAAGGTGTCGGGCTCACGGTTCTACTTCCTGCGGGGCATCGGCGCCCGACTCGAGCTCGGCATGATGAACATGGCACTCGACCTGGCCCTGCAGAACGACTTCACGCCGCTCATCACCCCGACGCTCGTGCGGCCCGAGATCATGGCCGGCACCGGGTTCCTGGGCGCCCACGCCGACGAGGTGTACCACCTGCCCGCCGACGACCTCTACCTGACCGGCACGAGCGAGGTGGCGCTCGCCGGGTACCACGCCGACGAGATCCTCGACGTCGAGTCGGGGCCGATCCGCTACGCCGGCTGGTCGACCTGCTACCGCCGCGAGGCCGGTGCCGCGGGTCGCGACAACCGCGGCATCCTGCGCGTGCACCAGTTCAACAAGCTCGAGATGTTCACCTACGTGCACCCCGACCAGGCCGAGACCGAGCACCTCGCGCTCGTCGGGTTCCAAGAGCAGATGATGCAGGCGCTCGGTCTGCACTACCGCGTGATCGACGTCGCGGCCGGCGACCTCGGCTCGAGCGCGGCCCGCAAGTACGACATCGAGGCCTGGGTGCCGACGCAGGGCACCTACCGCGAGCTCAGCAGCACCTCGAACTGCACGACGTTCCAGGCTCGTCGCCTCGACATCCGGTACCGCACCGAGAGCGGCAAGACGGCGCCGGTCGCGACGTTGAACGGCACGCTGGCGACGACGCGCTGGCTCGTGGCGATCCTCGAGACGCACCAGCAGCCCGACGGTTCGGTCGTGGTGCCCGAGGCGCTGCGCCCCTACCTCGGCGGCCTCGAGATCATCGAGCCGGTCGCATGACGAACGCCTCGGCCGCTGCGGCGGCTCTGCCCGACGACGAGCAGTGGCTCGTCTGCCTCGACATCGACGGCACCATCATGCAAGAGACCGGCACGATCAGCGACGCCGTCTCCGACGAGATCCGGCGCCTGGCGTCCGACGGCCACCAGGTGATGATCGCCACCGGTCGCTCGGTGTCGATGACGCTGCCGGTGCTCGAGCGGCTCAGTCTGGTCTCCGACTACGTCGTCTGCGCCAACGGGGCCATCACGCTCGGCCGCGACGAGACGGCGCCGACCGGCTACCGGCAGGTCTTCGTCGAGGAGTTCGACCCCACCGAGGTGCTGACGACGATCCGCTCGAACCTGTCCGAGGGCGGCTACGCCGTCGAGGACCGCGACGGGGTGATGCGCTACTGCGGCACGTTCCCGGTCATCGAGGCCGCGGGCAACGCCGAGAAGGTCGAGTTCGAGCGACTGGGCGAGCGCCCCGCGACCCGCGTCGTCGTGGTGTCGCCCGACCACGGCACCGACGAGTTCCTCGAGGTCGTCGAGCGCATGGGGCTGTCGAAGGTGAACTACAACGTCGGGTGGACGGCGTGGCTCGACATCGCCCCCGACGGCGTGACGAAGGCCACGGCGCTCGAGCGGGTGCGCGAGTGGCTCGACGTGCCGCGCGACCGGGTGCTCGCGGCCGGCGACGGACGCAACGACATCGACATGCTCCGCTGGGCCTCGGCCGAGGGGCGCGGCGTGGCCATGGGTCAGGCTCCCGACGACGTGGTCGAGGTCGCCAACGAGAAGACCGGCAGCGACCTGGAAGACGGCCTGGCGACGGCGCTCGCGACGCTCTAGGTCGCAGAACCCGGGCGAGTCCGGCCAGAACGGGCGTCGGCACCCGCCCGGCCTGGCCGCACACGCCCGCCTTCGCGCTCATGGTCGCCCCCTGGCGCCCCCGGCCCCGTCCGGTAGACTCGGCGGCGGTCGCCGGGGTACGCCCCGTGCAGGCCGGGAGGGCTGTCCGAGCGGCCGATGGAGCTTGTCTTGAAAACAAGTGGGCAGAGATGTCTCGTGGGTTCGAATCCCACGCCCTCCGCACTCGAATCGCACCGCGCCTCCTCGGCTCCCATCGCCTGTGCCCCGAAGACGGGGCTACGCGGCGCGACGGGACGTGGTGCACTTGGTGAGGCCGTGAGCACATCCGCCCACACCCGAGGCCCGACACCCCGCAAGGATCCAACCCATGACCCGTCTCGCATTCGCGAGCGTCGTCGCCGTCGGTGCACTCGTTCTCGCCACAGGCCTCGCCTCCATCGCCCCGGCCTCGTCGGCTGACGCCGCGACGACCGGCACGGCCACCGTCACGCGCGCCACGATCAAGACCGCGCCCACCAGCACGATCTACGCCGGCGGGCTCTACGTGCAGAAGTCGAGCGAGGCCTCACGCGCCGCCGACGCCCTCGCCAAGCAGGGCCGCACGAAGGACGCCGCCGCCGCGCGCACCATCGCCGGGCAGTCCGTCGCCATCTGGCTGGGCTCGTGGTACACCGACGCGCAGCTCGTCGAGGTCGTCCGCTACAACCTCGCCGAGGCGAAGAAGGCCGGCACGACCCCCGTCTTCGTCACGTACGACATCCCGAACCGCGACTGCGGCGGCTACTCGGGAGGAGGCGCGGCGTCGTCGACCGCGTACCTCGCCTGGAACCAGCGCATCGCCGACACCCTCAAGGGCCACAGGGCCGTCGTGATCGTCGAGCCCGACGCGCTCTCCCACCTCAGCAGCTGCCCCGAGCTCGCGACGGGTCGCGAGGCCATGATCAAGAAGGCCGTCACGGCTCTGAGCAACGCCGGGGTCCCCTCGTACATCGACGCCGGCAACTCGAACTGGGTGCCCGCCGACGTCATGGCGAAGCGGCTCGTCGCGGCGGGGGTCGGCGTCGCCCGGGGCTTCGCGACCAACGTCTCGAACTACTACCCGGTCGCCGCCGAGAACGCCTACGCGCAGAAGGTCTCGAAGGCGGTAGGAGGCGCGAACTACGTCATCGACGTCTCCCGCAACGGACGCGGCTGGAAGGGCACCTGGTGCAACGCGCCCGGCGCCGGGCTCGGCGTGAACCCGCACCGCACGAACGGCACGGGCAAGCTCGACGCCCAGCTGTGGATCAAGACCCCGGGCGCCAGCGACGGACCGTGCGGGGGCGGACCGGCCGCCGGCGTGTGGTTCCCGTCGTACGCGACGGCCCTGGTGGCCAACCGCCCGTAGCGGGTCGCCGGCGACGGGTGCGCCCGGAGGGGGCCCGCCCGTCGGTGGTCGCCCGTAGGCTCCGGGTATGGCAACAGTCCTCCTCGTGCGGCACGGCCGCACCACCGCGAACGCCAGCGGTCTGCTCGCCGGTCGCACGCCCGGCGTCGATCTCGACCGCGTCGGCCGCGAGCAGGCGGCCCGCACCGCCGAGCGCATAGCCGACGTCCCGGTCGTGGCGGTCGTGTCGAGCCCGCTCGAACGCTGTCGTCAGACCGCCTCGTTCATCATCGACCGCCAGCAGGGGCCGCTCGACAGCCCGCTCGACGAGGGCATCACCGAATGCGACTACGGCGACTGGCAGGGTCGCTCCCTCGGCGACCTCGCGAAGGAGCCGCTCTGGTCGGTGGTGCAGTCGCAGCCCTCCGCCGTCGTGTTCCCGGGCGGCGAGGCGATGGCGACGATGCAGTCGCGGGCGGTCGCCGCGATCCGTCGCCGCGACGCTGAGATCGAGGCGGAGCACGGGCCCGGCGCGGTCTGGGTCGCCGTCAGCCACGGCGACATCATCAAATCGGTGCTCGCCGACGCGCTCGGCATGCACCTCGACCTCTTCCAACGCGTCTCGGTCGGCCCCGCGTCCGTCTCGATCGTCCGGTACGGCGCGCACCGGCCCGACGTGATCGCGACGAACACCGACTCGGGCGACCTGTCGTGGCTCCGGGCGGCGGCCCCGACGGGCGACGCACCCGTGGGCGGGGGTGCGGGGCACGCCTGACCGGCGCCGCGCCTCCTGACGGGGCCGCGCCGCGCGCCTTCAGGAGGTGCGGGTCGCGCCTGACCGGCACCGCGCCTCCTGACGGGCACCGCGCCTCCTGACCGTCGCCGCGCCTCGCGCCTTCAGGAGGTGCGGGGCGCGCCTGACCGGCACCGCGCCTCCCGGGCCACTCGGCGGGTCGCGCTCGTAGGATGAGCGCATGCCAACAATCGTGCACGGATTCGACTGGCCCGACCGTTTCGTCGTCGGCACCATCGGTCAGCCGGGGGCACGCGCCTTCTACCTGCAGGTCCGTGCCGGGGCCCGCGTCGTCAGCGTGGGGCTCGAGAAGCAGCAGGCCGCGGTGCTCGCCGAGAAGGTCGACGAGCTGCTCGACGAGCTCAAGGCGGCCGAGGGTCGCGGCAACCCCGTGACCATCCCCACCGACACACCGGCCGAGCTGCTCGACGACGAGCCCCTCGACCAGCCCGTCGCCCCCGAGTTCCGCACCGGCGCCATCAGCCTCGGCTGGGACCCGTCGACCGCGCAGGTGGTCATCGAGGCGTTCCCCCTGATCGAAGACGACGGCACCGAGCCCGATGACTCCGAGCCCGGTGCCGGCGGTCTCGACGGGTTCTCGTTCGAGCCGTCCGCCGACGACCCCGAGCTCGCCATGCTGGCCGAGGCGGTCGAGCCCGCCGAGCTGCTGCGCGTCCGCATCCCCGTGGGCACGGCGAGGGCCTTCGCCACCCGCACGCTCGGCATCGTCCGCGCCGGTCGCCCGCTCTGCCCGCGCTGCGGCAACCCGCTCGACCCCGAGGGCCACGACTGCCCCGCCGGCGACCTCTGGTGAGCGACGAGGTCGACCTCGACGGCGCCGAGCTCGAGCTCACGGCGCGACTGACCACGGCCTCGAACGCGACCTTCGTCGGGCTGATCGGCGACCGCGAGGTCGTCTACAAGCCGAGCCGCGGCGAACGCCCCCTGTGGGACTTCCCCGACGGCGACCTCGCCCGGCGCGAGATGGCCGCCCACCTCGTCTCCGAGGCGCTGGGCTGGGACATCGTGCCGCGCACCTGGCTGCGCGACGGACCGCACGGGCCCGGCATGGTCCAGCTCTGGTGCGAGATCGACCCCGAGCACCCCGCCGTCGACCTGCTGCCGACCGACGAGGTGCCGGGAACCGGCTGGCGGACGGTGCTCGAGGGCTCCGACGAAGACGACCGGCCCGTCTCGCTCGTGCATGAAGACAGCACGGCGCTCCGCCGCATGGCCGTGTTCGACGTCGTCGTCAACAACGCCGACCGCAAGGGCGACCACGTGCTCGCCCTCGCAGACGGCCGCCGCCACGGGGTCGACCACGGTCTGACCTTCCATGTCGAGCACAAGCTCCGAACCGTCCTCTGGGGCTGGATCGGCGACGAGCTCGACGACGACGAGACGGCGGCGCTCCGACGACTCCGCGCCGACCTCGACGGCGACCTCGGCGTGGAGCTGGCCGGCCTGCTGACCGAGGAGGCGCGGGTCGCGACGATCGCGCGCCTCGAGACCCTGCTGGGCGCGGGCCGGTTCCCCGCACCGTCGGGGGAGTCGTCGGCGGTGCCCTGGCCGCTGTTCTGAGCCCGCGCTGTTCTGAGCCCGCGCTGTTCTGAGCCGGAGCCGTTCTGAGCCCGCGCGTCGGATCGTGACCGTGCTGAGACCGTCCGTTCACCGACAGGACACGGACAGGACGTGAGTGAGACACGAGCTGCAGTCAGATTCCTCTGAGCACCTCGAATCCCTTGCTTTCAGCACCTCACGAAGGAACCCGATGAAACTCAAGCGCACTGGTACCGTCCTGGCGATCGCCGCCGTCGGCACCGTCCTCCTCGCCTCCTGCGCCTCGAACGAAGGCGGCTCGACCAGCCCCTCCGAGAGCGCATCCTCCGACCTGTCCGGCACGATCTCCGGCATCGGCGCCTCGTCGCAGCAGTCGGCCCAGGAGGCCTGGGTCGCAGCCTTCCAGACCGCCAACGAGGGCGTCACCGTCAACTACGACGCGCAGGGCTCCGGCGGCGGGCGCGAGAGCTTCATCTCGGGTGCCGCCGACTTCGCCGGCTCGGACCGCGCCTTCAAGGCCGAGGAGCTCGAGTCGAGCACCTTCGCCGGCTGCACGCCCGACACCGACATCGTCGAGCTGCCCGCCTACGTGTCGCCCATCGCGGTCGTCTTCAACGTCGAGGGCGTCGACGAGCTCAACCTCTCGCCCGCCACGATCGCCGGCATCTTCAACGGCTCGATCACCACGTGGGACGCCGACGAGATCGCCGCCGACAACCCCGACGCCGAGCTGCCCAGCACGGCCATCACCGCCGTGCACCGCTCGGACGACTCGGGCACCACCGAGAACTTCACCGACTACCTGCACGCCACGGCCCCCGACGTGTGGACCGAGGAGGCCGACGGAGTCTGGCCCCTCGACAGCGGTGAGGGCGCCAACCAGACCACCGGCATGATCGACGCCGTCACCAACAGCGACGGCACCATCGGCTACGCCGACGCCTCGCGCGCCGGTGACCTCGGTGTCGCCAAGATCAAGGTCGGCGACGAGTTCGTCGAGTACTCGGCTGACGCGGCCGCCGCCATCGTCGACGCCTCGCCGCGCGAAGAGGGCCGGGGCGAGGGGGACATCGCCATCGAGCTCGACCGCACCTCGACCGAGGCCGGCGTCTACCCGATCGTGCTGATCAGCTACCTGATCGCGTGCGAGTCGTACGAGGACGAGGCGCAGGGCGAGCTCGTCAAGTCGTACCTCAGCTACGTCACGAGCGAGGACGGCCAGCAGGTCGCCGCCGACGCAGCCGGCTCGGCCCCCATCTCGAGCGAGCTGTCGACCGAGGTCGCCAGCGCCATCGAGCTCATCAAGTAGCACCGCGCTCCAGCACGAGGCCGTCACCCCTGCGGGGTGGCGGCCTCGCTGCGTCGCGGGTGCCGTGCGGGTGCGTCGCGGGGTGCCGTGCGGGTGCCGTGCGGGTGCGCCGCGGGGTGCCGTGCGGGTGCGCCGCGGGGTGCCGTGCGGGTGCGCCACGGGGTGCCGTGCGGGTGAGTGCCGTGCGGGTGAGCCCGGTGCGGGTGCGCGCCGTGCGGGTTGGGCGGGGCGCCGTGCGGGTTCGGCGGGTTCGTGTCATCGCGGGCGGGTCAGCGCTGACCCGCCGCGGATGACGGGGACCCGCCGCACCCCCAACGGATCAGGAGGCGCGGGCTAGGGGCGCGTGGCGAGGTGCCGCTCGAGCACGTCGCGCACCGTCGTCCAGCGGTGGGGGCCGTAGCGGTCGTCGTCGACGTGGTGCAGCTGCGCCTGGCCGCTGAACATGCTGACGAAGTACTGCATCCCCTGCCAGGCGGGGAACGTCTCGTCGCCGCTCTTCGACAGCCGTCGCCCGATCGAGCTCATCGCCGAGAGAGTGCCCGTCGTCCCCGCCCAGAGGAGCTTGAACGGGGTGCCGGTCAGCTCGGTCATCGTCGCCGCGACCTCCCGTGCCGACACCTGCGACCCCGCGACCTCGACGACGCGCGGCGCCTGCGGGTCGAGCGCCGCGAGCGCGGTGATGCGGGCGACGTCGTCCTTCGTGGTGAAGTCGAGCACCTGGTCGGCCGACGACCAGAACAGCACCCGGCGGCGGTCGAAGAGGATCATCGGCGCGTCGCCGGTCAGCAGGTCGGTGAACATGCCGTTCAGGATCGACGTCGCCTGGATCGGCGCGGCGTCGACGTCGGCGGCGAACTCGCGGCGCAGCTCGAAGTTGCGGTTGGTGCCGGGGCTGATGCGTCGGTAGTCGGCCGAGTAGTCCGACGGGATGAAGCGCGGCACACCCGCCACGACGGCGGCTGCGAGCAGCGCCCGCTGCGCGTCGACGATCACGGGCCGCACGCCGCTGACCGCCGAGACGACCACCTCGACGCCCGAGACCGCGGCGGCCAGCCCCGCGTGGTCGGTGTACTCGGCGGTGACGACGTCGATGCGGTCGTCGCCGCCGAACAGCGTGGCCGCCGTGTCGCTGCCGGGCCGGGTCAGGACCCGCAGGCGGACGTCGTGCTCGAGCAGTTCGCGGACGATGCGGCGACCGAGGTCTCCGGTGGCGCCGGCGACGAGGAGGGTGGTGGTCATGGCTGCGGATCGCAATCTGTCGGCCGGTCGACGGGTGGTCGCCAGGGCTCGGGTGTGGGAGGCGCGGGTCGGGGAGGCGATGGCTGGGATCGGGGAGGCGCGGGTCGGGCCGGCGGGATCCGGGAGGCGCGGCCGGGGTCGCGGGGAGCGCTCAGGGCAGCAGACCCGATCGGAACGCCCAGACGACGGTCTGCAGTCGATCGCGTGTGCCGAGCTTGGTCATGACGCGGGTGAGGTGCGACTTGACCGTACTCGTCTCGACGACCAGCCGGTCGCCGATCTCGTCGTTCGAGAGCCCGTCGCCGAGCAGCCGCACTATCTGCTGCTCGCGCTCGGTGAGCACGTCGGGCGAGGGCTCGACGGCCGTCGTGCGACGGCGCCGGGTGAACTCGGCGATCACCCGGCGGGTCGTCGCCCCGTCGATGGCGGCCTGCCCCGCCGCGAGGCTCCGCACGGCGACGACGAACTCGTCGGGCTCGACGTCCTTCAGCACGAACCCGCTGGCCCCGGCCTCGAGCGCGCCGAACACGTACTCGTCGAGGTCGAAGGTGGTGGCGACGAGGACGGCCGGAGGCGCGGGGGACTCGACCCGCGCCTCCTGCCCGGCGGAGCCCGGCGCGGGGTCGCCTCCGCCGACGATGGCCCGCGTCGCCGCGATGCCGTCGCCCGCGGGCATGCGGACGTCCATCACGACGACGTCGGGTCGCACCCGGCGGACCAGCTCGACGGCCTCGCGCCCGCCTGCCGCCTCGCCGACGACCTCGATCCCGCCGGACGTCTCGAGCACCACCCGGAACCCCGTCCGCACGATGGCCTGGTCGTCGACCAGCACGACGCGGATCACGCTGGCTCCCCGGGGGTGACCTCGGTGCCGGTCTCGACGGGCAGCTCGAGCCGCACGCGCCAGCGCTGTGCGGCCCCGGCTGCACCGGCCCCGGTCGGCGCGGCGACGCCCGCCTCGAGCGCTCCGCCGACCAGCGCCGCCCGTTCGCGCATGCCGACCAGTCCGTACCCGGGGGTGTGCTCCGTGCCGCCGTCGGCGGGCAGGTCGTTCTCGACCACGATGGTCAGCCGCTCGGCGGTCGCATCGATCGAGAGCTCGACCACCGCGCCGGGGCTGTGGCGGCGGGCGTTGACCAGCGCCTCCTGGACGGTGCGGAACGCCGTCACGTCGGCCAGCGGCGCCAGCACGGGCAGGGTGCCCTGCGACCGGACCTCGACGACCGCTCCGGAGGCGCGGGCCGAGTCGACGAGGCCGGGCACGTCGCCGAGACCGGGCACCGGCACGGTGCCGTTCGCGTCGTCGCCGGTCTCGCGGAGGATCCCGACGATCGACCGGAGGGCGTCGAGGGTCTCGCGGCCCTGCGCCCGCACGCTCCGCAGCGACTCCTTCGCGCGGTCGGGGTCGGCGTCGACCAGTCGCTCGGCCGCCCCCGCCTGCACCACGAGACCGGTCAGATGGTGGGCCGCGACGTCGTGCAGCTCGCGCGCCATGCGGGTGCGCTCGGCGGCGACCGCCTCGCGGGTGCGCGTCGCCTGGTGCTCGACCGTCTCGGCGGCCCGCGCCCGGGCGTCGCGGTCGTGGCTGCGCCGGAGGGCGACCCACGAGCCGACGGCCGCGCTGACCCCGATGACGAGCACGCCCGTCGCGAGGAGTGCGAGGACCTCGACGACGACGCCGGAGGCCCCCTCGCCGTACAGCTGCGCGCCGGGCGTCGAGACCGCGTCGCCGCCGCCCAGTCGCCGGGCGACGACGTCGGTCGCGCCGACGACGGCCCCGACGGTCGCGACGCCGATCGCCCCGAGCGACGCCCCGACGGCGACGCGCGTCGACCGGAGCGAGCCCACCGTGTAGGCGGCGACGACGGGCGCAGCCGTCCAGAGGGCGATGCCCGACGGCACGACGGCCAGCAGACCGGCCTGAAGGACCGCGACGACCAGCAGCACGGCGACCGGTCTGACCCGTCGCAGCGCGAGCGGCGCGCACTGGACGACGGCCAGCACGACCATCACGGTGATCTGCGGGCTCGAGGGCCCGCGCGGCGCGACGCCGAGCTCGCCGGTGGCGAGGAGCCCGCCGAGCAGGGCGAGGGTGACCACGCCCCACACGGCGGCGAGCACGATGTCGCGACCGAGAGGGGAGCGGACCCCGAGGCGACCGAGCACCCGCCGCGTCGTCGCGACACCGGGGCCGGTGCCGGCGCCGGGGGCGAGGGCGCTGGCGTCGCGTGCCCCGGCGTCGACTGCCCGGGCGTCGAGGGCCCCGGCGTCGGCGGCCTGGTGCGATGTCATCGTCCGAGCATGCCAGGTGCCGGTCGGCGCGGTGGCGCCGTCCGACCGCGACGGTGAGCGGTCGCGCCCCGGAGTGCCCTGTGGAGGAGTCGTCGGCCCGTGCATCAGAAGCTCACGCTCGGAGCGATGAGGCGGAACGCGAACGCGAACCCGGCGAGGGCGACGAGCGCGACGACGACGAGCACACGGCCGGTGACGACGGCCCAGCCGCGTCGTGCCCGGACGGCCTGCCACGTGACGATCGCGGCGGGCACGACGGCCAGCACGCCGAGCAGCTGGAGCGCCTGCAGCACCCGCAGGGTCGTGGCCGACACCTCGGCGAACGACATGGCCTGCACGGCGACGACGGCCCAGCCGACGAGGGCGAGCATCGTCGACGCCTGCCCGAGTCGCGAGAGCAGCAGCGTCCGGTCGCGACGGCGCGGTGCGGTGCGGGGCGCGACGGCGGTGCCCGGAGCCGGGGCGGTGCCGCGGCGGGAGCTCGATCCGAGACCGGCGAGCGCGGTCGCGGGCCAGACGATCAGCGACACCAGCAGCACCACGACGGAGGCGATGACGAGGGGCAGGGCGACCGACGCCGCCTGCCAGGGCTCGGCCCGCAGCATGGTGAAGGAGGCGCCCCACGAGATGGCGGTCACGGTCGCGTCCGGGTCGGTCGCGTCGTCCGTCCGCGTCGCGAGCACGGCGTCTCCGCCCACCTCGCGCCACAGGTCGGGCTCGACCTGCTCGTAGACGCCCGTGGTGACCCCGAGCGGCTTCGGGGTGACCGAGACGGTGCCGTCGGCGCGCGGGGCGACGACGGTCTGACCGCTGAGCGCCAGCAGCGACCCGAAGTTCGTCACCGGCGAGCGCGACGAGACGTACGTGCCCGCCAGCGCGGCGGCGTCGGAGCCGGCCGACTCGGCGTCGGAGCCGCTCTCCGCGACCGCACCCGCGCCTCCTCGGCTGTCGCTCTCGTCGGCGCTCTCGTCTGCGCTGCCGCCCGTGCTCTCACCCGCGTCGCGCAGGTAGCGGTCGGCGAAGCCCTGCAGCACGGTGGTCCGCAGGTCCAGGGAGTCGGTAGCCGAGCGCCCGCTGCCGTTCATCGTGATGAAGATGCCCGCGTCGTGCTCGGGGAAGATCCGCATGGCCGTGTGGAACACCTGGGTGTCGCCGTCGTGCCCGAAGGCCGGGACACCGGGGGTGCTGTCGTCGAAGAACGCGAGGTCCATGCGCTGCCCGGCGGCCAGGGTGCCGAGGTCGTCGGAGTCGAGGGCGGGGCGGTGCATCTCGGCGAGCGCGTCGTCGCCGAGCAGCGAGGCCCCGTCGGGCAGCTCGCCGAGGTGGGCGAGCATGAAGCGGGCCATGTCGGTGGCGCTCGAGGTCATCGCGCCGGCGGGGGCGGCGTTGACGACCTCCGTGGGCGACGCCGGCTTCGAGTCGTCGGCGTAGCCCTTCGCGACGCGGGCGTCGAGGGCGTCGGGCAGCGGCTGCTCGAACGACGACGAGGTCATCCCCGCCGGCTCGAACACGTCGTGCTGCAGCAGCTCGGCGAACGGCTCGCCGCCGACCCGCTCGGCGATGTAGCCGGCGAGGGTGGCGCCGTAGTTCGAGTAGGCGGGCGTCGTCCCGGGCGCGTAGACCTGCGCGGGCGGCGCGGCCGAGACGGCCTCGTGCAGCGACACCTCGCTGCCGGGGGTGCCGATCAGGCCCGAGATGACCTCCTCGAAGCCCGCGGTGTGCGTCAGCAGGTGCCGCAGGGTGATCGCGCCCTTCGGGGTGTCGAGGTCGAAGTCGAGGTACTGCTGCACGTCGGCGTCGAGGTCGAGGTCGCCGCGTTCGACGAGCTGCATGATCGCCGTCGCCGAGACGACCTTCGAGACGGAGCCGACGCGGAACAGGGTCTCGTCGGGGTCGACGGGCACGACCGTCCCGCTCTCGGTGCCCGTGTCGGCGACGCCGTAGCCCCGTGCGGTGAGCAGCTCGCCGCCCGAGACGACCGACACGGACGCCCCGGGGATCCCCGTCGTCTGCAGCGCGGAGCCGACGGCCCCGTCGAGCCAGTCGTCGACGTCGTCGGCGGTCAGGGTGTGCCCGCCGGGCTGGTGGCGGGGAGGGGCGGGAGGCGCGGTGTCGGCGGTCGCGCCGCTCGCAGCCCCCGCGGAGCACGCGGCGAGCGGCAGGGCGAGGGCGACGGCGGCCGTCGCGGCGGCGAGTCGGGGCAGGAGGCGCGGCGCACGGAGGCGACGCCGCGGCGGTCGGATGGTCGGTGTCGTTGTCATGCCTCTACGCTCGCCGCCGCGGCCGCGCCGCACAGGAGGCGCAGGTCGGGACCTCGCCTACGACCTGAGTCGTAGGCGGCCGGCCCGCGCGTCGCCCCCGACCCGCGCCTACACTCCGGGGCGACCCCTGCGCCCGTCGAGTCGTCTCTGGAGGCCCCATCCCCGTGACCGCGCCGTCCCCGCTCCGTCTCGCGCGCCTCCTCGTCTGGTGGGTGCGGGACTACGCCTACGCCGCGCACTGGCAGCTGCGCGCGGTGCTCGCACCGCGGGGCGAGGCCGAGTACCTCGCGGGCGACGGGAGACCCGTGCTCGTCGTGCCCGGCGTCTGGGAGACCTGGGCGTTCCTCCGACCGCTGATCGCGCGGGTCCACGCCGAGGGGCACCCCGTGCACGTGCTGTCGGCGCTCCGCTGGAACGGCCGACCGGTCGAGGCGGCGGCACGGGACGTCGCGGCCCACCTCGAGCGGCACGACCTCCGCGACGTGGTCATCGTCGCCCACAGCAAGGGCGGTCTGATCGGCAAATACGTCATGGCCCGGCTCGACCCCGACCGCCGGGTCGACACGATGGTGGCGATCTGCGCGCCCTTCTCGGGGTCGAGGTACGCCCGATGGCTGCCGCTGTCGACCCTCCGTGCGTTCTCGCCCCGCGATGCCACGACGATGCTGCTCGGACGCGACGAGAGCGTGAACAGCCGCATCGTCTCGATCTACGGCGAGTTCGATCCGCACATCCCCGAGGGCAGCGAGCTGCCGGGGGCCGAGAACGTACGGCTGTCGGCGGGCGGGCACTTCCGGGTGCTGGCGCTGCCGCGGACGATAGCCACGGTGCTCGCCGTCGCAGCGGGGTCGCCCCGCCGAGGGTGAGACGGCCGCTTCGGCATGCTGAATTTGTTGCGCTAGCGCGTACACTCTAAGCATGTCTGTGTCAGCGGAGGGTCGTCTAGCCGGCCTCACTGCGGGCCAGTGGGGGATGCTCACTGCTGTCCAGGCGAACGGCGAGGGCATCGCTCGAAGCACGATCGCGCGACGCGAGAAGGCAGGCACGCTCGAACGGATGCGACCGGGCGTCTACCGGCTGCCCGGTGTGCCGACGGATCGTCTGGATGACATTCGGGCCGCGTGGCTGGCCAGTGATCCTGCAGCCATCGCCCGCGATCGACTCGTCGACCCCGATGTCGTCGTCGGTGGCGCCGCCGCAGCGTGGGTCCACGAGATCGGGGACCTCTACCCGGCCCCGTACCTGCTCTATACGGCGAAGCGCCGTCAGACCGCGCACGACGACGTGCGCTACAGCCGGCGCCACCTGTCTCGGGCCGACGTGATGATCCTCGACGGCCTTCCCGTCACCACCCGAGAGCGCACGATCGCAGATCTCCTGGACGAGGGCGACCTCTCCCTCGTCGCCGACGCTCTGGGCGACGCGGAACGCTCCGACGACGACCTCGACATCCCGGCTCTCGTCCGACACCTCGATGCCCACGCGAAGCGACTGGGTCACGCGAACGGCACCGACGTGTATGCCGAGCTGCGGACACTCGCCGGCGTCGACGCGGCACGCCTCAAGGACCTCGTCGTCAGGACCGACCTCACGGAACGCCTGAGCGCTGAGCTCGGCCAGCAGATGCAGCAAGCCCTCGCCCCGATCCTCTTCGAGCTGAACGCATCTGTCGAAGGAATGGGCCCCGACACGTTCGCGCCCCTGCGAGAGCAGCTCGACGAACAGGCCGAGCGGATGATGGCCCCTTTCCGCAAGCAGCTCGACGAACAGGTGCGGCGGCTGACAGCCCCCACCCGCGAAGCCCTGAGGGGATACCTGTCGCCGTATCCTCCCCGCGTGAAGCTCCCCAGCGCGGCGCTGCCTGAGATCGCCCTGCCGCCAGCCATCCAGGCAATGCTGCGCGACCTCGCGCAGCACAGCGCGCGAACTGCGGTGCAGACGGGAGGGCGACCGGAGGGCCGTGCGCGAAGCGGGGAGGTCGACCGCGAGACGATCGACGAGGAGGTCCGATGACTAAGAGTGACGGCTACGCGACGCCGGAAGCCACCTGGGCGGCTATCCGGTCAGCTGCGAAGAACGGCGCTGCAGCCGTCGGCGTCCAGTCGGCGACGCTTCAGCAGCTGCTCCTCTTCGACCGTCTGCTGTCTCGTGTGTTCGAGGGAGAGGGTCCGTTCGTCTTGAAAGGGGGAACGCGCATGCTCGCATTCATCCCCCGTGCCCGGGCGACGGTCGACATCGACCTCGAAACCGTCGCAGCCAGCGTCGACGATGCGGTCACGGCTCTGGACGGACTCCTCGAGCGCGACAACGGCGATCGCCTCCGCTTCGTCCGCGTCGGCAAGAACCAAGGTTCAGGCAGTGCAGACCAGCCGAATGTGACGATGATCAAACTCATCTATGAAGCCGTCGGCACCCGTCAGCGGGTCAAGCTCGACCTCGCGATCCACGACCGCGCTGGAGCCGCGACCGTCCGGGCGAATCCGAGTTTCCGTGTTCCCCTCGGTCGCGACGTCCCCGCGCCGGAGTACGTGATGATCGCCGTCGAGCAGCAGATCGCCGACAAGGTCGCCGCCATGATGGAGCGACACCATGGTGGCGACGGGCGCTCCTCGCGGGCGAAGGACCTCGTGGACCTCGCCCTCATCGCTCAGAACCTGCCCTGCGACGCGACGATGCTGCGCGAGGCGCTCGACGTTCAGACAGCCACTCGTCACCTGGATCCTTTCACTGCGATCGATGCGTCCAGCTCCATCCGAGGCACGTTCGCCACGGTCGCGAAGAAGGCCCCGGATCTCGAGCTCACTTGGCAGGAAGCCGAGGCGCTGGCGAACCGGATGGTCGCGCCGGTCCTCGACGGCTCCGTGACGTCTGGCCGATGGGACCCCGTTCGGAGCACGTGGGCGTAGCGCGTCAAGCGGAGATGAGGCGGGCGGGTTCGACGCGGTCCTCCTCTGCGAGCACGATCATGTCGCTGCTCAGCCCGAGACGGCCGCCAGGGTCACCGCGGTCGCAGCCGTGTTCAGGACGACGTGCATGCAGACCGGTGCCCAGAGGGTCCGGTGGAACTCGCGCAGGTAGGCGAGCGACAGGCCGAGGAGGAGCATGTACGGCAGCAGGATCGGCACGCCGTGGCAGGCGGCGAAGATCGCGGCGCTGATCGCCGACGCCGGCAGCGGGCCGAGGCGGCGCCGCATCCCGCCGTGGACGAGCCCGCGGAAGACGACCTCCTCCCACAGCGGGGTGAGGAGGGCCACCCCGACGAACGCCGCGACGATCTGGACCGTGCTCGTCCCGCCGAACAGCGTGTCGACGGCGTCGCCCTGGCCGGCCGGAGCTCCCGTCAGCGCGAAAGTCGCCCCCTGGACGACGAGCAGCAGCACGAAGATCGACGGGATCTGCCAGAGCAGATGAAGCATCCGGGCGGTGGGCCGTCGCAGACCGACGTCGCGCCATCCGCTCCCCGCACGGCGGAGACCGAGATGCAGCGTCAGCAGCATCACCACGGGGTGCGCGACGAGCGCCGCCGCCAGCACGGGGACGGCGGCCGCGCGCGCACCGGGGACGAACAGCAGCCCGAGCACGACGGCCCCGAAGAGGACGACCGTGGCGGCGAGGAGGATCGCGACGAGGGCGACTGTGGCGCGGGGGCGGAGCGACGGGAGCATGCCTCCGTCGACGCCCTGCGGACGGACGTCGCGCCGGTCGACGGCGGCAGGAGGTGCGGGTGGCGCCGTCGGGGCGTGCTCGTGACTCACGGGTCCTCTTCTCGTCGGCGTCCGGTCGGCGCGTCGGGGCCGCGACCCCAGTGTGGGCGACGGGTCGCCGCCGCGACTCGACCGGACGGATGAGATCCCGCCGCCCGCCGCTCGCCGCCCGCCGCCCGCCGCCCGCCGCTCGGCGGGAGGGGTCAGGCCCGGTGGCGCCAGCGCTGGGCGACGACACCGGCGACGAGGCCCGCAGCGGCCAGGAGGGCGAGCGGCGCGTCGAGCCCGACCGTCGCCGCGGCGCCGATCACAGCGGCGAAAAGCAGCCCGTCGAGTGCCCAGAGCACGCGGACGGCCGCCATCGGGTCGCCCATCGGCGACGAGATCGGGGTGAGGAGCACCGGTGGCAACGGGCCCTTCAGCGCCTGACCGACCCGGAGCAGCAGGGTCGTCACCCCGAGCGCCATCGCCGAGAGGATCGGGGCTCCGTTCGCCGCCGAGAGCGACACCACCACCGCGGCCGAGACGAGCACGAGCACGACGACCGCGAGGGGGAGCATCGACTGCGAGACGAGCAGCCTCCCGTCGCCGATGCCGTAGAGCGGCACGTCGGCCGCCACCGCTGCGGCGTGCCGGATGCCGTCGGTGAGCGGCCCCGTCGCGGCGAAGACGATCAGCCCGGCCGCAGCACCGAGCAGCCAGCCGGGGCCGGGTGACACCACCGCGTAGCCGAGCAGCAGTCCGCCGACCCCCAGGGCGATCAGCCCGACGACGAGTCGACCGGGCGTGCGGGCGGCACCGATCGCGTCGCGCACGAAGAACGCGACGCCGAGACCGTGCCCCGGTCGCACGGCCCGCACGCGACGGCCCACGTGGGGCGCCTTCTGGTAGACGGTCGCCGCCGCCCCGAACTCCGTGCCCAGGGCCGAGCTCGTCGCGGCCTGCCACCGCGCCGCCTGGACCGCCGTCTCCGCCGGGTGCAGCCGCGACAGCAGGGCCGGCACCATGGCGACGGCCACGAGGGCGAGTGCGACGAGCCCGGCCAGAGCCCCGGACGGAGGAGGGGCGGTGCCGAGCGGGTAGGCCAGGCCGACCCAGCCCCACGGGGTGCTCACCTGCAGGGCGGGCGACGACAGGCCGCCGCTCGCGAGGGCGACGATGCCGATCGCGACGGGCAGGGCGACCCGCGGGTGCGTCTGCCCGGCCAGCCAGGCCGCGGTCGCGACGACGCCGACCAGCGCCCCGACGATCGTGAAGACCACGGCCTGCTCGGCGCTCGCGAACCCCCGATGAGCCAGGGAGGCGCCGGTCAGGCCCGCCGCGCCGGTGCAGATCGCGACCACGAGCGCCCCGCATCTCAGCAGCGGGCCGCGGAAGACGACGCGATAGGGCAGGTCGCTGGTCGCCAGGGCATGGAGGAGGAACGGCGGCAGCAGCGCGGGCCCGCGCTCCCGCCCGAGCAGCAGGGCGGCCGCCCAGACGGCGGCGACGATCAGGCCCGCCGACGCGGGCGCGGTGGACGCCGTCAGGGCGGCGATGCCCTCCGTGCCGGTGAGGCCCTGCCACAGCGCGCGTGCAAGCGGGGCGACGACGACTCCGGCCACCGCGACGAGCAGGTAGCCGAGGTAGAGGCGGTCGCCGGTCGTCGTGGTCGAGCGTGCGCGCCAGATCGCGACGGCCGAGCGGGGGCGCGGGCTCATGCCGCCGGGTCCAGCTGAAGGAAGCGGTCGCCGATCGCCTCGGCCAGCGGTCGGCTGTGGGTGGCGACGACGAGCGTCGCACCGCCGTCGCGGCGGGCGCGGAGTGCTCGGCCCACGACCTCGAGGTGCTCGGGGTCGAGTCTCTGCTCCGGCTCGTCGACGATGAGGACGTCGAACGGCCGGGCGAGCACGAGGGCGAGGCCGAACAGCTGCGTCTGTCCCGACGACAGCTCGTGCGGGAACCTGCGCCCGAGCGTGCTCAGGCCGAGCTCGGCGAGCACCGACCCCGCGAGCGATCCGGCGGTCGACTCGTCGACCCAGGTGGCGGCGACGAGCAGCACGTGGTCGGCGACCGTGAGATCGGGTGCCATCGGCGGCAGTCCGATCATCGAGGCGACGCGTCGGCGGAAGCCGCGATCGCGCGGATCGACGGCGTCGCCGTCGATGCGCACGACTCCGCTCGTCGGTCGACGCGAGCCCGCCAGCACCCGCAGGAGCGTCGTCTTGCCCGCGCCGTTCCCGCCCCGGACGACCAGCGCCTCCCCGGGGCCGACGACGAGCGAGACGGGCGGGAGCAGCGTCGATCCGCCTGTGGCGACAGCCACTCCGTCGGCATCGATCATGCGTCGAGGGTAGCGGCCGGGCCCCGCCGCCCGCCGCTCGGCGGGACGGGTTAGGTCGTGCTGGCTTTCGGCGGAGCGATGGGGTGCCCTACCTTCTGACCATGGAGATGCTGAACTGCTTCAAGTGGTCGCACGAGGGTCACTCGTACATGGCCTGCGACTTCGGCGCCTTCGTCCAGATCCGCCACTGGATGTCCGACTCGGAGGTGCGTCGGTCGGTCGACATCGCCGAGGGTCGCGAGTGGTCGCACAAGGTGCAGTCGAAGGGCACCCGCTTCACCGTGCGGGCGGAGTCCGGATCCCCGTTCTCGGTGACCGCCCCCGTGCTCGTCGCCGATCAGCTGCTGCGTCTGCTCGAGCGCGTGGCGCCGACGACGACGCCCTGACCCGGGCCCGGTCGTCAGGCCCGCCCGCCGGCCTCGACGATGCGGGTGCCGGTCTCACGGAGGTCGGCGAGGGCCTCGCCGCCGCCCGTCACGTCGAGCACCAGACCGGAGACGCCGTCGAGCGGCAGCACCTGGTGCGGTGACGCGGCGCCGATCTTCTCGCCGCTGCCGAGCACCCAGGTCTCGGCGGCCCGCGAGGCGAGGACCCGCTTCATCGCCGCCTCCTCAGGGTCGCCGGTGGTGAGACCGGTGGATGCGCGGATGCCCGTCACACCGAGCAGGAACAGGTCGGCGTTCACCCGCGACGCGGACTCGACCGCGGCCGCGCCCATCGCGACCGCCGAGTGCTTGAAGAGCCGACCGCCGATCAGGATCACGTCGGCGTCGTGCTCGAGGAGCGCGGCCGCGATCGTCGGGCTGTGCGTGACGATCGTCAGCTCGAGGGTCGTCGGCAGGAGGCGGACCAGATCGAGGGTCGTGGTGCCCCCGTCGAGGATCACCGTCGCCCCGGGCTGCAGCAGATCGAGAGCCGCGGCCGCGACCAGGCGCTTGCTGTCGGTCGCGATGTCGGCCCGGGTCGCGTAGTCGGCGACGGCGGGCGAGGCCGAGACGGCGCCGCCGTAGACGCGGGTCAGCAGCCCCTCGGAGGCGAGCTCGCGGAGGTCGCGTCGGATGCTGTCCTCCGAGAGGCCGAACTCGACCGCGATGTCCTTCGCGACGATGCGCCCGTCGCGGCGCAACCGCTCGAGGAGCACGTCTCGTCGCTCTGCTGCCCACATGTTCTCACTCTTTCACGATTGTGCATGTTTGTTCGTGTTTGCCCTAGTGTACGGGCATGACCACTTCTCTCATGATCCTCATCGCCGGCCCGTACGCGTCGGGGACCGACGGCGACCCCGCTCTGATGCAGCAGAACCTCGAGCGTCTCGAGACGGCGGCCTGGCCGCTCTTCGAGGCGGGTCACCTGCCGGTGATCGGCGAATGGGTCGCCCTGCCCGTGCTCCGCAGCGCGGGGGCCTCCGGGCCGACCGATCCGCTGGCGGCGCAGGTCATGTACCCGACCGCCGAGAGACTGCTGCAGCGCTGCGATGCCGTGCTGCGCCTCCCCGGCTCGTCGCGCGGGGCGGATCAGGACGTCGCCATCGCTGAGGCCCGCGGCCTGCCCGTCTACCACGACCTGGCCGACGTGCCCGGGGTGAGGTGAGGCGGGGGCGCGTACCCCTACGTGCCGCCCGCCTCGCCGATCGACTCCCCGAAGAGTCGGCACCGGTTCTCACCCGAAGAGGACCGGTTCGGCTGACCCCTGTCTAGTTGCACGACAGTCGTTCCCCTACTCGGCCAGGCTCTTTAACAGGAACTGGTTGAAAAAGTATGCCTGGTCGCCTGTCTCGTCGCGTCGAGGGGGAGCGGGGGTGCTGTCGACTGTGCTTCGATGTCGTTCTGCGGATGTTCACCGAGACCAGACGGATGCTCGCGGACCGATTCGAAAGGTCCTGATGGGTTCCGATGCGTCACCTCTTTCTCTGACACAGCCTCCCGACGACGAGGCCCTCGATCCGCTGTCGGCATCGGGCCGGGTGCTCGCCGCGATCTACGAGATGCAGGACGCCGAGGCTCTGTACCGCGCCCGTCTCCGACGGAGGCTGGCCGTCAGCGCCAGCGAGCTCGCGACGGTGCAGTACCTCGCGCGCCTCGGCAGTCGCGGACTCGAGGCCCGGGTCATCGACGTCGCCGCGCATCTCGGCGTCACCACCGGCGCCGCCTCCATCATCGTCACCCGTCTCGCCGCCCGGGGGTACATCACCAAACGGCCCGACCCCCGCGACGGCCGGGGGCAGCACCTCGACCTCACCCGCGTCGTCCGCGACGCCGTCGCGAGCGCGGCAGGCACCGGATCCCTGATCGCGATGACCCGCGTGGCGGCTCTCTCGGACCGCGAATCGCGGCGGATGGTCGCCCTGCTCTCGGGCATCACCACGGGGTTCGTCTCGGGTGCGCCTCCTGAGGTCTGAGCCCGGAGTCCGAAGCCCCGGGCGGGTGGGGCGCCCTGGGGCGCTTCACCCGGCCCGCCTGGGCCGGCGCTGACGACGGAAGAGGGCCCCGGCTGATGCCGGGGCCCTCTTCATGCGACAGGGGTGATCAGTCGGCGTCGACGACGACGGTCGTGATGACCGGGGTGCGACGGTGACGGCGCAGGAACCAGCGGCTCAGCCCCTCGGCGATGGCGTTCTCGGCGCCGACTCCGTCGACATGACCGCGTGCGGTGGCCTCGGCCAGCGCCTTGGTCGCGACGTCTTCGGCCTGCGACATCCAGCCGGCCTCCTCCACGAAGCCGCGGGGCAGGAACTCGACCGGGTCGACGAGCTTCTGGGTGCCCTCGTCGAAGATGCCCAGCACGGTGATGTGGCCCTCTTCGGCGAGCGAGAGACGGTCTTTCAGCGCGTCCTCCGTCGCGACGCCGATGGTGGCGCCGTCGACGAAGACGTACGGGGCGGGGATGCGGCCGGCGATGCTGGCGCGGCCCCGGTCGAGGTCGACCACGACGCCGTCCTCGACGACGAGCACGCGGTCCTCCGGCACGCCGGTGGCGACGGCGAGGTCGGCGTTCGCCGTGAGGTGGCGCCACTCGCCGTGCACGGGCAGGACGTTCTTCGGCTTGACGATGTTGTAGCAGTAGGTGAGCTCGCCGGCGCTGGCGTGACCCGAGACGTGCACCTTCGCGTTGCCCTTGTGCACGACCGTGGCGCCCCAGCGGATCAGGCCGTTGATGACGCCGTAGATGGCGTTCTCGTTGCCGGGGATCAGCGAGCTGGCGAGCAGGATGGTGTCGCCCTCGCCGACCTTGATGATGTGCTCGCGGTTCGCCATGCGCGACAGTGCGGCCATCGGCTCGCCCTGCGAGCCGGTGCAGATGAGCACGATCTTGTTGTCGGCCATCTTGCTCAGCTGCTTGAGGTCGACGACGAGGCCCTTGGGGATGTTGAGGTAGCCGAGGTCGGACGCGATGCCCATGTTGCGCACCATCGAGCGACCGACGAAGGCGACCTTGCGGCCGTGCTTGTGAGCGGTGTCGAGCACCTGCTGGATGCGGTGGACGTGGCTCGCGAAGCTCGAGACGACGATGCGCTTGGGCGCCTCGCGGAAGACTCGGTCGATCGCCGCGCCGAGGTCCTTCTCGGCGGTGGTGAAGCCGGGCACCTCGGCGTTGGTGGAGTCCGTCATGAAGAGGTCGACGCCCTCGTCGCCCAGACGGGCGAAGTGGTTGAGGTCGGTGATCCGCTTGTCCATCGGGAACTGGTCCATCTTGAAGTCGCCCGTGTGCAGCACGATGCCGGCGCTCGTGCGGAGGGCGACGGCCAGACCGTCGGGGATGGAGTGGTTCACGGCCACGAACTCGAGGTCGAACGGGCCGGCCTGGTGGCGGTCGCCCGCGGCGACCTCGTGCGTGATCGGGGTGATCTTGTGCTCCTGCAGCTTCGCGGTGATGAACGCGAGGGTGAGCTTGGAGCCGATCAGCGGGATGTCGGGGCGCTCTTTGAGGAGGTAGGGCACGCCGCCGATGTGGTCTTCGTGACCGTGCGTCAGCACGATGGCCTCGACGTCTTTCAGACGGTCGCGCAGCGGGGTGAAGTCGGGCAGGATCACGTCGATGCCGGGCTGCGTCTCTTCGGGGAAGAGCACGCCGCAGTCGACGACGACCAGCTTGCCCTTGTTCTCGAAGAGGGTCATGTTGCGACCCACGTCGCCGAGGCCGCCGAGCGGCGTGACGCGCAGGGCGCCGCGCTTGAGCGGCTGGGGCTTCTTGAGGTCGAGGGAGTGCTTGGTGGTCTGCATAGAGGATCTTCTGTCTCTGAGGTGGGTTCTGCGGGCCGCACCTCTGGGCCAGGTGCGCGTGGTCGTACGGGTGGTGCTGATGATGCGGATGGTGGAGCGGAGATCGGGAATCAGGTGCCAGCGATCTCGGGTGGTGCGAGAAGTCAGGGCGCGAACGCGTCGCGGGCCGTCGAGGGCCGAGGCTCCTAGTTTCGCACGCCCCCGCTGTCCGCCGCACCGCCCTCTTCGGCGAGGCGGCGGGCGACCGCGGTGACGGCCGCCCGACCCGCGCGATTCGCGCCGATCGTCGACTGCGACGGGCCGTAGCCGATCAGGTGCACGCGGGGGTCGAGTCGGGCGGCCGTCCCGTCGAGCGGCACGCCGCCGAGCGGGCCGCGCAGCCCGAGACCGTCGAGGTGCCTCAGATCGGCGCGGAACCCCGTGGCCCAGACGACCGCGTCGACGCTCGTGCTCGAGCCGTCGGACTCGATGACGTGCCGTGCACCGAGCCCCGCGAACAACGGGCGACGGACGAGCACGCCCCGCCGGCGGGCCTCGACGGCGTACGAGGTCCAGCCGAGGCCGGTGTACGACACGATGCTGGCCGGCTCGCGCCCGGCCGCGGCGTCGGCCGCCACCCGGCGCTCGACGTCGACGCCGTCGAGGCTCTGCGTGAAGTCGTGGTCGAGGAACACCGGTTCGCGACGCGTGTACCAGAGCGTCGTGGCCACGCGGCTGATCTCGTCGACCAGCTGCACCGCCGAGATGCCGCCGCCGACCACGGCGACCCGGAGACCGGCGAACTCGTCGGCGGAGACGTAGTCGCGGGTGTGCAGCTGCCTGCCCGTGAAGACGTCGCGCCCCGGCAGGTCGGGGACGCGGGGTGCGTTCCAGGTGCCGGTGGCGTTGACGACGACCCGCGCCTCCCAGGCTCCCGCGGTGGTGTCGACCCGCAGGTCGCCGTCGGGGTCGTCGTCGACCGCGCGCACCCGGTCGACGTGCACGGGGCGCACGATCGGCAGCCCCTCGGCGGCCTCGTAGGCGGCGAAGTACCGGGGGACCGCGAGGCGGCTCGGCTCGCCGGGGTCCACCGGCGGCAGCGGCATGCCCGGCAGGTCGAAGATGCCGTTCACCGTGGCCATCCGCAGCGACTCCCAGCGGTGCTGCCACGCGCCTCCGGGGGCCCGGTCGGCGTCGAGGACGACGAAGGTGCGGTCGCCCGGGGCGTCGGTCGGGCGGGCGTCGAGCGCCGATGTGAAGCCGCGACGCCGCAGGTGGTGGGCGGCCGACAGCCCCGCCTGCCCACCGCCCACGACGACGACGGTCGCGTACCGTGCGCTCATCGCGCGGCGATGACGCTCTCGGCGACCTGCACGAGTCGCGGAGCCTGACCGGCGTCGACGGGCCCCTCGTAGATCACGCGCATCCACGAGTCGTCGACGAGGACGTCGAGGTAGCAGATGCTCGACATCCCGTCGCACTGGAGGAGTCCGTCTTCGGCACCCGTCACCGTCACCGTCGTGAACCCGTCGGATGCGCCCGGTCCGGCGACGGCGTACTCGCGGAACCGTTCGTAACCCCACCGTGCTCCGGCCGAGACGTTCACCTGGATGCTCGTGTAGATCGGCAGGCCGTCGTCGTCCTGAGTCGTGCCCTCCGACCGGCAGTCGTACTCGTCGGAGGCTGCGGCGACGAGCGCGTTGCGACCGTCCGGGCTGGCCTCGGACCATGATGCGTCCAGCGACGGGTCCGCGAAGATCGTCCCCAGGGGCGTGACCAGGTCGAGCGTCGAGCAATCTCCCGTCGCGACCCAGCGTCGCGAGGCGGCGTCGGCGGCCCACGGCGCCCTGGCCTCGAGGGGGCGCACGACGTCGGCGATCCGTCCGAGCTGGGCCACGACGAGATCGGTCGTGTCGCCGCCGAACTCCTGCGACTGCTCGTAGCCGGCCTCGATCCAGTAGTCGCCGACGACGACGGTGGCTGCACAGCGGAGAGCGTCACCGCAGGCCAGGGCCGAGTCGTCACCGAGTCCGAGGTCGGCGCCGGCGCCGCCCTCCCGCTTGGCGGCGAGGGCGTCGGCGGACGCCGGGTCGTCGAGGCTGATGTCGACCTCGAACACGGCGAAGTCCGCCTCGCTCGACGACGTCCACTGGCAGGTCTGGACTCCGTTCTGACGGAGCGACGCGTCACGGGGCGTGAAGACCAGACCCTCCTCCTGCGCGAGCTCCGGCGCGCGCAGCAGCGACGTCAGCGACGACTCGGTCGCGAGGGTCGCGCAGTCCATCGGCAGATACGGCTGCGGCGTGCCGCCGACCGGCTGGGTCGAAGGAGGCGCGCTCGGCTCGGGCGTCGGGGTCGCGGTGGGCGTCGGGGCCGGGGGAGCCGAGACGGAAGCCGACGGCTCGGGCTGCGCGAGACCCTCGAAGGGCGAGGGCACGAAGCCCATCGCGACGGCGCCGCCGGCACTGCCCAGTCCGATGAGGGCGACGAGTCCGAACGCGATGCCGAAGCGCCGACCGGGTCGACGACGGGTCGTGTCGGCGGCCCGCTCGAGGACGTCCTTCTTCATCGAGACGAGCATGCGGGTGAGGTCGTCACCGGTGGGGGGCTCAGTGTTCATCGTGCGTCACCGCCTTTCGCAGTCGCGAGCGTGTTCGGGAGACCCGTTTGGTGACCGCCCCGACGGTCATGCCCAGACGGTCGGCGGCCTCGCGGTACGAGAGGCCCTCGATCAGGCAGAGCTCGCAGATGGCGCGGTCGTCGGGCGAGAGGGCGTCGATGGCCTCGCGGACGAAGCGCAGCATCTCGCGCGCCTCGGCCCCATCGGGCGCGACGAGGTCGTCGGGCAGCGCATCCGCCGCCGCGAGGGCGAGCTTGCGGCGCTGATTCGCAGCGTGGTTGCGGCAGACCACCAGCAGCCACGGCAGCAGCGAGTCGGTCGGCAGGGTCAGCCCGTTGCTCTTCTTCCAGAGCGTGACGAAGGTGTCCTGCACGATCTCCTCCACGTTCATGCGACTCGGCGCCAGAGCCCACGCGTACCGCGTGACCGTCGTGGCGTACCGGTCGAACAGCGCGGACAGCGCCTGTCTGCTGCCGGTCGCGGCGCGCTTGATCAGGTCAGCGTCGCTCATCGTGTGCGGATCCACATCCACCCCCTCACTAGAGGAGTGTCGCGTAAACGCCGATCCTGACCGAATCGGTCGGAATCCCTCTTCCGAGCCCGCTTGGCCGCGAAACGAGTGCTCGGCGGCGTCTGTCTGGAAGCTCGCTGAGGGGGCGTGACCCCTGCCCCGATGGATGCGTCTGAATGATGTGTCCGCTTCACGGACTCGATGCCCGGGCCGCTCGCCCCGCATCGTCAGGAACGAAACAAGGAGAGATCATGAGCAACGTCACCCCCGCCACGACCGGGACCGCCGCCGCCAAGCACACCGCCTCCGACGCGGCCGGCAAGAACACCATCGTCGACGGCGTCGTGTCGAAGGTCGCGGGGATCGCTGCTCGCGAGGTGCCCGGGGTCCACGACCTGGGCAACGGCGCGGCCCGTGCCATCGGCGCCATCCGCAACGTCGTCAACCAGCAGGACCGCGGCCAGGGCGTCTCCGTCGAGGTCGGCGAGAAGCAGGTCGCCGCCGACATCGTCATCGTCGCCGAGTACCCCGTCGAGCTGCAGAAGGTCGCCGACGACGTCCGCAAGGCCGTCACCGACGCCATCACGCAGGTCGTCGGCATGGAGGTCGCCGAGGTCAACGTCACCGTCTCCGACGTGCACATCCCCTCGGACGACAACGACGACTCCGACGAGAGCCGCGTCCAGTAGTCGCTCGCGACACCCTCCGGCCGCACGGCCGGTGACCCTCCGGACGGCCCCCGCCCACCCTCGGCGGGGGCCGTCCGTCTGCCCTCAGACCCTCGAACCAGGAGCCACCATGACCGACGACAGCACCCCCGAGACCTCCTTCGCCGACCGCCTCCGCGGCCAGATCGGCAGCAAGGCCATCGACCCCGTCATCCGGGCGGTCCGCACCGAGATCGGCGCGGCCCGCGACGAGATCGCCGGGCGGGCGCGCGACGCTCGCGCCGGCATCGTCCTCGTCGTCGTGGGGGTCGTCCTCGCGCTGGGCACCGTCGCGCTCGCCGCGACCGCCGGCGTCACGGCCCTCGCGCTCGTGCTGCCGCTCTGGTCGGCGACGCTCGTCGTGTTCGCCGTCTTCGCCGTCGCGGCCGCCCTGGTGCTCGCCGGCGGCCTGCGCGCCCTGAAGCGCGGCGTGCCCCCGGTGCCGGCCGACACCGTCAAGAACCTGACCCGGCGGCACTGAGCCGACCCGCGCCTCCTCGGTGCCCGGCCCGGCCCACGCCTGTCCGTGATTCACGACACGCCGCGTCCCCCGAGGAGGCGCGGCGTGTCATGACTCCTCGACCCGGGCTCTCGAGGCGAGGCGAGGCGGGGCGAGGCGAGGCGGGGCCGGTCCGGGCTCAGCCCATGTGGACGACGGGGCCCGAGGGCAGCAGGTCCTCCTTCGAGCCGCGGATCATGAAGAAGCTGATCGGCGCGGCCACGAGGGCGGCGACCGCGGCCCCGACGAAGGCGGCCTGGTAGCCGTCGACGAGCCCGCCGAGCCCCTGCAGGTCGCTGCCGGCCACGGCCGAGGCGTACAGGTTCGTGTAGACCGCGAGTCCGATCGACCCGCCGATCTGGATCATGGCGTTCGACGTGGCGCTGGCGGCGCCCGCCTCGTGCGGCGCGACGCCGGCGAGGGCCAGGTTCTGCATCGGCACGAAGATGCCGGCGAGGCCGACGCCCATCACGATCAGCGCGGGCAGCACATGCGTCGCGTAGGCGCCGTCGACGGTGATGAACGACAGCCAGAACAGGCCGGCCGCGGCCACGATCGGGCCGACGATCATGAGGATGCGCGGGCCGACGACCGGCAGCAGCTTGGTCAGGATCGGGGCCATCACCATGATGACGAGGGTCATCGGCAGGGTCGCGAGACCGGCCTCGAGCGGGCCGAAGCCGAGCACGATCTGCAGGTGGAAGGTCAGGTAGAGCAGCGCGCCGATCATGACGCTGCCGACGATCAGCTGCACCAGGAACGCCCCGCCGCGCACCCGGTTCGTGAGCACGCCGAGCGGCAGGAGGGGGTGGTCGCTGCGCTTCTGGATCAGCACGAACAGGGCGAGCAGCCCGGCGCCGAGCGCGATGAAGCCGATCACCACGGCCGAGTCCCAGCCGTCTTCGGCCTGCGTGAAGCCGTAGACGAGCGAGGCGAGCCCCAGCGCGACGACGATCGTGCCGGCGACGTCGAGGCGGTTGTCGCCCTCGGCCTTGCTCTCGCGCACGACGAGCGCCGCGGCGACGATGGCCACGATCACGATGGGCACGTTGACGAGCAGGCACCAGCGCCAGCTGACGAACTCGGTGAGCACCCCGCCGAGCACGAGGCCGACGGCGGCGCCGGCACCCGAGATCGCGCCGAAGACGGCGAACGCGGTGTTGCGCTCGCGACCGCGGTCGAAGGTGGTGGTGAGCACCGCGAGGGCGGCGGGGGCGAGCAGCGCGGCGAAGACGCCCTGCAGGGCGCGCGCCGTGACGAGCAGCTCGCCGGTCGAGACGAGGCCGCCGAAGGCGGAGGCCGCACCGAAGCCGATCATGCCGACGATGAAGGTGCGCTTGCGACCCCAGAAGTCGGCGATGCGCCCGCCGAGCAGCAGCAGGGCGCCGAAGGCGAGAGCGTAGGCCGTGACGACCCACTGGCGGTTCTCGTCGCTCAGGCCGAGCTCGGCCTGGGCCTGGGGCAGGGCGATGTTGACGATCGTGCCGTCGAGCACGACGACGAGCTGCGCGAGCCCGACGATGACGAGCACCCACCAGCGGCGGGGCGAAGGAGGCGCGGTGCGGGTCGCACCGGTGGCGGGCGTTGCTTCTGAGGTGGTCACTGTTCTCCTGGATCGGGGTGCCGCACGACGAGCGGCCGTCGTGGACGGATCGATACTACCTACTGGTTGGTTGGCTCGTAAGCGGCTACGGTCATCTCATGGCCTACGACGCTGACGAGACCCGCCGCCGCATCCTCGCGGCGTCGACGGCGGAGTTCGCAGAGCACGGCCTCGCCGGCGCCCGCGTCGACCGCATCGCCGCCGCCGCCGGCTGCAGCAAGGAGCGTCTCTACGCGCACTTCGGCGACAAGGAGGCCCTGTTCACCGCGGTGCTGAACCACTCGTTCGCCGAGCTCGGCGTCGCCGCCGCCCCGCACTTCGCCACCGCGCCCGACTTCGCGGTCGCCATCTACGACCATCTCGTCGAGCATCCCGAGAATCACCGTCTGCTCGGCTGGGCGCGTCTCGAGCAGCGGCACGACTGGGCGTCGTCGTTCGCCGTCCTCGACGAGGTGAGGCGCACCTCCGTCGGGCATCTCGATCGTCTCATCGGCGACGATGTGGCGTGGTCGGTCGACGACGTCTTCGCTCTGGTGCTCTCGATCGCGACGGCGTGGCTGCAGCTGCCGGGGCTGCCGCACGCCGCCGCCGGAGGGCCCGATCGCGCCGTGCAGCGCGAGATCGTGCGCGAGGCCGTCGCGCGCCTCCTCGGCTCGGCCTAGACCCGCCCCACAGCTCGGGCGTCGGCCGCAGAGCGACCGACGCCCGGAGCGGGCCTCGCAGCCGGCTACTTGGCGGTGGGTCCGTAGAAGCCCTCGATCTCGTCGAGCTCCATCTCGGCGGTCTGCTGGATGAGCGCCAGCAGATCCTCGTCGAGTCCCGGCGCGAACTCCTCGAGGCGCTCGGGCGCGATGGCCGAGGGGGCGCCCTGGGGTGCCTGCTCGTTCGAGACGAGCTCGGTGCCGTCGTTCGACGGCGACGAGCCCTGGAAGATCTTGCCGGCCTCCGACTTGCCGTCGAGATCGAACGTGTACTGCTTGCTCTGCAGCCCGAGGTCGAGCAGCTCCTTCACCTCGGGGAACTTCTCGGCGTTCGTCTTGGGGATCGGCAGCAGCTTGCCCCAGTCGACGCCGAGGGTCTCGAGCGCCTTGGCGTAGGCGTTCTCGTGAGCCTGGTCGCGGACGATGAGGTATGCGACCGTCTTGCGGGCGACCGGGTTGTCGGTCATCTCGTAGATGCGGCTCTTCTGCAGACGCCCCGTCGACTCGAGCATGAGGTTGTACAGCAGGTCGAGGGGCAGGTTGCCGCTGTTGTAGACGTAGCTGCCGCTCCACGGGTTGCCGACCGAGTCGACCGGCAGAGCGCCCTGCGCGCCGACCAGGTAGTGGTGGATGTTGCCCGTGTCGAGCGCGATGCTCAGCGAGGTGGCGCCGCCCGCGCCGGGGGTGTCGAGCGGGTCGGTGAGCTTGCCGGTGTAGTCGGGGCTGCCGTCGAGCAGGCGCGAGATCGTCGTGCCGATCAGCTCGACGTGGCTGATCTCCTCCGTGCCGATGCCCTGGATGAGGTCGCGGTAGGGCTTCGCCGCCGCGCCCCGGAAGTTCATCGCCTGGAAGAGGTACTGCATCATGGTGCGCATCTCGCCGAACTGGCCGCCGAGGCCCTCCTGCAGCGCGTTCGCCGCGGCGGGGTCGGGCTCGCCGTCGGCGATGTCGTTGATCCAGGTCTGTGCGTGGAAGTACATGTCGCCTCCTGATCGTGGCGGCACGTGCCGCCTCGGTCACCCTGAGCCTCCTTCGGGGGGTCTCGCGGCGTCGTGCACCAGCTTCTCAGCGGAGGCGTACCCCGTTCGGCGACGCCCTAGGCTCGCTGCGTGCTGCAGACCGTCGCGACCCGGGTGAGGTCGGCTCCGCCCCTGCTCGTCGTGCTCGGCCTCTACGCCCTGTCCCGGCTGGTGTCGAGCGCCTGGCTGGGCGGGCTCTTCGCGCTCGCGACGACCCGCGGGTGGGAGTTCGCCAGCCATCGCAGCGACCCGGGCTTCGCCTCGTTCTCGGGATCGTGGGACGCCAGCTTCTACCGCACCATCGCGCAGCAGGGGTATCCGACCGAGCTGCCGGTCGACGGGCGGGGTCGCGTCGAGCCGAACCCGTGGGCTTTCCTGCCGGTGTTCCCGATGCTGGTGCGGGGCATCGCCGCCGTGCTGGGCGTCGACCTCGCGGGCAACTCGTTCTTCGCCATCGGGCTGGTCGTCGCCACCATCGGCGGCGGCGGTGCCGCCGTCCTCCTGCACCGCATCGTCGCCGAGACCGTCGGCGCCCCGAACGCCCTCTGGGCCGTCGCCCTGTTCTGCTTCGGACCGACCTCGTTCGTGCTGCAGGTCGCCTACGCCGAGAGCCTCATGCTGCTGCTCGTCTTCGCGGCGCTGCTGATGATGATCCGTCGGCGGTACCTGCTGATGATGCCGTTCGCCGTCGTCGCGGCGTTCACCCGGCCCGGCGTGCTGGCGCTGGCGCTGGGGCTGGCCGTGACGGGGGTGGTGCGCTTCGCGCGGGGTGCGCGGGGTGCGCGGGGTGTGGG
>NZ_CEEDMT010000018.1:0-41056 GCF_979256015.1 Frigoribacterium sp. AC759 | reverse complement strand
AAGCAGACGCTGCGTCTGTTCTCGGACCGGGTCGCCCAGGGTGACCTCGTCGTCACGGCACCGCTGGACGGTGCCAGTCACGACGTCGCGGGCTGGGTGACCTTCACCGGCACCGGCACGACGTGGTCGAAGGTCTCGATCAGCGACGGCACCTCGGCTGCACCGTCGGTCGCGACCGTGCAGTACGACGGTTCGTGGACGGTCCGCCGCTGGGTCGGGACCGCCCCGGTGACCTTCACGGTCACCAGCGAGCGTGCCGACATCGCGAACGGCAGCGAGACGATCCGCTTCAACACCGCGGAGTAGTCGCACAGAGAGACGAGGAGGCGCGGGTCGACTGGACCCGCGCCTCCTCGGCTTCCCGGGCGCAGCCGGTCAGGCGAACAGCTTGCCGACCTCGGTCACGAGCTGCTGCACCCCGAGCACCACGAACAGCACGGCGCAGATCGTCATCATCGTGTTGCTCAGCCAGCGGCTGCGCCACTCGGCGGGAGTCCGCGACGAGTTCAGCAGCCAGAGCAGCGTGATCGCGAGGAACGGCATGAACAGCGCGCCCAGCACGCCGTAGAGCACGATCAGGCCGATCGGCCGGTCGAGGAACAGGATCGCCATCGGCGGCACCGTCAGCCAGATCACGAACGCGCGGTAGTAGGTTCCGCCGATGCGGCGACGCGGATCGTCGGCGTCGAGACCGCGCAGGGTGCCCACGAAGTCGGCGAACATCAGCGAGACGCCGTTCCACACCCCGAGGATCGACGAGAACGACGTCGCGAAGAACCCGATCAGGAAGAACCACGTCATGAACGTGCCATACCGCTCGCCGAGCACGGCCGCGAGCTGCACGAGCCCGCCCTCGCCGTCGGCCAGGGCGATGTCGGCCGAGTGCAGCAGCTCGGCGCCGACGACCAGCATCGAGAACACGAAGACCCCGCTGACGACATACGCGACCCCGTTGTCGAGGCGCATGACGCGCATCCACCCGGGGCTGTTCCAGCCCTTCTCGCGCAGCCAGTAGCCGTACGCGGCGAGGGTGATCGTGCCGCCGACGCCACCGGTGACGCTGAGGGCCACGACGAGCCCGCCCTCGGGGATGGTCGGCACGAGACCGGTGAGGATGTCGCCGAGGTTGGGCAGGGTCACGATCGCCGACCCGACCACCGTGACGAACATCACGCCCACGAAGAACGCGATGACCTTCTCGAAGAACGAGTACCGGCCGAACCACACCATCACTCCGCCGAGCACCCCGGCCCCGATGGCGAAGACCTTCAGATCGACGGCGGGGAACAGCGCCTGCAGGGGCAGGGCCGACGAGCTCATCGCGGCCGCACCGTAGACGAACCCCCAGACGACGATGTAGACGCCGAAGTAGACGCTCGTCCACCGGCCGAGCGACCGCCAGCCCTCGAAGATCGTGCGGCCCGTCGCGAGCGACCAGCGACCGGCCCCCTCGACCAGCGCGATCTTGATCACGACGCCGATCACGACCGTCCAGGCCAGCGCGTAGCCGAACCGCGACCCGGCGACCAGGGTGGCGACGAGGTCGCCCGCTCCGATGCCGGTGGCCGCGACGACGAGGCCGGGTCCGATGATGCGCCACCGCTTGGCGGAGACGGGGGTGGTCAGGTCGTCGGTGCGCGGGATGTCCGGGCTGGCGGCCATGGGGTTCCTCTCGGATCGTTCGTCATCGAACGTCGAGCAGTGCCTCCGGTCCGGGCGTCGCTGCTCGACCTGGGCGACACGCGTCGCGCGTCGTCCACCCCAGTCAAGCGGGTGCGCGTGTCTCGCGCCACCCGGGCGCGACGGCGTCGAGCGCTTCAGGAGGCGCTGGTCGCCACCGACAGATCGACCAGACGGGCGAACGCGGCCGCGTCGAGCGCCTCGCGGTCGGTCGGCGCCAGCACCCACGACAGCGTGACGAGATCGCCCTGCGCCACCTGGCAGGCGTGACCGCGGGCGGGGGCGCCGCCGAACGACGCGGCGTAGCCGAAGCAGACGGCGGCGGACTCGTCGGCCTCGGCGAGCGGCTCGTCGAACGGGGTCAGCGTGAAGCTGCTCTCCGTGCCGCTGACGCCCGCGGTCGTCGTCGCGGGGCAGCCGGCCAGCTCGTCGCGGAGGGCCGCGATGTACGCAGCCGCGTCGTCACGCGAGACGACGCCGGTCGTGAACTGCTGACGCTCGCGGGTGAACACCGCCGAGGCGGACGGCAGGGTCTCGGCCGCCGTGAAGCTCCGGAAGTCCATCGCGCAGATCCCGAGGTCGCCGTCACCCGCGCCCGATGCCGCGTCGGAGCCCGCCGCAGGGTCGGGGGCCGAGGTGCCGTCCACCGAGGTCGCCTGCTCGAGCCGCCACGCGCCTCCCTCGTCGTCGGTGGCGGCGGAGACCTCGTCGGCACCGGGCAGGAGCCCCTCGAGCTCGGCGGCCGCGACCGTGCCGCGGGGCCCCTCGGGGGCGGAGCAGCCGGCCAGCCCGACGGCGACCGCGACGACCGCCACGAGCCCGAGCGACGAACGGAAGGAGGTGCGGGTCGACTGCACAGAAGCCTCTCGGTGGTCCGACCACCGTTCTACCATGCGGCCCGTGACAGGATCGTCCGAGACCCCGCACCCGATCGGACGGAGACCCCCATGACCGAGCTCTTCTTCACCATCCTCATCAGCGCCATGACCGTCGCCGGTCTCGGCCTGGTCGCGGCCGCGTTCATCGCGATGGGCCGCTCGAGCTGACCCGCGCCTCCTCGACTCGGAGACTTCACGAGTGTCGGCGGTGATGGGTATCGTTCTGGCATGAGAGCACTCCAGGCCGAGATCGTCGCCGAGCTGTCCGTCCGTCCCGTGATCGACCCGGCCACCGAGGTCGAGGCACGTGTCGCGTTCCTGCGCGACTACCTCGCGAAGACCGGCGCGGCCGGCTTCGTCCTCGCCGTCAGCGGCGGCCAAGACTCGACGCTCGCCGGGCGCCTCTGCCAGCTCGCGGTCGAGGCCGTCCGAGCCGACGGCGGTTCCGCCGAGCTCGTCACCGTGCGCATGCCCTACAAGGTGCAGGCCGACGAGGCCGATGCGCAGCTCGCCCTGCAGTTCATCGCCGGGTCCGACGGCGTCACCGTCAACATCCAGCACGGCGTCGACGGCATCGCCCGCGACCACGCCGACGCCACAGGCGTGGCGCTCAGCGACTTCACCAAGGGCAACGTCAAGGCCCGCACCCGCATGGTGGCGCAGTACGCCCTGGCGGGCGAGCGCAGGCTGCTCGTGGTCGGCACCGATCACGCGGCCGAGGCGCTGACCGGGTTCTTCACCAAGTACGGCGACGGCGGGGTCGACCTCGTGCCGCTCACCGGTCTCAGCAAGCGCCAGGGCAAGGCGCTGCTGGCCCACCTCGGCGCCCCCGCCCGTCTCTACGAGAAGGCGCCCACCGCCGATCTGCTCGACGACACACCCGGTCAGACCGACGAGGCCAACCTCGGGCTGACCTACGACGACATCGACACCTATCTCGAGGGCGGCGACATCGCCGACGACGTCGCCGAGCTGATCGAGGCGCGCTACCTCGCGACCGAGCACAAGCGCCGGGTGCCCGCCTCGCCGTTCGACACCTGGTGGCGCCGCTGAGCCTCAGCCGGAGACGCTGAGGCTCAGCCGAAGACGCCGAGGTGATCGAGCAGGATGTTCAGCCCGATCAGAATCAGGATGATCCCGCCGGCGATCTCGGCGGGCTTGCCGAAACGCGAGCCGACCCGCCGACCGACGACGACGCCGACGAACGCCAGGACGGTCGTCGTCACGCCGATGACGGCGATGGCCCCGACGATCGACACCGGCAGAAAGGCCAGGGTCACGCCGACGGCGAGAGCGTCGATGCTGGTCGCCAGGGCGAGCACCAGCAGCTCACGGAGCGGCAGACGGTCGGTGTCCTCGTCGACGTCGTCCTTCGTCGAGAACGCCTCGTGGAGCATCTTGCCGCCGATCAGCGCGAGGAGGCCGAAGGCGATCCAGTGATCGATGTCGGCGATGTATGACGCGAACGCCGATCCGAGCAGCCAGCCGAGCAGCGGCATGAGCGCCTGGAACGCGCCGAACGTGAGGGCGATCACGACGGCGTTCCGGGCCGAGAACCTCCGCATGTGCAGCCCCTTGCCGAGGGCCACGGCGAAGGCGTCGGCGGAGACGCCGACGGCGATGAGGAGGAGGGTCCAGAACGACACGAGGGTGACGACCTTTCAGCGGGCGCGCGCGAGCGCGATCGCGCAGCACGGCGCGATGAGACGAGGAGGCGCGGCTGCGGTGCCGACGAACCCCCCGATCCTGCCATGCCCCAGAGGGCCGGAGCGCCGAAAAAGCCCTGATCAGAGATGTTCGGGAGTCCGAATTCGCGGCTTCACCCCACCGAGAGGCGGCCTGCCGCGAGGCGAACCTCAGTCGGTGCCGTCGATGCCGCCCAGTCGTTCGAGCACGCCGGTGAGGATGGTGCCCGCCGGGTCGGGCAGCACGTGGTGGTTCAGGTAGATGCCCTCGAGCCACGCGAGGACCTCGTCGGCCGGCCAGCCGATGGCCTCCCAGTCGATGCCGGGCAGCGCCCTGGTGACGGGCTGCTCGGTGCCCGGTGTGAGCCAGGCCTCGGCGATGGCTCTGTCGGGGCTCGCGTTCGGGTCGGCCGCCCAGAGCAGGGCGATCGGGTGCTCGCGTTCGCCGTCGACCGAGCCGTCTCGGGCCCCGAACACCGACTCGTCGACGTGGTCGTGCTCGACGTGCCCGGCCCCGAGCCAGGGGAGGGTGAGCAGCTCGCCCTCGATGTCGACCTCGATCAGATCGAGCTTGGCGGGCTCTTCGACCTCGCAGACCCAGAGGTCGAGCCCGACGTCGTGCCAGGCCGCGGCGTCGTCGACGTCGTCGAGCAGCCCGGGCAGCAGGCGGTGGAAGTCCTGCAGCAGCTGGGTCGACCACTGGACGAGCATCGCGGTGTCGGCGGTGTTCCACGGGCTGATGTCGGTGTCGTCGCCGGCGGCGTCGTGATAGTGGAACGCGAGGTTCGAACCGTCGGACTCGAGATGGATCTGCCCGGTGCCGAAGCCGACGTAGAGAGTGCTCTGGCCCGTCTCGTCGTCGAACTCGCCGTAGAGGTTCGGCTTGCCCAGCAGTGTGGGCACCGGCAGAGCGGCGGCGGGTCGGTTGCCCAGGGCGAACACGGCCCGGAACCGGGTCGTCGGGAGCCGGAGGCTCATGTCTGTCACGGCGAAGGTGTCCAATCGGTCGGAGCAAGCGTAGTAGGCCCGGCCCTTGCCGATCACCCGGTCGGACGCACGGGCCGCGCAGCGCCGGGGTGCTATTCGACGGGTCGTGCGCCCGGCAGCTCGTGCAGCGCCTCGGCCGCCAGCTCGGCCTTGATGGGGTCGCGATCGATGGTCGCCTGACGCAGCAGACGGAACGCCGCCGGCATCTCGGACCAGTTGAGCACTTCGACGATGTTCGGCACCCGCAGTTTGTAGGCGAGCCCGTCCGTGACGTCGCGGCTGACCTTCTGCAGCGACGCGTTGCCGCACTGCTCGACGTAGAGGGCGAACAGGGCGACGGCGTGCGCGTTGAGGGCCGGGCCGTCTTCGTTCTCGAGGTCGACGAGGCAGCCGTCGATGGCGGTGACGATCTGCTTCAGCACGGTGGCCGACAGGCGGGGGACGGCGAGTCGGACCGCGCCGCCGTAGAGCACGCCCAGGGTCTGGATCGACTCGACGGCCTCGTCGGCGTTCGGGGTCGCGACGCGGGTGTAGCGGTTGGGGGCCATCTCGACCAGGCCGGCGCGGACCAGATCGCCGAGCGCCTCGCGGATCGGCGTGCGTGAGACCTGCAGCCAGGCGATCAGCTCTTCGTCGTGGAGTCTCTCGCCGGGCTCGAGCGTGCCGTCGACGATCGCGTCACGGATGCGCGCGCGGACCGTGTCGCGCAGCAGCTGCCGTTCGGCGGCCGGGGGCGTGCTGGGGATCGGCATGCGGACTCCATTCATCACGGGTGTGTGGGAACGACTCTAGACGAGTCCTCCGACACCGGATGCCGAGAACCCACCCGCCGCAGGGCTGCGGGGGTGGGTTCTCGGGGGAGTGCGGGTCGCGGTCGGTCCGGCTCAGGGGGCCCGACGCTCACCGGTCACGAGGCGGCGGGGGTGCCCGTCGCGCTCGGGACGTGCTGCGAGCCGACCTCGACGCCGTGCGATGTGCGGAGCACCTCGAGCGTGTCGGCGATCTCGGCCTCGTGGCGGTCGGCGTCCCAGCCGAGGGCCTCGCCCAGCACGTCGGCGATCTCGGTCAGCAGCTCGATCGTGACACCGCCCACGAACGCGAGGTTCGTTCGGCGCAGGACGACGTCGGCCAGGTGCACGGCGTCTTCGTGCTGAGCGAAGTACGCGATCTCGGCGCGGGTCAGCTCGGGGTGGCTGGCCAGCGGCTCCGACGGCTGGTCGAGCAGCACGTCGATCACCGAGGAGGCGCGGGTGCCGTAGCGGGTCAGCAGCCGGTCGACCTGCGCGCGGTCGAGACCGTCGGCGTGGGCGGCGATCCACGTGGTGCGCGCGGAGTCGGTGGTGGGGAAGCCCTTGCCGCCGCCGATCTCCATGCCGGTCGTGTCGACCGTGCGCGTGACGCCCAGGCGGTTCGTGGCCTCGGTCGACAGGTGCGCCGACAGGGCGCGGAACGTCGTCCACTTGCCGCCGACGAGGCTCAGCACCGTCGAGGAGGGGAGCCCCTGGATGGGGGTCTCGACGATCCGGTAGTCGCGCGAGACGAAGCCGGGGGCGGTGTCCTCGTGACGCGGAAGCGGACGGATGCCCGAGTAGCGGTAGACGATGTGCTCGCGGGTCACGTCGATCTGCGGGAACACGTGCTTGACGAGATCGAAGAAGTAGTCGACCTCCTCCTCGGTGCAGACGGCCGGCTGCGACGGGTCGGCGTCGATGTCGGTCGTGCCGATCAGCACGCGGCCCTTCAGCGGGTAGATGAGCACGATGCGGCCGTCGTTGTTCTCGAAGAAGATCTCGCGACCGCGGGTCGCCTCGAGCAGCTCGGCGTTGTCGACGACGATGTGCGATCCCTTGGTGCCGCCCATGTAGGCGGACTCCCCGCCGAACGCCGCGTTGGTGAGGTCGGTCCAGGGGCCGGAGGCGTTGATCACGACGTCGGCCTTCACGACGAACTCGGCGCCGCTCACGACGTCGCGCAGCAGGACTCCGCCGTCGCGCGATCCGATCGCCTCGACGTAGTTGGCGCTGCGGGCGTGGTCGCCGGCGGCGAGGCCGTCCTTCAGCACGTCGAGGGCGAGTCGCTCGGGCTCGTGCACCGACGCGTCGTAGTACGTGCCGGTGTACTTGACGCCCTTGTTCAGCGCGGGCATGTCGTTCAGCGCGGCCTTGCCGGTGCGGAACTGGTGACGGGGCACCGAGCCGCCGTCGCGCGAGAAGGAGTCGTACAGGGTCATGCCGACCTTGATGAGGAGCGCGCCGCGCTCCTTCGTCGAGCGCTGCTTGTGCGTGAGCATGCGCAGCGGGGCGTTCAGGATGCCCGAGAACGTCGAGAAGATCGGCATCGTCGTCTGCAGGGGCTTGACGTAGTGCGGCGCGATCTTCAGCAGGCCGTTGCGCTCCTCGACGCTCTCGCGGACGAGTCGGAACTCGCCGTTCTCGAGGTAGCGGATGCCGCCGTGGATCATGTGCGACGACGCGGCGGAGGCGCCCGAGGCGTAGTCGTTGCGCTCGACGAGCACGACGTCGACGCCCTGCAGGGCGAGGTCGCGGAACGTGGCGATGCCGTTGATGCCGCCGCCGACGACCAGGACCTTGGCGGTGGGGCGGTCCATGATCCGGGCGACGTTGGGCCGTGCGGGTTCAGTCTTCTTTGACGCAGTCACAGGGAGCTTCTTTCGCGTTGCGTGTGTCCGACGGGGTCGGCCGGCGGCTCGCGCCGGTATCGTCTATCGTCGACCCGTGTTCCCATGGGTGCAACGTATCTGCACAAACGTGCACGGAGGCCGTCGTGACTGATCTGCTCTCGCCCGACAAGACGCAGGACGCCCTGCGGGCGGCGCACCTGTACTACATGCAGGACCTCACGATGGAGGCGATCGCCCATGAGCTGGGGACGTCCCGCTCGTCGGTCTCGCGCCTCCTGAAATCGGCCCGCGACACGGGTCTGGTCGACATCCAGATCAAGTCGCCGCTCGACCAGGCGACCGTCGTCGGCGAGGCCGTGCAGCACCGCTTCGGCGTGGTCGCCCACGTCGTGCCGGTGCCCGACCAGGCCAGCGACGTCGACCGTCTCGACCGCGTCGCCCTCTCCGCTGCACGGACGCTCACGCCCTACGTCGACTCGAACATGGTGATCGGCGTCGCCTGGGGGTCGACGCTCAGCGCCATCAGCCGCTACCTCGTGCCGAAGGCGACCCACAACTCGCTGATCGTGCAGCTGAACGGCGCGGCCAACACGCGCACCACGGGCATCGAGTACGCAAGCGAGATCCTCCGCCGCTTCGGGCACGCCTACGGCGCGGTCATCCAGCAGTTCCCGGTGCCGGCGTTCTTCGACGACCCGGCGACGAAGCGCGCGCTCTGGCGCGAGCGCAGCACCCGGCGCGTACTCGAGCTGCACGAGCGGATGGACCTCGTCGTCTTCGGCGTCGGCGCGCGGGGCGCCCTCGTGCCGAGCCACGTCTACTCGGGCGCCTACCTCGAGGACAGCGACCAGTCGAGCCTCGAGCACGACCGGGTCGTGGGCGACGTGGCGACGGTGTTCTTCCGGGAGGACGGCTCGTCGGTCGACATCGCGCTGAACGCGCGGGGCAGCGGGCCGGACCTCGCGACCATCCGCCGAGTGCCGAGACGGGTCTGCGTCGTCGCCGGCACCGCCAAGGTGGCGGCCGTCCGCGGGACGCTCGCCGCCGGTCTGGTGACCGACCTGATCATCGACGAGGGCACTGCGCGGGCGCTGCTGGCCAGCTGACCGGGCCGAGGAGGCGCGGGTCGACGACGTCGGGCAGCGCGCGTGATCCCGGGGGACACCTCGCAGAGCGGCGGTTCAGCCTCGGGGCGTAGACGGGACGGGTCATCGATCGGCCCGCCGCAGCGGGCCTGAAGGAGGAGCCCCATGGCCAGCACGGATCTCACCGGACGTCGCGTACTCGCGATCGTCACCAACTACGGCGTCGAGCAGGACGAGCTCGTCGTTCCGACGCGCGCGCTCCGCGACGCGGGCGCCACGGTCGTGGTCGCCGCCCAGTCGACCGCGCCCGTCGAGACGCTCGTCGGCGACAAGGACCCGGGCGAGGCGGTCCGGCCCGACACGACCATCGAGGAGGTCGACGCCTCCGAGTTCGACCTGCTGCTCGTGCCCGGCGGCACCATCAACGCCGACACGCTCCGGCAGGACGCGGGGGCGGTCTCGATCGCCTCGTCGTTCGCGGCCTCGGGCCGTCCCATCGCCGCGATCTGCCACGGCCCGTGGCTGCTCGTCGAAGCCGGTCTGGTCGAGGGCAAGGAGCTGACGTCGTTCCCGTCGTTGACGACGGACATCCGCAACGCCGGAGGCTCGTGGTCGGACGCCCCGGTGATCACCGACGTCGAGAAGGGGTTCACCCTCGTCACGTCGCGGACCCCGGACGACCTCGACGACTTCGTCCGCGAGCTGACGACGGCCGCGGCGTCGGAGCGACCCGCCGACAGCTGAGACGGGTCGGCCGGCGTCCCGCGCCGCGGCCGTCCCGTCGACCTCCCGCCCCGAACCGGTCCGCCGGCCCGGGGCGGGAGGTCTTTAATGAGGGAGGTCGACTCTGCTCGACTCGACGCCAGTCCGCACGACGAGAGGGAGTCCCGCCATGAAGTGGGGGAAGACGCGCAGCGAGACGTCGACGTCGACGCCGGCACCGGTCGACCAGGGCGCGCTCGATCGTGCCGTGGGCGAGGCCCTGCTCATCGCCCGGGCCGCCGCCGTCGTGACGGTGGCGAACCGCATCGTCGTGCACGCGCTCCGCGACGGCGAGACCTTCGACCACGACGAGACGGCCGCCGCCGTCCGCCGCACCCTGCACCGCCTCGCCGAAGAGCAGCGGGCGCAGAACACCCGCATCGCCGGCGAACGGTCGAAGGCCCTGCGGGCCCGTGGTCGCTCGCGTCACCAGCACGACTACCGACCGGGCGACGACGGCACGCTCTGGTTCCGTGAGAACGCCTACGTCGGCGTGGCCGACCGCCTCGACGAGCTCCGCGACGACCACGACTACGTCGACGGCATCGTGGCGTCCGCCGTCGAACGCGCCTGGGGCGACGTCGGGTCGGCCGTCGTGACCCGCGTCAGGGCGCGGCAGGTCGTCGTCGACGACGACTACCGCGACGACAGGGCCTCGCGCCTCGCGGGGCTCGGCGACGACCTCGCCGCTCTGGGCGACCGGCGGTCTGCGCCCCCGACTGGGGGTTGAGTCGTCTGCGCTGGGCGCGGATAGTCGTTAGCTACGAATGCAGGGTCACCGCCCTGCCGCGAGGAGACCGACCCGGTCGCTCCGGGTGTCGGAGGAGCAGAGAATGACGAGCATCCTCGCCCGTGCGCTCCGACCGTTCTTCCGCGGTCGATACCGGGTGGTCGACGACCTCACGACCCGCCCTCGGCCCGACGACTCTCCGCACGTGCACGCACCGGGCGTCGACCCCGACCGGGTGCTCGTCTTCGGCAACGGCCCGGCCGTCGGCTGGGGTGTCCGCTGCCACGACCTCGCCATCCCCGGGCATCTGGCCCGGAGCCTGTCGGCGTTGACCGGTCGCGGCGTCGACGTCGACGCGTTCGCCGACGCCGACATGACGGTCGCGACCTCCGCCGACCACCTGCCGGACCGCGAGCTCTGCGGCTACGACGTCGTGGTCGTCGTGCTGGGGATGAGCGACGCCCTGAGACTGCTGCCGCCGGAGAAGTGGCGTCGGGGGATGTCCCGACTGCTCGACGCGGTGGATCGCGCGACCGGTCCCTCCACCGGGGTGATCGTGACGGGCATCCAGCCGCCGAGCACCGTCCCCCGCTTCGGCGCCGCGCCCGGCGGTGTCGTCGACCGGCACGCGCGGCTCCTGAACGAGACGACCCGGGCCCTCTGCGCGGAGCGACCCGCTGTGCGCGTCATGCCGGCCCCCGAGATGCCCGGCGGAAGCGACGACCGTTCAGGCGACACCGCTCGGTATCAGGCGTGGGGTGCAGCCCTCGCCGAGGTCGCGGCGCCGATCGTGGACATCGGCGTGGCCGACGGACAGGGGGCCCGTGCCTCCCGTCATGCACCGCAGAGCGTCGATCGCCGCGTCGAGGCGATCCGATCGCTGGGGCTGCTCGACACGCCCGCCGAGAAGAGATTCGACGACATCGTCGAGCGGGCTCGGACCCTGCTCGGGGCGCAGGGCGCCGCCTTCTCGCTGATCACCGAGGACCGGCACTGGAACAAGGCCGTCTCGGGGTCGTCACTCACCGAGATGCCCGTCGTCGACTCGTTCTGCGCCCACACGATCCGCAGCGGGCGACCCCTTGTCGTGCCCGACGCGTGGCGCGACGACCGCTTCGTGTCGCACCCCTCCGTCCGGTTCTACGCCGGGCATCCGATCGAGACCGACGACGGGGTCCGCATCGGAGCGCTGTGCGTGGTCGACGCCGAGCCCCGGGGCGTCGAAGGCGTCGATCTGGTGCTGCTGCGCGAGCTGGCTCTCGCCGTGCAACGCGAACTGCGCGTCAGCGCCCTTGACGCTTCTTGAACGGCTTGGGCTGACCCTTGACCGCGGGGGTCCGACCCTTGCCCTTGCTCGCCTTCGCCTTGCCGCCGCCGGGGGGAGCAGGCGGCGGCGGCGGGGTCGAGGGGCTGGCCAGCTCCTCTTCGGCGACGACGATCGCCGCCTGCCCCGCCTTCGTCAGGCGGTAGGGCGACGCGTCGCGGTCGAACAGCTTCTGACCGAACTCGAGCTCGAGCGCCTCGATCGACGACTCGAGCTTCTGCCGCGAGATGCCGAGCTTGTCGGCCGCGACCGGGAAGTGCAGCACCTCGGCGGCCACGAGGAAGTGCCTCAGGTGACTGGTCTTCACGCGGTGGCGACCGAACCGGCACCGGTCGAGGCACCGGCGTCCGCTCGGACCCCGAGGCCGTCGAGGGCCTTCTGGAAGATCGTCAGCCCGCTCATGCCGGGCAGGTTCGAGATGTTCTGGTCGAGCTTCGCGGCGGCCTTGCGACCGTCGACGCCGCTCATCAGCTGACCGAAGACGAACTTGACGTCGTCGAGCTCCATGATCGACGAGCCGACGGGAGCCCAGACCTTCGACAGCAGGAACCGGGTCAGCTTCTGAGCCTTCTTGCTCTTGAGCAGGCGCTCTCGGGCCTGCGAGACGTAGAAGGCCACGTGCCGCGCCTCCTGCTTGGCGATGCGACGCAGCAGCTCGGCGAGCACCGGGTCCTGTTCGAGCTCGGCCATGCGCTTGTAGGCCGCGACGGCGGAGTACTCGTTCGCGGCGCCCCACGACATGTGCACGGCGACGAAGTCGGAGCCGACGAACTTGCCGAGCAGACCCTGCTTGACGGGGTCGAGGCGGTCGCGCCAGCCGAGCTTCAGACGGTTGGCGCGCAGCTGGTCGTAGTCGACCTTGACGCCGTGCACCTCGAGGATGGCGGCGAGGGCCTCGCCGTGCCAGAACTCCTCGCGGTTCCACATCGTCATGAAGGTCGAGACGTCGTCCTCCTTGTGCGAGGGGGTAGTCAGCAGATCACGCGTGTAGCAGACCGTGTGGTACTCGACGTCGGCCATGTACCGGAGCGTGCGCAGCGAGTCGGCCGACAGCGGGTTCTGCTTGAAGTGGTCGAGGTCGAGGTCGTCCCACGTGATCCGCTCGCTCGTCGCGGCGAATTTGTCGATGTCGAATGCCATGCCGTGTTCAGGAGGCGCGGGCGTCAGGCCCTGCCTCCATCTCCTTTCGCTGAGTTGCCGCCACGATTCCAATCGCGGATGCTCCATCTTCTTCGGAGCGCTTCGCGTGCGAGATTGGCGTCGGGATTCACAGCGGACGGGTTGCCGAGGAGCTCGAGCCAGACGAGGTCGGCGTGAGAGTCACCGTATCCGTACGAGCCTGCGAGGTCGATTCCGAGTTCGCTCGCGTACTGCGAGAGCCAGGCCGCCCGGGCCTCGTCGACGAGCGGCGGCTGGGCGAGGTAACCCGTGTAGACGCCGTCGCGCGAGTGCATCGTGCTCGCGACGACCTCGTCGAAGAGCGAGGCGAGCGGCGCCGCGAGGCTGCCGATCGAACCCGTGACCAGCACCGTGCGGTGACCGGCGGCGCGGTGCTCGGCGATGCGGGCCAGGGCGTCGGGCAGGGTGTGCCGGCGGACGGTCTCGGCGTAGCCGGTCGACGACACGACGTTCTGCAGACGGGAGACAGGCATGCCGCTGTACCGCCGGAGGAACGAGCGGATGAACTCGCCGCGGTCGCGGGCGTCGGCCCGGAGGTACGCGGGCAGGCCGGTCAGCAGACTCGCGACCTCGCCCGGCCAGGCCGCCTTGCGGAACCCGTTCGAGCGCACCCACAGGTACTGCTCGACGATGTTCGAGTCGAGCACGGTGCCCTCGAGGTCGAAGACGGCGACGACGTCGTCGCGGCGGGGGAGCGCCTTCGTGTCGGCGACCGCCCCGGTGGCGGCGGGGCGCACCGAGAAGGCTCGCGTCATCGCCGTGATCGACGGGAAGTGCACCGTCTGGAAGTAGTCCTCCCAGTCGATGTCGGTGACGTCGAAGCCGATGCTCTCGGGCGACCCCGCGGGCAGACCGGCGTGCAGGGCGCGGGTGCGGCGGTCGTCGAAGATGATCTCGGACTGCACGTAGTGCCGGTAGAGATCGGTCAGGCTCTGCAGCGACTCGAGGTCGGCGCGGCGCGTCTGCACGGCCGTCAGGGCCGTGCGCGTGCGGGCGTTCGACGGCAGCCGCGTCAGCACCTTCTCGCGCAGGTCGTTCGTCCGCTGCTTCATGCGGATGGCGCCCTCGACCTTGCGCACCCCCGGGAAGTTCCAGGTCGGGACCGGGATCGAGGTGTGCTCGTCGCGCGGCAGCGGGTTCGCGGTGAAGAACGTGTTGAGGTTCTCGAACATCCGCAGGATCGGGAACGGGTTGCTGTTGCCCGACGCGACGTGGAAGTACTGGGCGTCGCCCGCGGGTGCGTCGCCGGCCGCCGACTCGATCCCCACCGAGGAGGCGCGGGTCGGGTTCGCCGCGACCGTCAGGATCACGTTCACGACGAAGTCGACCGGCACGATGTCCAGCACGCTGTCGGGCACCCCCGGGAACTCGGGCAGCAGCCCGCGGGCGTACGACATGATCAGCGGGTCGGCGACCTTGAAGCCGTCGATCCAGCCGGGGAACGGGTGCCGGAGGGCGCTCTCGACGATGGCCGGCCGCACGACCGACAGGCGGTGGCCCTTCTCGGCCCAGAGCTCCTCGGCGGCGCGCTCGGCGAAGGCCTTGGTCAGCGTGTAGACGTCCGTCCAGCCGAGGGTCTCGGCCCGGGTGCGGCCGTAGTCGACGAGACGGGCGGCGACCCAGGCGACCCGCGCCTCCTCGGCTGCGGTCGACACGGCCTGCGGGCCGGTCTTGCCATGACCGATGCGACCCTCGGCGAGGAACCGGCGCAGCGTCTCGGGCTGACGCGAGGCCGCCTCGACCCGGGCGCGGGCGTCGCGGGCGGCGGCGTACTCGGCACGCCAGTCGACGTCGTGGGTGAGCGCGGCCTCGGGGAACACGCCCTTGCGGATGCCGCCGACGTACGCGGTCGAGACGTGCACGACGTGCGGGTCGCCACCTGCACGGCCGAGCGCCTCGTAGAGACCGACGGCTCCGCCGACGTTCGTGTCGAAGGCCTGGTCGATCGGCGGGTCGAACGAGACGGTCGACGCGCTGTGGATGACGACGTCGAGGTCGGCGGGCAGCTCGGGCAGCGAGCCCAGTCCGCTCTCGATGACGCGCAGGCGCTCGGTCAGCGCGCGCTCGACCTCGGCCGGCCCGACGCGGTCGCGCCACGTCGCGAACACCGGCTTCTTCAGCAGGTGCCGCAGTCGACCGAGCGCCGGGGTGCCCGCCTTGGGCCTGATCAGCAGTGTGACGGTGGTGTCGGGGTGCGTCGAGAGCAGTCGCTCGAGGATCGCCTGGCCGACGAAGCCGGTGCCGCCGGTGAGCAGCACATGGGCGGAACCCAGGCTCGCCTCGGTCGAGCCGGGGACGGACGGGGGCAGTGCGGTGGTCATGCGGTGAGCTTTCGTGTGACGGTGGAACCGATCGTGGAGTCGAGGCCGGGCAGTGCTGCGACCCGCTCGCCGACGGCGTCGGCCCTGAGGTGCCCCTCGGCCCCGCCGTAGACGAGCGCGTCGAAGAGGGTCCGTTCGGAGTCGGCCCGCTCGATCGCGCCGATCGGCAGCACCGCGGTGGACAGGGAGGCGCGGGTCTGCTTGACCGCGCGGGGCGAGTCGTCGAGACGCCATCGCGACTCGATGCCGAAGAAGCGCTCGTGCCGCGCCTTGATGGCGCGGATGCGGTCGACGACGGCCGTCAGAGCCGGGTCGGAGGCGCGCTCGACCAGGACGTCGTAGGCGTCGGACATGACCCACTCGTCGACGAGGCCGGTGGTCATGTGCACGGCGACGATCGGAACTCCCTTGCCCATGGCCTCGATGGCGCGCGTGATCGGGCCGCGGCGCTCGACGGCCTCGGACGGGCTGTGCCGGCGGGGGCCCTCGTCGACCTCCTTGAGGCGGGGCTGCCCGTGCGACTCGAGCACAGCGTCGATCGCGTCGGCGATCCAGAACTTCTCGAAGGCCCAGGTGACCAGGAAGGCCGTGACGCGGGCGTCCTTGTGGGTCGCGGTGACGAGCAGGTTGCGCAGGTGCTCCATCGTGGCGCTCTCGAGCCGCCCGACGTGGCGCAGCAGGCGGAGGGTGTCGTCGCCGAGGGGCGCCGTGGCGAACGAGTCGAGCTCGAGCTCGCCGCGGAAGGCGCCCTGGGCCGTGAGGGTGAACTCGCGGATGTCGAAGTCGGTGGTGTCGTAGGGGTCACTCGGGGTGGACAAGGCCTGCGATCCTCTCGTGACGCTCTCGTGTGGTGGTTCGGGCACGATGCACGTCGCGAGCCCTACAGACCGTATCGTAAGCGGCATGGCAACAGCGCTCGTCACCGGGGGCACGTCCGGCATCGGAGCCGAATTCGCCCGCCAACTCGCCCGTCGCGGCTGGGACCTCGTCCTCGTCGCGAGAGACCTCCCACGACTCGACGCCACGGCGACCGAGCTGCGGGCGCTCGGTCGTCGCGTGGAGGTCCTCGCGGCCGACCTCGGCGACCGCGCCGACGTCGACCGGGTCGCCGCCCGACTCGAGGACGAGGCGGCCCCGATCGACCTCCTGGTCAACAACGCCGGCTTCGGCGTGCACACGCCGCTGTCGTCCACGGACGTCGCCGCGCACGACGCCGCGTTCGAGGTGATGTGCCGGGCCGTGCTGGTGCTGTCGGGCGCCGGTGCCCGCGCCATGCGCGGTCGCGGACGCGGTCGCATCGTGATCGTCTCGAGCACGGCCGGGTTCATGACCATGGGCGGGTACAGCGCCATCAAGGCGTGGGCGACGTCGTTCGGCGAGAGCCTCTCGGTCGAGCTGCAGGGCACCGGCGTCGGCGTCACGACGCTGCTGCCCGGCTGGGTCCGCACGGAGTTCCATCAGCGCGCCGGCATCCGGTCGTCGTCGATACCCAACGCGTTGTGGCTCAGCGCCGAACACCTCGTGACCGCGTGTCTGCGCGACGTCGACAAAGGCAAGGTGGTCTCCATGCCCACGGTTCGGTACCGGGCGCTCTTCTGGTTGGTGCGGCACGCTCCGCGGAGCGCCGTGCGCGCGGCGTCGGCGAAGATCTCGTCCAGTCGTCGGAAGCCCGTCGAGCCGTGAGCCCCCGCGACCGGCGCGATCGCCCGCGCGACGACGAGCCGCAGCAGAACGCCCCGCGGGAGGACGCCCCGCGGCAGGACGCCCCGCGTCCGGAGCGCCCGCGTCTCGACGCCGTCGCCCAGCGGGCGGACGCCGTCGCGCAGCGCGCCGGCGACGTGGCGAGCGACGCGCGCGACCGCTTCAGCTCGCGACGGCACGCCATGGCGCGCTACGTCGCGCAGCGGATGGTCCTGAAGCCGACCATCTGGTCGATCACCGACGTCACCGTCATCGACCGCGACCGCCTCGACGGGCTCTCGGGCGGCTTCGTCGTCGTCGCGAACCACTCCAGTCATCTCGACGCGCCGCTCATCCTCGGCGCGCTGCCCCGCCGCCTCGCCCGCTACCTCGCGACCGGCGCCGCGGCCGACTACTTCTTCGACGTGCCCTGGCGGCGCCAGCTGACCGAGCTCTTCTTCAACGCGTTCCCGGTGCAGCGGGGCTCGGGGACTCCCGCCTCCGCGGCCGACGCGACCCGCGCCTCCTCGGCCGGTGCCTCCGCGGGGTCGACGCCGCAGAGCTCGGCCCGCCGCCGGGCCGCCGCCCGAGCCGCTGCCCGCGGTCGGTCGGGCCAGCCGACCGTCAGCGCGAAGTCGCTGCTGCAGCGGGGCTACCCCGTGCTGGTGTTCCCCGAGGGGACGCGCTCGAAAGACGGCACGGTGGGGCACTTCAAGCCAGGTGCCGCGGCGCTCGCGGTCGCCTGCGACGTGCCGGTCGTGCCGCTCGCGCTGATCGGGGCGCACATCGCGCACCCGCGCGGGGCGAACTGGCCGCGACCCGGCCGGCTGCCCGTGGGCGTCGCGTTCGGCGACCCCATGCTGCCCGCCGAGGGCGAAGGCGCGGCGGCCTTCTCGCTGCGCGTCCGCGCCGAGGTCCTGCGTCTCCGCGACGCCAACACGGCCCGTATCCTGGGGCCTGACAACCCGTCCGAAGGAGCACACCGGTGACCGACGTCCAGCAGCAGAAGAGCGACACCGTCGTAGACGTGAAGCACATGAAGTGGTGGGGCTGGGGCGTCGAGGGCGTCGCCTTCCACCACCACGACAAGCCGGGCTTCGCCCCCTTCGTCAAGAAGATCGTCGGCGTCGAGCTGTCGCAGGGCCACGACACCGGGCTCGACTTCGCCGACCTCGTGGTGCCCGCGTCGATCGCCGCCCCCGAGGTGGTCGAGTCGCTCGAGCAGATCGTCGGCCCCGGCGCCGTGGCCCGCGACGACCACGACCGCGTCGTGCACACCTACGGCAAGAGCATCCGCGACCTGATCCGCATCCGCGCGGGGATCCTCGAGCGGGTGCCCGACGTCGTCGTCTACCCGGCCGACGAGGCCGAGGTGCAGAGCATCGTCGACCTCGCCGTCGCCTCCGACCTCGTGCTCATCCCGTTCGGCGGCGGCAGCAACATCGTCGGCAGTCTCGAGCCGCTGCCGGCCGAGACCCGCACGGTCATCTCGCTCGACATGGGGCGCCTCGACAAGGTGCTCGACATCGACGAAGACAGCGGACTCGCGCGCATCCAGGCCGGCGGCCAGGGCCCCGACCTCGAAGAGCAGCTGAACGCCCGCGGCTGGACCCTCGGGCATTTCCCCGACAGCTTCACCCACTCGACCATGGGCGGCTGGGTCGCCACCCGCTCGTCCGGCATGCAGAGCGACAAGTACGGCGACATCGCCGACATCACCAAGGGCCTGCGGGTCGTCCGCCCCGGCGGCATCCTGTCGATCCGCGCCGTGCCGAGCGCGTCGACCGGGCCGTCGCTGCGCGAGATGATCATCGGGTCGGAGGGGCGTCTCGGCGTCATCACCGAGGTCACCGCGCAGGTGCACCGCCTGCCCGAGAAGCGCGAGATCCTCGCCTACCTGTTCCCGTCGTGGCACGACGGCCTCGCGGCGATGCAGGCGATCGCCGAGAGCGACGCGCACCCCTCGGTCACCCGCGTCAGCGACGCGCACGAGACGGCGTTCTCGTTCGCCACCTCGAAGGCGAGCACGGGCATCTCGAAGATAGTCAACGACGCGCTGCCGAAGGTGCTGAAGGCCAAGGGCTGGGACGTCGACGCGATGTGCCTGTCGTTCATCGGCTACGAGGGCAGCCCCGAGCACGTCGCCCAGACCCAGAAGACGGTCGCGAAGATCGTCAAGGCCAACCGCGGCATGAGCGTCGGCAAGGGCCCCGGCAAGCTGTACGACCAGAAGAAGTTCGACACGCCCTACCTGCGCGACTTCTTCATGGACCACGGAGGCGCGGCCGACGTCAGCGAGACCGCCGCACCCTGGTCGAAGCTGCGCGACGTGTCGTCGCGCGTGTACGCCGCTGCCAACCAGGCCTTCGACCAGATCGGCAAGCAGGGCTGGATCATGGGCCACCTGTCGCACTCGTACCACTCGGGGGCGTGCCTGTACTTCACCTTCGCCTTCGAGCACGGCTCCGACGCAGAGGCCGAGTACGACGTCGTCAAGCACGCCATCCAGCAGGCGTTCATCGACACCGGCGCGACGGTGTCGCACCACCACGGCGTGGGCCTCGAGCACCAGCCGTGGATGTCTCAGGACGTCTCGCCCGAGGGTGTCGCCGTCATGCAGGGGCTGTTCGACTCGGCCGACCCGGGGCGGGTGTTCAACCCCGGCAAGGTGACCGGCGCCTAGCCGCCGCCGCGCTCGACGCCAGGAGGTGGACACGACGCCAGGTTTAAAGCCGGCGTCGTATCCACCTTTTGGCGGGGTGGTGCTAACAGATCTCGTGGACGTGTCCTCCCCAGCTGATCCGAGTGGGGTGCTCGTCCCCGAGGAGGCGCGGTGCGCGTGTCGTCCGGACGTCGCCCGGGCAGGCTGGCCGGGTGACCGACCCCCTGCCTCCGCTGATCTTCGCCGCGACACACGGCTCGCAGAGTCGCGAGGCCGCGGCCCTGCGTCGTGACGCGCGACGCGGACACCTCGAGACCCTGCACCCCGGGGTGTTCGTCGAGTCCGCGGCGTGGCACGCGCTCGATCCGCGTCCACGGCATCGCTTGACCGTCCACGCCGTCATGTCGCGACTAGCTCCGGGCGCGATCGCCTCGCACTCGTCGGCCGCCGTCTTGCACGGGCTGCCCAGTGCCACGTGGCCACGAGGCCCCGTCCACGTCATCGACCCGCGGCGGACCCGGACTCAGGTGAGCGAGCGAGTGGTCCGCCATGCGGGGCCCGTCGCCCCCGGCGACGTCGTCGAGATCGACGGGCTCCTCGTCACCTCCGAGCACCGGACCGCCATCGACGTCGCACGCCGCGCCTCCTTCGCCGACGCCGTCCTCTGCGTCGATGCGCTCCTGCGACGAGAGGCGCTCCGAGCGGGGGCCTTCTCGCCGGGGCCTGCAGCGTGGCCTCCGAACCGAGAGCAGCGACGGGAGCGGGTCGAGGCGGCCGCCCATCTCACCCGAGGCGTCCTGCTCGGGAGGATCGACGCGTCTCGTGGCACCCGCGGTCTCGTCGCAGCCCGGAGGGTGGTCGAGTTCGCGACCCCCTGGGCCGAGAACGGGGGCGAGTCCCTCTGTCGACTGGCGCTCTTGACGGTCGGCGCGCCCGAGCCGCTCATGCAGGTCGAGTTCTACGACGGTCAGGGCCTCGCGGGCAGGTGCGATTTCGTGCTGGGCGACGTCGCGCTGGAGTTCGACGGCAACGTGAAGTACGACGACGAGGCCATGCGGGGCGGAAGGGCTCCGTCGGCCGTGATCCGAGCCGAGAAGATGCGAGAGCGACGGGTGCTGCGCACGGGCGGGGTCAGGGCCATCGGGCGGTGCGACTCGGACGACGTCGCCCTCCTCGCTCCGCTCGCCTCGACGCTGCGCGACATGGGGTGCCGCTGCGTCCTCGCCATAACGCCAGGATGTGGGCATGACGCCAGAAGTAAAGATGGCGTCGTGTCCATCACGTGGCGTCATGGTGGGGCGGTGGCGCAGGGGGCCGACCTAGGATGAGGGTTCGATCCGCACGCACAGACATCGCTCACGGAAGAGGCTCGCATGCCCGGAATCCACGCCGACATCACGTCCGCATTCGGCGACACGCCGCTCGTCAAGATCAACCGTCTCGCCGACGAGGGCGGTGCCGAGATCCTCGCGAAGCTCGAGTTCTACAACCCGGGCGCCAGCGTCAAGGACCGGCTCGGCGTCGCCATCGTCGATGCGGCCGAGAAGTCGGGAGCGTTGAAGCCCGGCGGCACGATCGTCGAGGGCTCGAGCGGCAACACCGGCATCTCGCTCGCCCTCGTCGGCGCGGCTCGCGGCTACAAGGTGATCGTCACGATGCCCGAGACGATGAGCGTCGAGCGTCGCACCGTCATGAAGGCCTACGGCGCGGAGATCGTGCTGACCCCCGGGCCCGAGGGGATGCGCGGCGCCGTCGAGCGCGCCAAGCAGATCGTCGACGAGACCGAGAACGCCATCTGGGCCCAGCAGTTCGAGACCGAGGCGAACGCCGAGATCCACCGCACGACGACCGCGCCCGAGATCCTCCGCGACACCGACGGGCGCATCGACTTCTTCGTCGCCGGCGTCGGCACCGGCGGCACCATCACCGGCGTCGGCCGCGTGCTGCACGAGCAGGTGCCCGGCGTGAAGGTCGTGGCCGTCGAGCCCGCCGACTCGCCGCTGCTCAGCCAGGGCAAGGCCGGGCCGCACAAGATCCAGGGCATCGGCGCGAACTTCGTGCCCGAGGTGCTCGACCGATCGCAGATCGACGAGGTGTTCCCCGTCGAGCTCGACGACGCCCTGCGCGTCGCCCGCGACCTCGCGACCCACGAGGGGATCCTCTCGGGCATCTCGTCGGGTGCGATCATGCACGCCGCCCTCGAGATCGCGAAGCGCCCCGAGAACGCCGGCAAGCGCATCGTCGCGATCGTCTGCGACACCGGTGAGCGGTACCTGTCGACGGTGCTCTTCCAGGACCTCGCAGGCGCCTAGCATGCGCCTGGTCGCCCGCCTGCGGGAGGACCTCGACACCGTCCGGCGACGCGACCCCGCGGCTCGGGGGCGGCTCGAGACCGCCCTCGTCTACTCGGGGCTGCACGCGGTGTGGGCGCATCGCGTGACCTCGCGGCTGTGGCGTGCGGAAGGTGCGCCGCGCCTCCTCGGTGCACGGTTCGCTGCCCGCGTGCTGTCGCAGCTCGCCCGGACCGCGACCGGGGTCGAGATCCACCCCGGTGCGCTGCTCGGTCGGCGGCTGTTCATCGACCACGGCATGGGAGTCGTGATCGGCGAGACCGCGGTGGTCGGCGACGACTGCACGCTGTTCCACGGCGTGACCCTGGGGGGCAAGGGCCGAGGAGGCGCGCTCGGTCGCCGGCACCCCACCCTCGGTCGGGGCGTGATGGTCGGTGCCGGGGCCGCCGTGCTCGGTGGCGTCACGGTGGGCGACGACAGCATCGTCGGCGCCAACGCTGTCGTCACGCGCGACGTGCCGGCCGGCTCGATCGCGGTCGGGGTGCCGGCCGTCGCGCGCGCCCGGGTCTGAGCCCGGCCTGCACCCGGCTCCGCGCGCCCGTGCCCGGCGATGAGTCACGACACGCCGCGGGCTCGGGGGCGGCGCGGCGTGTCTCGACTCACGGACGCGGGGGAGCGGGGAGCGGGCTCAGCGGCGGGGCTCCCAGCGGAACATGCGCACGGCGGCCGCGACGGCCACGGCGGCCCAGAGCAGCGTCGGGGCGAGCAGCACCGGCAGCAGCCCGAGGTCGCCGCCGTTCCAGGCGAGGACGATGAGCTCCATCAGTCCACCGCCCGGCAGGATCCTCTTGAGCCAGAGCAGGTCGTCGGCGCCGGTGATCGTCCACCAGATGGCGACGCCGAGGGTGATGAGGTAGATCGGCATGGTCGTGTACTGGGCGTGCTCGGGCGACGTGCTGAAGCCGGCCGTGGCGAGGGCGAACGCGGCGAACATCACCTCGGCGACGAGCACGGCGACGACGAGCAGACCGAGGTGGGCCGGGGGCTCCTGGACGGCCAGCACCCCGAGCACGATGACGAGCTGCGCGAGGCTGACGGCCACGATCGGCAGGACGAGTCCGCCGATGATGCCCGCGTCCGAGACGGAGCCGCTGCGCAGCCGCTTGAGGTGGAGCGACTGCCGCCGGGCGGCGAGGGTCGTCGTCGCCGTGACGTAGACGCCGAGTCCGAGCATGCCGATGATCTGCACGCCGGCCAGCATGCCCCCGGTGCCGTACGAGCCGAACGCGAAGGTCAGCGCCCCGAAGGCGAGGGGCAGGAGCAGCGCGCAGAGCGCGACGGTGCGGTTGCGGACGAGCATCCGCAGCTCGGCGACGGCGATGGCGACCGGGCCCGAGCGACGCGACGGCGTCGCCGGGGACTCGGACGGACGGGCGGTGGTGGCGGTGGTCATGAGGGGTCCTTTCGGGAGGGTCGGTCGGAGGGGGCCTAGGAGGCGCGGCTCAGCTCGCGGAACACCTCGTCGAGTCCCGACTGGTGCACCGTCAGCCGCTCCAGACGCCGATCGGCCTCGGCCGCCCAGGTCATCAGCCGGGTGAGATCGCGCTGCGGCGAGTCGGTCTCGACGACGACGAGGTCGTTCTCGGTGCGGGCGACCCGCAGGGGGAGCTCGTCGAGCGGGCCGGGGGCGACGAAGCGGATGCTGGTCGTGCTGCCGGCGGTGAGATCGGCCACGGTGCCCTCGCGGCGTATCGTGCCCGCGTGCATGAGTCCGATGCGGTCGGCATTGTCGGCGGCCTCCTCGAGGTAGTGCGTGGTCAGCACGAAGGTGACCCCCGCCTCCCGCAGCTCGGTGACGACGTCCCAGAGGGCGTCGCGGGCCGCCGGGTCGAGCCCCGTCGTCGGCTCGTCGAGGAAGACCAGCTCGGGGGTGCCCCAGACGGCGGCCGCGAAGTCGACGCGACGGCGCTCGCCCCCCGAGAGCTGGGCGACGCGCGACCGCGCCTTGTGGTCGATGCCGACGAGACCCAGCACGCGGTCGACGTCGTCGTCGCGGCCCGAGATCGCCCCCGTGAGCAGCACGCTCTCGCGGACCGTGAGCTCGGGGGCCAGGCCGCTGTCCTGCAGCATCATGCCGAGGCGGCGTCGGGTACGGGAGCGGTCGGTCGGGTCGCCTCCGAGCACCTCGACGGTGCCGCCGTCGGCCGCCCGGTGGCCCTCGAGCACCTCGAGGGTGGTCGTCTTGCCGGCGCCGTTCGTGCCGAGCAGGGCGTAGAGCTCGCCGCGCCGCACCGTGAGGTCGACGCCGCCGACGGCCGTGAAGTCGCCGTACGTGCAGGTCAGACCGCTGGTCGAGATCACGACGTCCGACCCGTCACGGGGGTCGTGCGTCACGGCGGGCCGGGGCGTGGTGTCGGTGGAGTTCGTCATGACCTCGACGATGCCGGGAGGGGCGGGCGCCCGGTAGTGCCGACCTGCCACCCTCTCGGCGTGACATCCGTCACGTCGGGGCATGACATCGCGTGCTGACGGGTGTCGGGGGCTGTCGCTACCGTGGACCCATGCCCCGCCGCACCCCCGACCGCCTGCCCGCGCTGACGCGGATGCGGCGGTACGTCACCGGGTCGTTCGTGGCGCTGGTCGCGTTCATGGCCGTCTTCTACGTCGCGGCGCTGACGACCGAGGGGGCGCCGGCCTGGCTGGTCGTCGCCGTCGTCGCGGTCTCGGTCGCGGTGGCGGCGCACTCCGTCTTCTGGGAGCGCGGGGCGCCGTGGTGGCTCGCGACCCTGTCTCTCGCGTCGTCCGCCGCGCTCTGGTGGGCCGCCCACCTCGCCGAGCAGAACCTGACGCTCCTGCTGTTCTTCGGCGTCTCGGTCGGTCTCGTGACCACGACCCCGCCCTTCACCTCGTGGCGGTGGCTGGCCGCCGCCGTGGGCGTCGCGGTGGCGCCGCTGCTCGTCGCGGGCCCCGGCGCGCGACCCGTCGTCCTGCCGGTCTCGATCGCGGTCGTCGTCGTGACGATGGCGGCGATCTACCTCGTCTACCGCCTGAACCGGTACGGATTCGACCTGTACCTCGAGATCGAGGCCGCCCGCGAGACGACGGCCGAACTGGCCGTCGTGCGAGAGCGCTACCGCTTCTCGGTGGACCTGCACGACATCCAGGGTCAGGCCCTGCACGTCAGCCGCCTCCAGCTGCAGCTCGCCGACAAGACGCTCGACCGCGACCCGGCCGAGGCGCGGCGCCACCTCCGCGAGGCCGAGCAGCTGATCGTGCAGACCATCGCCGAGACCCGGCGCCTCGCCTACGGCCAGCGCACCCTGACCCTCGCCGGCGAGCTCGCCAACTCGACCGAGCTGATCCGGGCGGCGAGCATCGACCTGGTCGTCGACGGCGCCCCGCCCGTCGGGCACCCCGCCGACGACCTCTTCGGGCACGCCGTCCGCGAGGCGACGACGAACCTGCTGCGCCACGCCCAGCCCGAGCACGTGACCATCCGACTGCGAGACGACACCGTCGTGGTCGAGAACGACGGCGCCGGCGAGGCGCCGCGTCTGCTCAGCGGACTCGCCCGCCTCGGCGAGCGCTTCGCGGAGATCGGGGGCTCGGTGACCACGAGCCACCACGACGGGGTGTTCCGACTCGAGGCGAGGGCGGCATCGGCGGGTGCGGGCGGTCTCGCGGGGGCGACCCGCGCCTCCTTCGCCCCCGGGCCCGGCGTCGCCACCGGGGGGCGCGCATGATCCGGGTGCTGCTCGCCGACGACGAGACGCTGCTGCGGCGGTCGATCGCCGCGCTGCTCGACCTCGGCGACGGCATCGAGGTCGTCGCGCAGGCCGGCGACGGGGCCGAGGCCGTGCGTCTCGCCGGCGAGCACGAGCCCGACGTCGTGCTGCTCGACCTCGAGATGCCGGGCATGGACGGCATCGACGCCGCGACGCAGATCCTCGCCCGTCGCCCCGAGCAGGCGGTCGTGCTGCTGACCCGGCACGCGCGACCCGGTGTGCTGCGGCGGTCGCTGAGCGCCGGCGTGCGCGGGTTCGTGCCGAAGTCGATCGACCCCGACGAGCTCGAGCGGGTCATCGTGCAGGTGCACGGCGGGCGTCGGTACATCGACGCCGACATCTCGGCCGCCGCCATGATGGACGACTGCCCGCTCACCGAGCGCGAGCTCGACACCCTGCGGCTGACGGCGGAGGGGCTGTCGGTGCGCGAGATGAGCGCCCGCCTGCACCTCGCATCGGGGACGGTGCGGAACTACCTGTCGGCGGCGATGCAGAAGACCGGCAGCTCGTCGCGGCACGGGGCCGCCCGGGTGGCACGCGAGCGCAGCTGGCTGTAGCCGCCGGTAGCGGATCCGGGCGCGGGCGCGGTAGCGGGCGACTCGTCGCGGCGGTCGGCGGTCGGCGGCGGGCGCGGTACCGGGCGGGGGGACGCTCGGCCGCGTGGCGTCAGGAGGCGGGGTCTTCGACGTCGGCGTGACCGACGCGCTCGCCGGCCGTCGACATGTGCCGTCGCATCGCGGCCTCGGCGGCGGCGGGGTCGCGGGCCGCGATGGCCTCGAACACGTCGAGGTGCTCGAGGTAGGCAGCCTCGGCCTGAGCCCGGTCGCGGAGCCCCCGTTCGACCCAGAGCCGCAGCAGCGACCGCGTGCTCTGCAGCAGATCGCGCAGCACGACGTTGTCGGCGCTGATGGCGATCTGCAGGTGGAACCGGATGTCGGCCTGCAGGAAGGTGTCGAGGTCGTCGCGGGTGTCGCGCATCGTGTCGACGAAGCCGCGCAGCTTCTCGACGTCGGCGTCGTCGACCCGGGTCGCCGCGAGTGTCGCCGCCTGGGTCTCGAGGCCGCTGCGCACCTCGATCAGCTCTCGGGTGCGCGCGGCGTTCAGCATCATGCCCCAGCTGAGCGTGGTCGGCAGGAGCTCCGAGGTGTTGTCGCGCAGGTACGTGCCCGAGCCGGGGCGGACGGTCACGATGCCGAGGATCTCGAGCGCCGCGAGGGCCTCGCGCACCGCCGACCGGCCGACGCCGATGCGCTCGGCGAGCTGGCGTTCGGGAGGGAGGCGCGAACCGGGCACGAGCTCGCCCGCCGTCAGCAGGCCGATCAGCTGCTTCACGACCTCGGAGACCGCTGTGCCCCGGGGCACGAGTTCGAGCTCGAGCCGCAGCGAGGTCGGGTCGTCGTCGGGATAGGCGGGCACGGCGCAATCCTACCGACTGCTATGCCTCGTGTCGTGGACGGTGATTGGTCAACCGGTTGACAAGTCGGGCGGGAAACGGCACGATGTTCGAGTACGCGAAGCGGGCCTCCCGGGGCCAGGCGGCGTCCATCCAACAGAGTCGTTAGATAAAAGGAGTCGATGTGGACACCCCCACCCGCTCGGCGGAGCCGCAGAGCGCCGTCGAGAAGTCCGCCATCCGCAAGGTCGCCATCCGGCTGGTGCCGTTCGTCGCGTTGATGTTCTTCATCAACTACCTCGACCGCACGGCCATCGGCTTCGCCGCCCCCAACGGCATGGAGTCCGACCTCGCCCTCTCGGCCGCTCAGTTCGGCTTCGCCTCGGGCGTGTTCTTCATCGGCTACATCCTGCTCGAGGTGCCCAGCAACCTGGCCCTGCACCGCTTCGGCGCCCGACGGTGGCTCGCCCGCATCATGGTCTCGTGGGGCATCGTGTCGCTGCTCTTCACCTGGGTGCAGAACTACGAGCAGCTCGTCGTGCTGCGGTTCCTGCTCGGTGTGATGGAGGCCGGGTTCTTCCCCGGCGCGATCCTGTTCCTCAGCCTGTGGGTGCCCGCGCGACACCGCGGCAAGATCCTCGCGCTGTTCTACCTGGCGCAGCCTCTCACCTCGGTGATCGGCGCCCCGCTGGCCGGCTGGTTGATCAGCCACGACGGCATCCTCGGTCTCGAGGGCTGGCGCTTCATGTTCCTGGGCGTCTCGATCCCCGCGATCGTCATCGGTGTGATCGCCTGGTTCTACCTGAAGGACAAGCCCGCCGACGCGAAGTGGCTGACCCGCGACGAGCAGGTCTGGTTGACGGAGGCGCTGAAGAAGGAGTCGGCCGGCAAGACCGGGTCGACCGCAGCCGGCAAGCACCCCAGCATCCTGAAGGTGTTCGGCAACGGTCGCGTCTGGATGCTCGCGTTCATCTACTTCGGCTTCGTGTACGGCCTCTACGCCCTCGCGTTCTTCCTGCCGACGATCATCGGCGGGTTCCAAGAGCAGTTCGGCACCGAGTTCAGCGTCACCGAGCGCGGCTTCATCACCGCCATCCCGTACGTGCCCGCCGCGATCGCCCTGTACTTCTGGTCGCGTGACGCCTCGCGCCGTGGGCTCCGCACCTGGCACATCGTCATCCCGGCGATCGTCGGCGGTCTGAGCATCCCCGTCGCGCTGTTCACCGGTTCGCCGGCCGCCACGATCGCGGTCATCGCGGTCACCGCCATGGCGATCTTCGCGGCGCTGCCGAACTTCTGGACGCTCCCGACGCAGTTCCTCACCGGAGCGGCCGCCGCCGCGGGCATCGCGCTGATCAACACGATCGGCAACCTCGCCGGGTTCAGCGCCCCGTACATCACGGGCGCCGTCACGGATGCGACCGGCAACTACGAGGTTCCGATGTTCATCGTCGGATTCTTCCTGCTGCTGTCGGCGGTGCTGATGACCGTGCTGAGCCGGCTGAAGAAGCCCGCCGGCGCCGAGACGTCCGACGACGCCGAGCTCGCCGAGGCCCCGCGATGACCCGCCTCTTCAACGAGCCGAGCGACTTCGCCGACGAGATGATCGACGGCTTCGTCGCGGCCAACCAGCGCTGGGTGCGCCGGGTGCACGGCGGCGTGGTGCGCTCGACGCGCAGCGCGCCGGGCCGGGTCGCCCTGGTGGTCGGCGGCGGCTCGGGTCACTACCCGGCCTTCGGCGGACTCGTCGGTCAGGGGCTGGCGCACGGCGCGGCCCTCGGCAACCTCTTCGCCTCGCCGTCGTGGCAGCAGGTCCGCTCGGTGGCCCGCTCGGCGCACACCGGCGGAGGCGTGCTGCTCAGCTACGGCAACTACGCCGGCGACGTGCTCAACTTCGATCAGGCGCAGGCCAAGCTCGTCGCCGAGGGGATCGAGACACGTTCCGTCGCCGTCACCGACGACATCTCGAGCGCCTCGCTCGCCGAGAAGCACCGGCGTCGCGGCATCGCCGGCGATCTGACGGTCTTCAAGACCGCCGCCGCGGCCTCCGACGCCGGCTACCCGCTCGACGAGGTCGTGCGGGTCGCCGAGAAGGCGAACGAGCGCACCCGCAGCTTCGGCGTGGCCTTCTCGGGCTGCTCGCTGCCGGGCGCCGCCGAACCGCTCTTCACCGTCCCCGAGGGCCGCATGGCCGTCGGCATGGGGATCCACGGCGAGCCCGGCATCGGCGAGACCGACGTGCCCACCGCGAACGAGCTGGCCGAGCTGCTCGTCACGTCGCTGCTGGCCGAACTGCCCGAGGGCGTCGAGGCGGCGCGGGGCCAGCGGGTCGCGGTCCTCCTGAACGGCCTCGGCTCGGTCAAGTACGAAGAGCTCTTCGTGGTCTACGCCCGGGTCGACCAGCTGCTGCGCGACGCCGGCCTGGTCGTCGTCGAGCCGGAGGTCGGCGAACTCGTCACCAGCTTCGACATGGCCGGCGTCTCGCTGACCCTGTTCTGGCTGGACGACGAGCTCGAGGGCTTCTGGGCCGCGCCGGCCGACGCACCCGCCTACAAGAAGGGCTCGATCGAGGCGGCCGACCGCATCGACCCGGTCGAGCTCGAGGCCCTCGCGGCCGAATCGATCCCGCCGGCCTCGGCCGAGTCGCAGGCCGCCGCCCGGGTCGTCCACGCCGCCCTCGTCGCCGTCAAGACGGCGATCGACGACAACGCCGACGAGCTCGGTCGCATCGACGCCGTGGCCGGCGACGGCGATCACGGCATCGGCATGCAGCGCGGCGTCACCGCGGCCGTCGCGGCCGCCGACGTCGCCCTCGCCGGGGGTGCGGGCGCGGGCACGCTGCTCGATCTCGCCGGCGACGCGTGGTCGGACCGAGCCGGCGGCACCTCGGGCGCCCTCTGGGGTTCGGCGCTGGCCAGCCTCGGAGCCGCCCTCACCGACGACGCCGCGCCCACCCGGCACTCCGTCGTCACCGGTGTCGCGGCCGCGACCGACGCCATCCTCGAGTTCGGTGCGACGGTCGGCGACAAGACCATGGTCGACGTGCTCGTGCCGTTCTCCGCCGCCCTCCGCACGGCCGTCGACGCGGGCGGCGACCTGCCGACCGCCTGGGCCGCCGCCGCCGAGACGGCCGTCGAGGCCGCCGCCGCCACGGCCGACCTGCTGCCGAAGATGGGCCGCGCCCGGCCGCACGCCGAGAAGAGCCTCGGCACGCCCGACGCGGGTGCGACATCGCTCGGTCTCATCACCCGCACCGTCGCGCAGGTGCTCGACGAGCACGCCTCCGCGCACCGCGCCTCCTGAACTCCCGCTCGCTCCTCCGCTCTCTCGAAAGGCATCACCATGGTTGACCAGCTGCGCATCGTCGTCGGATCGGACGACGCCGGATTCGACTACAAGGAGATCCTGAAAGCGGATCTCGCCGCGAACCCCGGTGTCGCGAGCGTCGTCGACGTCGGGGTCGACGCCGACGGTGGCACCGCCTACCCGCATGTGGCCGTCGACGCGGCTCGCCTGGTGGCCGCGGGCGAGGCCGACCGGGCCATCCTGATCTGCGGCACCGGCCTCGGCGTCGCGATCGCGGCGAACAAGGTGCCGGGCATCCGCGCCGTGACGGCGCACGACTCGTTCTCCGTCGAGCGCAGCGTGCTGTCGAACGACGCGCAGGTGCTCTGCATGGGTCAGCGCGTCGTCGGCGTCGAGCTGATGCGCCGCCTGGCGAAGGAGTGGCTGACCTACCGCTTCGACACGAGCAGCGCCTCGGCCGACAAGGTGCGGTCCATCTGCGAGTACGACGGCTCGGCGGAGACCGTGGGGCTCGACGGCCGGTCATGAGCACCGCGCGCGCGACCCCCCGGTTCACCATCGGGGTGAGTCTCAAGATGTACTTCACGCACACGCGTACCATCGAGTGGTCGACGGCGGTCGGCGAGCTGGCGAAGCGTCACCCCGCGGTGCGCTCCGGTCTCGTCGAGCTGTTCGTCGTGCCGTCGTTCCCGGCCCTGGTGCCGGTGCGCGACGCCCTCGACGGGGCTCCTGTGCGGCTGGGTGCACAGGATCTCGCGTCGGCGGACTCCGGTGCCTTCACCGGCGAGGTCAGCGGGGTCGAGCTCGCCGAGATCGGCTGCACGCTGGCCGAGATCGGTCACGCCGAACGCCGCCGTCTCTTCTTCGAGGACGACGCCGTCATCTCCGCCAAGACGGCGGCCGCCCTGCGCAACGGCATCACCCCGCTGCTCTGCGTCGGCGAGATCGAGCAGGCGCCGGCCGCCGTGGCCGCGCTCGAGGTGACTCAGCAGATCGACGCCGCCCTCGCCGCCTCGGCCGCCGCCGGTCTGACCGGCCCGCTGCTCGTCGCCTACGAACCCGTCTGGGCCATCGGCGCCCCCGAGCCCGCCGCCGCCGAGCACATCGTCGCCGTGGTGCGGGCGATCGGCGCGCATCTCGAGTCGCTGCCCGCTCACACCGGCAGCCGCGTGGTCTACGGCGGCAGCGCCGGGCCCGGGCTGCTGACGACGCTGGGCGGCGAGGTCGACGGGCTGTTCCTCGGACGGTTCGCGCACGACGTCTCGGCCGTCGAGAGCATCCTCGACGAGGCGCTGGCCCTCGACGAGGCGCTGGCACTCGGCGAGGGGGCGCGCGCATGATCGGCCTCAGCACCTACGCCTACTTCTGGCGCGGCTCCGAGCGCGTGCCCGAGCCGATGACGCTCGACGACATGCTCCGCGACACGGCCGCGCAGGGCGTCCGGCTGTTCCAGATCTGCGACCACGCGCCGCTCGCCGACTACGACGACGACCGGCTCGCCGCCCTGCGCGCCCTGGCCGACGAGCTCGATCTGACGCTCGAGCTCGGCACGCGGGGGACGGACCCGGCCGTGCTGCGGACGTATCTGCGCCTCGCGGTCGCGCTCCGCGCCTCCCTCGTCCGGAGCATGTGGACGGCCGGCGACGACCGGCCCGACGCGATCGAGACCGATCGGCGCCTCCGCGAGGTGCTGCCGGAGTTCGAGGAGGCGCGGGTCACCCTCGCCCTCGAGACCTACGAGCAGGTGACCTCGACGGAGCTCGTGGCCGTCGTGCGCAGCATCGGCAGCGACCGGCTCGGCATCGTGCTCGACCCCGCGAACACCGTCGCGAACCTCGAGCACCCCGCCGACGTGACCGCCCGCTGCGCGCCGTTCGTCAAGAACTGGCACATCAAGGACTTCGCGTTCTCGCGCGAGGACGGCTGGGTCGGCTTCGCCCTCACCAGCACGCCCCTCGGCGCCGGGCGACTCGACTACGACGGCATGCTCGCCCTGCTCGAGCCCGAGGCCCGCGGCATCAACCAGGTCGTCGAGCACTGGCTGCCCTGGCGGAGCGACCCCGAGACCACCACCCGCCTCGAGGCGGAGTGGACGACCCTGACCATCGACCACCTCAGGAAGAAGAACAGCAATGACTGACACCCTCAGCACGCAGACCGTGACCCAGGCCGCCGACCAGGGGGCCCCCGACGTCACCGTGGCCGTGATCGGCGCCGGCGGCAAGATGGGCCAGCGCGTCTCGAACAACCTCGAGAAGAGCGGCTACACCGTCTTCTACAGCGAGGCGTCGCCCGCCGGGCAGGAGCTGATCCGCGGCCTCGGGCGCGAGGTGACCTCGACCGACGACGCGATCGCCGACGCCGACGTCGTCATCCTCGCGGTGCCCGACGTCGTGCTCGGCAAGGTGTCCGAGAGCGTCGTGCCGGCGATGAAGTCGGGCTCGATCATCCTCACCCTCGACCCGGCCGCCGCCTACGCCGGCCTGCTCGAGGAGCGCGCCGACATCCACTACGCGGTGGCGCACCCGTGCCACCCGTCGGTGTTCCTGGAGCGTCGCACCGACGCCGAGTACGCCGACACGTTCGGCGGCATCGCCGCCCCGCAGGAGGTCGTCGCCGCCCTCGAGGGCGAGCCGGCCGACGCCGTCCGTCAGCTCGCGACCGACGTCATCACGACGATCTACGCACCCGTCATCCAGGTGCACTGGGTCACCGTCAAGCAGCTGGCGATCCTCGAGCCGACGCTCGTCGAGACCATCGCGTGCATGATCGGCGAACTGCTGCAGGAGGCGCTGGAGACGACGGTCGACCAGGCCGGCGTCCCCGCCGAGGCCGCCCGGGCCATGCTCTGGGGTCACACCGGCATCGCGCTGACCAACGCGCTGCGCGGCTCGAACCCGTTCTCGGACGCCTGCCACATCGCCATGGACTACGGCCGCGAGTCGATCGTCAAGGACGACTGGAAGAAGATCTTCGACGACGACCAGCTCGACCACGTCATCGCGCGCATGCTGAAGATCGACGCCGTCAAGCGCTAGCGAGGCGTCGACCGGCGTCGATGAGTCGCGACACGCCGCGTCCTCGGGAAGAGGCGCGGCGTGTCGTGACTCATCGACGCGCGGGTGCGGGTGCGGGAGCGCCGGCGGCGGCTAGGCGGCGTCGGGCGCGCTGGGCGCCCCGCGGTGCTGGTCGACCCGGCGCGGCAGCGCGAACACCAGCGCGAACGCGAGCACCGCGAACGCCGCGCTCACGCCCATGGCCGCGGCCGCCGCGTCCGTGAAGCCCGTGGCGCGACCGGCCGCCGTGGCCAGCTCGCGGCCCCCGGGCAGCGACCCGAACAGCACGCTGCCGATGATGGCGATGCCGACGGCCGAGCCGATCCGCTGGATCGCCGAGATGACGGCGCTGGCCGAGCCGGCGTCGCGGGGGTCGACGGTGGCGACGATGAACTGCACGTTCGGAGCGATGAAGAACCCGTTGCCGAGCCCCGCGACGAGCAGCGGCACGAGCAGCAGCCAGTTGGTGAGGTCGGCGGCGTCGGTGAGCATCAGGATGATCCACATCGAGCCGAGCCCGATCGCGACCAGGGCGGTGCCGAGCACGAGCACGTTGCGACCGAGGCGCTGGGCGATCCGGTTGCTCTGCGACGAGCTGATGATGCTGCCCACCGCGAACGGGATGGCCACGGCGCCCGAGGCGAGCGCGCTGTGCCCGAGGCCCGACTGCCAGAGCAGCGAGATCGTGAAGAAGATGCTGGTGAACGCGGCGAAGTAGACCAGGGCGAGGACGACGCCGCCGGTGAACGAGGGGTGCGAGAACAGCGTCGGGGGCACGAGCGGGGTGCGACCGGAGCGGGTGTAGCGCACCTCCCACAGTCCGAAGGCGGCGAGCAGGACGAGGCCGGCGGCGATCGTGAGGTACGTCCAGAGCGGCCAGCCTTCGTCCTGCCCCTGGATGAGCGGCACGAGCAGGGCGACGAACGCGGCCGAGACGAGCACGAGGCCGACGACGTCGAGGCCCTTGTCGGGGCGGGGCACGGACTCGTCGCGCTTCGGCAGCAGGATGGCCGCCGCGATCAGCGTGATGACGCCGAACGGCAGGTTGACGAAGAAGACGAGACGCCAGCCGTTCTCGTCGCCGAAGGCCTGGATGATCAGCCCGCCGATGATGGGCCCGAGGGCCGACGAGACGCCGATGACGGCGCCCATGATCGCGAACGCCTTGCCCCGCGAGCGACCGGGGAACAGCAGCTGGATGAACGCCGTCACCGCGGGCACGAAGATGCCGCCGGCCAGACCCTGCACCACGCGGAACACCACGAGCTGGACATCGCTCGTCGCGATGCCGCAGGCGAGGCTGGCGAGCGTGAAGAGCAGCACGCCCGTGAAGTACACCCACTTGTGCCCGATGCGGTCGCCGATGCGGCCGGCGGGGATGAGCGTGAGGCCGAAGGCGAGGGCGTAGCCCGAGATGATCCACGACAGGGTCGCCTCCGACGCGTCGAGCGTCGTGCGGATGGTCGGCAGCGCGACGTTGACGATCGTCGTGTCGAGCAGCGCGATGAACATGCCCAGCAGGAGGGCCACCAGGGCCAGCCAGGACTGCCGGGGGATGGCGGGCGCGGGGGCGGTCGCCCGGGCGGTGGCGTCGGTCATGAGGGGCCTTTCGTGCGGCGCGGGGCCGGACAGGAGCAGAAGGAGGAGAGGAGGCGCGAACGTGCGGCAGGGGAGTCGCCGAGACCGGACGGCCAGAAGCATCGATGGTACCCGAGCCCGCCGAGAATAGTTCATGGTCTGCATCTTCTCGGTGGACACGACCCCGGAGTCGCGGCGTATCGTCCCGGACATGAGCACACCAGAAGAGACCACCGCCCCCGACGGATCGACCGACATCACGGACGAGCAGGCGAAGCGCACCGAAGGGCTGCCCGACGGCTCGAAGCCCGGCCTCGTCGACGACTCCGAGGAGAGCGACGACAGCGAGATCTCCGACGGGTCCGCGAACTAGCGACACCCGCACCACCGGCCCCGCTCGGGCCTCGACCGCAGACCGCTGCGGCCGGCGACCGGGCGGGGCCGTGTCGTGCCCGGCGGCCCCCGGCCGCGGCGGCCCCCGGTGCCGGCGGCCCCCAGCCGCGGCGGCACGCCAGGATGGTCGCATGGCTCTCTCCTCACGCGCCCGCTCCGTCCGTCGTTCGGCGACGGCGACCGGGCCGACGGGCGCGACGCACCCCGCGCCTCCTGACCCCGCCCGTCGCACGGGGGCGTTCCGCTTCGGTCTGATCGCCACGCTCGGCGGCGGACTCGGCGTCGGCATCATCGTCTCGCTGATGGCGCTGTCGACGATCCTCGTGTACATCGGGCTCGCGTTCTTCCTCGCGCTGGCGTTCGAACCGGTGGTCCGCCGACTCGTCCGCGCGGGCGCCCCGCGCTGGGTCGGGGTGGTCGTCGCCGTCGTGCTCGTGATCGGGGTCGTCGTCGGCATCGTCGCCGCCGTGGTGCCGGCCCTGGTCGAGCAGATCGGCTACGTGATCCGCGAGACCCCGGCCACCCTGCAGCAGCTGTCGCGCGAGCCGTGGGTGCAGCAGACCGTCGGCTTCGACTTCGACATCGACGACGCGGTGGGCGCGGTGTCGTCGTACCTGCTCGACCCCGATCAGCTGCTCGCGCTCGGCGGCGGCATCCTGGCCGTCGGTCAGGGCATCACCTCGGCGATCACGGCGGTCATCGTCGTCGCCATCCTGACGCTGTACTTCGCGATCACCCTGCCGCAGATGCTCCGCTCGCTCAGCCGGGCCGTGCCCCGCAGCCACCGCGAGCGCGTGATGGACATCTCGGACGAGATCTTCCTGTCGGTCGGCCGCTACGTCGCCGGTCAGGTCGTGCTCGCCGCGGTCAACGCGGTGTTCGTGTTCATCGTGCTGTCGATCGCCGGCGGCCCCGTGCCCGTGCTGTTCGCGACCCTGGCGTTCCTCGGGGCGCTGATCCCCGTGGTCGGCACGGTCGTGGCGTACGCCGTCATCGTGGCGGCGACGATCACCGTCTCGCCCGTCACCGCGCTCGTGGTCGGCGTCGTGCTGCTCGTCTACGCGCAGATCGAGGCGTACGTGCTGACCCCGCGGGTGATGTCGAAGGCGGTGGCGGTGCCCGGCGCCCTCGTGATCGTCGCGGCGTTCGGCGGCGGGGCCCTCGGCGGCGTGCTCGGGGCGCTCGTCGCCATCCCGATCGCGACGGCGGGCGTGCTCGTCTTCGAGCGGGTCGTCGTACCGCGGCAGCAGCGCGTCTGACCCCGGGGCCGAGGAGGCGCGGGTCGGCCTGGTCAGGCGCCGACGGCTGCGCGGGTCAGCGCCTTCTCGGCCAGGCCGTGCACGATCTCGCTGAGCCGGGGCGCGGGCGAGGCCAGGAGCGCCAACGCCTGCTCGGGCTCGAGACCCGCGAAGACGTCGCCGATGGTGACCCCGTGCGCGGGGCGCGAGACGACCTCGATCGGATCGCCCGCCCGGATCGGGCCGGCCTTGACGATGGACAGGTACGCGCCGGGGCGTCCCTCCGCCTGGAACCGCTTGACCCAGCCGCTCTCGCCGAGCCGGCGGGCGAAGGTCGCGCACGGCGTGCGGGGCATGGTCACCTGCAGCACGAGCGTCTCGCCCACGGCCCAGCGCTCGCCGATGACGGCGCCGGTGACGTCGAGCCCGTCGACCCGCAGGTTCTCGCCGAAGAGCCCGGGAGTCACCTCGTAGCCGAGGATCCCCGCGAAGTGCTCGGCGTCGGAGTCGGCGTACGCGTAGACGGCCTTGTCGGGGCCGCCGTGGTGGGCGCGACTCGCCTGGACGTCGCCGCGGACGCCGAGCCGCTTGACCTCGACCGGGCCGTCGACGGGTCGCTTGTCGATGGCCGTGACGCCCACCGAGCCCGAGTCGTCGAGGAGGGCGTGGACGCGGCAGACGGCGGTCAGCGAGGGCATGACGCCATGCTGCCGCACGGGGCGGCCCGGCGACAAGCGCCGCGAGACCATCCGCCTTCGACCCTCAGAGCAGCAGAACGCCCCGGACGACCGCGGCCGCGCTGCCGACCGCGGCGAGCACGAGCACGAGGATGCGCCCCACGCGGGCCGACACGTGCCGACTCAGGCGGTGGCCGGCTACGGCGCCGATCAGGAGGGCGGCGAAGGCGCCGACCCAGACGCCCCAGGGTTCGGACGGCACGCCCTTCGACAGCACCGACGCGAGGTTGACCGAGAGGAGGAACACCTGCCCCGTGCCCACGAAGACGTCGCGCGACCACCGCTCGCTCGTCGCGTGCACCGTCAGCGCTGGGCCGCCGACCCCGGCCGTGACGTTCATGAAGCCGCCGAGCGCGCCCGCCGCCACCGCGCCTCCCGGGCCGGGCAGCAGCCGCACTGTCGACGAGAACGCCATGACGAGCACGCCGACCAGGGCGAGCACTCCGACGGCGACGGTCAGGGGCCCGGTCGGGGCGGTGCGGACGACCCACGCCCCGATCGGGACGGCGACGAGAGCCGGTGCGACGAGCAGCAGGGCACGCCGCCACCGCACGGTGCGCCACGTCTGGGCCAGCAGCACCGCGGCGAGGGCGGCGGCGAGCACGTTGCCGACGGTGACGCCGGCCTCGGGGCCCAGCACGATGACGAGCAGGGGCGCGGCGGTGAGGGCGAAGCCGATCCCCGAGATGCGCTGGGTCAGCGCCCCCAGCATGATCGCGGCGGCGGCCAGGCCGAGGGTCAACGGGGTCACCGTTCCACGCTAGCCCCCGGGGGAGCCGCGTCCGGCGTGCCGACGGCGGGCGCGGGTGCCGCCTGGGGCACGGGGCCGATGTCGGACGCGGCCTCGGCCACGGCGTCCTCAGGTCGGCCCTCGCGATCCGAGCGCACGAAGGCGATCCCCGCGAGGATCGCCGCGCCGCCGAGCCCCTGCAGGAGGGTGAGCGACTCGCCCAGCAGGATCCACGCCCACAGCGCGGCGGCGGCGACCTCGAGCAGGCCGACGAACGACGCCAGTCGCGACCCCAGCATCGTGGTCGCGGTGATGCTCGCCGCGTACGAGATCGCGGTGGCGACGACGCCGACGGCGAGCATCGGGACCCACCACGCGGTCGTGGCGCCGAAGAGCTCGACCGGTGCCGTCGACGCCGTGTAGGGGACCAGGCCGGTCAGCCCGACGATCGCGAGCACGACGACCCCGAGCAGCAGCCCGGCGCAGGCCAGCGCCACGGGAGGGAGCCCCTCGGTCGGTCGGGCCGCGATGACGAAGTAGGCGGCGCAGCAGACCATCGCGACGGCCGCCGAGGCGAGGCCGATGGGATCGAGACGACCGCCGCCGCTCGGCGACACGACGAGCAGGAGTCCTCCGGCGGCGACGGCGGCGCCGATCAGGACGACCGCGGCCGGTCGGCGACGGGTCACGACCCAGGCGACCGCGACGAGGAGGAGCGGTGCCATGTACTCGATCAGGATCGCGGTGCCGACGGGGATGCGCCGGACGGCTGCGAAGTAGAAGACCTGCGTGCCGACCACGCCGACGACGGCCATGCCGAGGATGCGCCACCGGGCCGTCCAGAGGGTGCGCCTGCGACCGCGCAGGGCGCGGAGGGCGAAGGGGACCAGCACGAGACCGCCGACGAGGGCGCGAACGGTGACGGCCGCGGCGGGGCTCCAGTCGCCCTCGAGGAGGGGCTTGACGAGGGCGCCCGAGACGCCGAACGAGGTGGCGGCGACGAGGGCGACGAGCAGGCCCCGCGTGGTCGGGTGATGCGACATGGGACGCCTTCTGGTCAGGGGCTGGAGGAGGTGGTGGTCCTGACGCTAGGGTGTCTGCGGATAAGGAGTCAACTTGCATTTCGCCCCTGACACGACCGACGTCCTCGCCTTCGACGTCGTGCTGCTCAACACGTCCGCCTCGGCGTCGAGGTCGGGTGCCGACGAGCTCGCGACGATCGAGCAGCTCGGCGGGCTGCTGGCCGAGAGCGGCTTCTCGGGGCGCATCGACCACGACGAGCGCGAGCTGCGCGAGGTGCACGAGGCCCGGGCCGAGCTGCGACGACTGTGGTCGCTCGATCGCGAGACCATGGTCGGCGAGGTCAACGCCCTGCTCGGCGACGCCGACGCGACACCGCGCCTCGTGCGGCACGACGACTTCGACTGGCACGTGCACGCGACGGCCGACGACGCTCCGCTCGCCGTGCGCATCCGCGTGGAGGCGGCACTGGCCCTCGTCGACGTCATCCGCTCCGACGAGGTCGGGCGCCTCCGGGCGTGCGAGGCGCCCGACTGCGACGGCGTGCTGGTCGACCTGTCGCGCAACGGCTCGAAGCGGTTCTGCAGCGTCCGATGCGGCAACCGCATGAACATGGTGGCGTTCCGGGCCCGTCAGTCGACGGACGGCGCCTAGCCGCGCCTCCTCGGCTCCCGTCGACCCGGTCGGGTCCGCTCGGCCCGACCCGCCCTGACGGAGCCGGGACTACTTCAGGGGGTCGTTGCCCCAGTTCATCAGCGACCAGCGCCAGGGCGTGTCGGTGACGTCGCCGTCGGGGCGCTGCTTCGAGTGGCGGGCGACGTAGCCGACGACCTTGCGCATGTGGGCGTAGTCGTCGTCGGTGTAGTCGGCCTGCTTCTTCTTCAGGATGCCGACGATGCGCCGACCGCTCGCGTGACCGGTCGACTCGTGGCCGTCGGTCTTCTGGCCGACCTCCTTCGACTCGTCGGTGTCGAGCCAGCGCTCGAGCTCGGAGGCGGTCATGTTGACGGCGTCGCCGAACTCGTCGCGCGTGGCCTTGTCGTCGTGGTCGGTCATGCGCCCATGCTGCTCCCGCGGGGCGCCCGGGGGTTCAGGCGCGGAGGTGCCCCGGCAGCGTCATGATCTCGGCGCCGGTCTCGGTGATCGCGATCGTGTGCTCGGTGTGCGCCGTGCGGCTGCCGGTCGCGCTGCGGAGCGTCCAGCCGTCGGGGTCGGTGACCAGCTCGTCGGTGTCGGCCATGATCCACGGCTCGAGGGCGAGCAGCAGACCGGGGCGGAGCTTGTAGCCGCGGCCGGCGCGACCGGTGTTCGCCACGTGAGGGTCCTGATGCATCGTCGAGCCGATGCCGTGGCCGCCGAACTCGACGTTGATCGGGTAGCCGTCGGCGCTCAGCACCGCGCCGATCGCCGCCGACAGATCGCCGAGGCGAGCACCGGGGCCGGCCGCCGCGATGCCGGCCGCGAGGGCGCGGCGCGTCGAGTCGATCAGGGCGTCGCTCTCGGGCTGGGGGGAGTCGCCCACCACGAAGCTGACGGCCGCATCGGCCGCGATGCCGTCGAGCACGACCGCGAGGTCGAGGGTCAGCAGGTCCCCGTCGGCCAGCGCGTAGTCGTGGGGGAGCCCGTGCAGCACCGCGTCGTTCACCGCGGTGCAGATGTAGTGCCCGAAGGGACCCCGCCCGAACGACGGCGCGTAGTCGACGTAGCACGACGTGGCCCCGGCCTCGAGGATCATCTCGCGCGCCCACCGGTCGATCTCGAGCAGGTTCGTGCCGACCCGGGCGCGCCCCGACAGCTCGTGCAGGATGTCGCCGACCAGCGCACCGGTGCGCCGGGCTCGGCGGAGTTCGTCGGGGGTGAGGATCTCGATCACGCGGGGGGCCTTTCGGGATGCGGTGGTCTGGGGGTGCGGGGG
>NZ_CEEDMT010000017.1:0-42819 GCF_979256015.1 Frigoribacterium sp. AC759 | reverse complement strand
TCGACCACGTTCGGCCTTCACCGGGGGATGACGAGACCCGCCGCTGGCAACTCCTGCCTCCCGTCGCCTGCACGGGCCGGAACAGGCGATGCCCCGTGACGTGCTGCAGCGAGCAGGAGTTTCCGACGCCGGCCTCTGGGTCTCGACCCGGGCGGCCGTACCGATGCGCACCTGAACGGTGCGTCCGACACCCGCACTCCGCTCCGGCGGGTGGTCGGCAACTCCTGGCCGCGGTCGTCTCGGCCGGTGCGTTCGCCGGGCGGCTGCCCTCGTGTGCGCAGGAGGCAGGAGTTGCCAGCGTCGGGTCTCGTCATCCCCAGGTGAAGGCCGAACGTGGTCGATCCCTCGTCCCCAGACGGGCCGATTCCCCGTCTCTCCACAGTGCGGAGGTCTTCGGCACGGAGCCGGGCGGGTCTTGGGCACGCTGTGTCGGCATGACCACGATCGCCGAACTCGTCATCTCCGCCGGGGGCCTCCTGCACAAGCGCGACCTGGTGGCTCACGGAGCCACCGACCGGCACCTCACGGCCGCCGTCCGCTCTCCAGGAGTGACACGGCCCCGAAGGGGCTGGTACTCCACCTGGGACCGAACCGATCCGCGATACGTGGCCGTCAGCATCGGCGGGCGACTGACCGGGGCCGCGGCTCTCCACGCGCTGGGTGCCTGGGCGTGGACGCGCCCGCCGATCACCGTGTCCGTGCCCGAGACGGCTTCGCGCCTCCGGCGGCGTCGCGGCATCCGGGTCGTCTGGGACCCGCTCGATCTCAGCGAGAGGGGCACCGCCTGGTCGGTCGACCCCCGTGACGCTCTCGCCAGGGCCGTCGTCGAGGCACGATCACTCGAAGACGCCGTGATCCTCGTGGACTGGGCCCGGCAGGCCGGTGTGGTTCTCGATGACGACGATGCCGCGGAGGTCCTGTCTCGGAAACACGCCGACGCAGCGGGCCTCGTCGCGTGGAGCGAGGGAGGCGCGGAGAGCATTCTCGAGAGCGCCGCCGGCACTCGCCTCAGGTGCGCCGGGCACCATGTGCGCCGTCAGGTGCCCGTCGGACGTTCGCGGAGGATCATCGACATGGTCGTCGACGGGATTATCGGGTTCGAGACGGACGGGCGGCAGCACCACGAGGAGAGGTTCCACGAGGACCGCCTCAAGGACGCCGCGATCGCGCGCGAGGGCCGCATCCCGTTCCGGGCGGGCACGCTGATGGTGCGCGACACGTGGGAGGAGACGGCAGCGGCGATCGATGCTCTGATCTCCACCGCGGGAGGGCCGAGACCCGTTGCACACGTCGGCAACTCCTGCCTGCCGCGAGTCCTCGGGCCGCGGGGGCGCAGACACTGGCGGCTCGCCGTTCCGCGGCGCCGCAGGGAGCAGGAGTTGCCGACGGGGTGAGCGGCGCTGGCAGAGGCGGAGGCGCCGCCGGACGAGCGGCGCGGGGGAGGCGGAGGCGCCGACGGACGAGCGGCGCGGAGGAGGCGGAGGCGGCGACGGGGTGAGCGGCGCTGGGGGAGGCGGGGCGTCGCAGACAGGGCGCGCGCCACGCCCGGCGCCCCGGGCGCCACGCCCGGGGCGCCCGGGCGGGCGCTCCGCCAGGGGCCCGGCGCCCCGTGAGCGAGGCCACGGGGCGCCAGGGGCTGGGCTAGTGCGCGACGGGCGGGGCGTCCTGTGCGGGGCGGCGGACGAAGAACGCTCCGACGACGGCGAACACCGAGATGATCGCTCCGACGAGGAACGCCGCCCGCACGCCAGCGCCGGTCGCGGCGACGTCGACCACGCCACCGCGCGCGGCGGCCGTCGTCGCGAGGGTCATGACCGTGATGAACACCGCCGTCCCGGCTGCGCCGGCCAGCTGCTGCACCGTGCCGACGATCGCACTGCCGTGCGAGTAGAGGTTCGACGGCAACGAGCCGAGCCCCGACGTGAAGAGCGGGGTGAACATCAACGCGAGTCCGATGCTGAGGGCGACGTGCGCGCCGAGGATCATCGGGATCGGGGTCGCCTCCGAGACGGTCGACATGAACCACAGCACGGCGCTGACCAGGATGGTGCCGGGCACCAGCAGGACGGTGGGGCCGTGCTTGTCGAACAGGCGACCGACCACGGGCGACAGCAGCCCCTGCACGAGCCCGCCGGGCAGCAGCAGCAGACCGGTCGACAGCGGGTCGAGGCCGTGCACGTTCTGGAGGTAGATCGGCAGCACGATCAACGTGCCGAACAGGGCGATCATGCCGATGCCGAGCACGGTCGCCGAGATGGTGAAGGTGCGCGACGAGAAGGTGCGCAGGTCGAGCAGGGCGCGGTCGTGGCGCTGCAGCGAACGCTGACGCAGCACGAAGACGACGAGCGCGGCGGCGCCCACGGCGAGCGGCACCCACGCCGGCACGGCCGCCTCGGCGCCCTCGCCGATCGAGCTGAGCCCGAACACGATGCCGCCGAAGGCGAAGGCCGACAGGATCACCGACAGCACGTCGAGCGGCACCTTCTTCGGTGTGGTCACGTTCTTCACGCGGGCCGCTCCGAGCGCCAGCGCGGCGAGCGCGATGGGCAGCACGAGGATGAACATGAAGCGCCACTCGAGCACGCTGAGGATGACGCCCGAGATGGTCGGTCCAATCGCCGGAGCGACCGAGATGACGATCGAGATGTTGCCCATCGTGCGCCCGCGGGTCGCCGGCGGCACGAGGGTGAGCACCGTCGTCATGAGCAGCGGCATCATGATGGCCGTGCCCGAGGCCTGGACGACGCGGCCGAGCAGCAGCACGCCGAACCCGGGTGCGACGGCCGAGATGGCGGTGCCGAGGCTGAACAGGCTCATGGCCGTGATGAACACGGGTCGGGTGTTGAACCGCTGCAGGAGGAACCCGGTGATCGGGATGACGACCGCCATCGTCAGCATGAAGCCGGTGGTCAGCCACTGGCCGGCCGTGACCGTGATGTCGAGGTCGCGGGTGAGGCTCGGCAGGGCCACGCCCATGATCGTCTCGTTCAGGATGACGACGAACGCCGAGACGAGCAGCAGGCCGATGACGAGCTTGTTGCGCGCCGCCGTCCCGTCGTCGTCGAGGGGCTCGGTGGTCGTCGCCGGGGATGTCGCGCTGGTCAAATGGGGCTCCTCGAGGGTGACGGCGGGTGTGCCTGTGCGTCCGAACGCACGAGACGGTCCGGTTCTTCCCGATCCGTGAGGATGGGTCGAACCGGACCGTCCAGAGCGCCGAGGAGGCGCGGTGCGGGTGGGTCAGACGTCGCGGCGCTTGACGAGGGCGAGCCCGGCCGCGAACAGCGCCACGACCCAGCCGACGAGCACGAGCAGCGCCTGCCAGGGCTCGAGGCGGATCGCTCCGTCGACGGCGGGAGCGGTCAGCATCGAGCTGCCGTCGACCACGTACTCGTAGATCCGCGAGGCGGCGGTCGGCGGGATGAACTCGTTGAGCGAGTACACCCAGGTGCCCGAGACGAGGCCCATGGCGATCGAGAACAGGATCGGCACCACGAAGACGACTCCGATGGCCGCAGCGATGGCGCCCGTGCTGTTGCGGATGATCATGCCGAGACCGAACGCGATCATGGCCATGAACGCGACCGAGGCGGCCGCGCCGAGCATCGAGAGCCAGTACTTCCCGTCGGCGAGGTCGAGCTCGATGTCGACGCCGCGCAGCAGGGGCACGGCGAGCAGCGACGTGATGGCGAGGCTGATGGCCGAGACCACGAAGGTGCCGATGGCCACGATGATGAGCTTCGCGATGAGCGCCGGGGTGCGGCGGGGCACGGCGGCGAAGGTCGAGCGGATCATGCCGGTGCCGAACTCGCCTGTGATGATCAGCGCGCCGAGCACGGCGGCGACCAGCTGCGCGAAGGCGACGCCGATGGTGGTGACCGACGCCGCGAGCGACTGCTGCTGCTCGGGCGTGGACTCCATGCCCTCGAAGCCGGAGGCGACGGCGCTGAACAGCGCCCCGAATCCGATGATCAGCACGGCGATGATGGCGAAGCACCACACGGTGGAGCGGAGGCTCCGGAGCTTGATCCACTCGGAGCGCAGGACGCCGCCGAAGGTGACCCCGCCCCCGGCGGAGCGCGGACGGGACTGTCTGGTGGGAGCGCTGGTGCTCATCGCTGGGCCCCTTCGGTGGTGGGGGACGCGGCCGTGGTGGGCGCGCCTCCGGCGTGGTAGTCGACGGAGTCCTGCGTCAGGGTCATGTAGGCGTCTTCGAGCGAGCGGACCAACGGGGTCAGCTCGTGGAGGACGATGCCGGACGAGGCGGCGAGTTCGCCGACGCGCTCGGCGGTGATGCCGCGCAGCTCGACGAGGCCGGGGTCGACGGGGGTGACGGCGACGTCGTGCGTCTGCGCGAGTCGGACGAGGTCGTCGGCCCGCGGGCTGCGGACGCGCACGGCTTCGCCCGAGGCCTGGGCGATGACGTCGCTGACGGGGGAGTCGGCGAGCACGCGGCCCCGGCCGAGGACGATGAGGTGGTCGGCGGTCTGCGCCATCTCGCTCATCAGGTGCGACGAGAGGAACACGGTTCGCCCTTCGCCCGCGAGGTGCCGCGCCAGGGTGCGCACCCAGACGACGCCCTCGGGGTCGAGGCCGTTGACGGGCTCGTCGAGGATGACCGTGGCCGGGTCGCCGAGCAGGGCCGTCGCGATGCCGAGGCGCTGCCCCATGCCGAGCGAGAAGCCGCCGACGCGCTTCTTCGCCACCGATTCGAGACCGGTCAGGGCGATGACCTCCTTGACACGGGATCTGCCGATGCCGTGGGTCGCCGCCATGGCGAGCAGGTGGTCCGCCGCCGAGCGGCCGCTGTGCACGGCCTTGGCGTCGAGCAGCACGCCGACCTCGTGCAGGGGCGCGGTGTGGTCGGCGTAGCGACGGCCGTTGACCGTCACCGAGCCGGCCGTCGGCCGGTCGAGCCCGACGATCATGCGCATCGTGGTCGATTTGCCGGCGCCGTTCGGTCCGAGGAACCCGGTCACGAGACCGGGCCTGACGGTGAACGACACGTCGTCGAGGGCGAGCTTGGCGCCGTACCTCTTGGTCAAGCCATGGGCTTCGATCATCGGTGGGATGTCTCCTCTGTCGCAGGTCGTGGGGCCGCCAGCGGCGGCCTCGTCCAGAGGTCAGCCTAGGAGCCGGCCCTCACGGGCGATATCCCTCGGGCGGACGAGATCGGGCGGGGCGGGAGTCCTCCGAAGGGACGAGGAGGCGCGGTGTCCGGAGGCGCGGACGCTACAGTCCTCCGGTGACCACCGCCTCCCTCCTCGCCTCCGCCCTGCCCGCCGCCTCGGGCGGATTCCTGCTGTTCGACCCCGAGTCGCTGCTGCCCGCGCTCGGGCCGTGGGCCCTCGCCGGGATCTCGATCATGATCTTCATCGAATCGGGGGTGCTGTTCCCGTTCCTGCCCGGCGACTCGCTGCTGTTCACCGCCGGGCTGCTGCACGAGGCCCTGGGCCTGCAGGTCTGGACGATCGCGCTCTGCGCCTTCGTCGCGGCGTTCCTCGGCGACCAGGTGGGGTACCTCCTCGGCAACCGCTTCGGCCGACGCTGGTTCACGCCCGACGCGCGGATCCTCAAGACGGCGCACCTCGAGAAGGCCGAGGCGTTCTTCGCCAAGTACGGCGGCGTCTCGTTGATCCTCGGCCGGTTCGTCCCGATCGTCCGCACCTACGTGCCCCTCGCGGCGGGCACGGCGGGCTACCGCTACCCGAAGTTCCTCCTCTTCAACGTGGTCGGCGCCTTCGTGTGGGCCGTCGGCATGGTGGTGCTCGGCTCGCTGCTCGGCGGCATCCCGCTGATCCGCGACCACGTGGACGTGTGGGCGATCGTGCTCGTGCTGCTCTCGGTGACACCCGTCCTGATCGCCGGGCTGCGGAGCGTGCTGCGGGGCCGCCGCGAGCGCGCCGCCGCCGACGCGGCGGCCGGCGCCACCTCCACAGACCGCCGCTGAGGAGTGTCGGAGGCCCCCTCTAGGGTGGTCGGCATGCGCCTCCTCCTCATCCGCCACGGTCAGACCCCCGACAACGTCGTCGGCCGACTCGGCACCGCCGCACCCGGCCCGGGTCTCACCGACCTCGGTCGACGGCAGGCCGCAGCGGTGCCCGCGGCGCTCGCCGACGAGTCCATCGGCGCCCTCTACGTCAGCACGCTGCGACGCACGCACGAGACGGCGGCACCCCTCGCCGCAGCCCTCGGCCTCGAGCCGATCGAGGTCGCCGGCTTTCGTGAGGTCATCGCGGGCGAGCTCGAGGCGCGCAGCGATCACGACGCCGTGTCGACCTACCTGGGCGCCGTCGTGTCGTGGGTGTCCGGCGATCTCGACCGTCGGCTGCCCGGCTCCGAAGACGGCCATGAGTTCTTCGCCCGCTTCGACGCCGCCGTGGCGGGCGCCGTCGCCTCGGGTCACGAGACGGTCGCGGTGGTCAGCCACGGTGCCGCGATCCGCGGCTGGTGCGGCTCCCGATCGCACGGGTCAGCCGAGTTCGTGGCGCAGCATCCGCTCGAGAACACCGGTGTCGTCGTGCTCGAGGGCGATCCGGCGTCGGGCTGGCGGCTCGTCGCCTGGCAGGGCGCCCCGGTCGGCGGTCCCGAGCTCGACGACGACACCGACGCCGACCCCACCGGCGAGGGCTTCTAGCCCAGCAGTCGGTCCATGTAGGGGCTGCGGAACATGCCACCCGGGTCGACGTCGCGCATCAGCTCGACGAACGAGCCGAACCGCGGATACCGCGAGACGATCGACATGGGCGGTAGAGACGTCAGCTTGCCCCAGTGCGGGCGCGGTGCGAAGGGACGCAGCGCCTCCTCGACCCGCTCGACGAGGGCCGCCACCTCGACGGGGTGCTTCCGCCAGGTGAACGCGATTGCGAGGCTGTCGACCGGGGTGGGGCTCAACCACAGGTCGTCGCCGGCGACCGTGCGGGTCTCGCAGGTGTGCAGGTGCGGGCGGAGGTCGTCTCCGAGCAGCTGGACGGCCCGCAGCGCCGCCGCACCGTCGCCGAGTGCGACGAAGTGCTCGCTCTGCAGCTCGGACCCGTTCGACGGCGTGGCATCGAGGCGGAAGTGGGGCAGCCGGTCGAGCCATGCGCCGACGCTGCCGTCCATCGGCGTCTGCGAGCCGCCCGTCACCTCGGCGTGCTCGTCGACCGGAGCCCGGGAGGCGCCGAAGAGTCGCCGGGGCACCGTCACGTCGTGCGCATCGGCCGGCACCCGGGACTTCACGAGCACCTCGCGGATGCGGTCGTCGAACTCATGGAAGAACGAGACGCTCGCCCCGGCCGACATGACCTCGACGAGGTGGTCGTCGACGCTCGACCAGGGCAGCCCCACGAAGGTGTCCTGCCGCATGCGGTACGACGGCTCGACGTCGAGGGTGATGCGGACCACGACCCCCAGCACCCCCAGGGCGACGACGCTGCCGGCGAACTCCGCGTCGCCCCGCCGAACCGAGCGGATCGCACCGTCGGGGCCCACGATCTCGAGGGCGGCGACCGAGCCGGCGAGGCTCTGCAGCCGACGACCCGAGCCGTGCGTGCCGGTCGAGACGGCGCCGCCGACCGAGATGTGCGGCAACGACCCCATGTTCGCGAGGGCGAGACCCTCGGCCTCGAGCGCCTGCGCCACGGCGCCGTACGTGGCGCCCGCGCCCACGGTCGCCGACCGGCGGTCGGCGGACACGACGAGGTCGAGGGGGAGGGCCGTGGTCGACACGAGCACCCCGGTGCCGTCGGCGACGTCGCTGAACGAGTGGCGGGTGCCGAGGGCGCGGATCCGCGTCGAGCCGGCCACCGCCTCCTGCAGCTCGGCGACCGACTCGGGCCTGACGATGCGCGAGGCGGAGTACGTGAGAGTGCCTGACCAGTTCCGCGTCGTCGCCATGGCCGCAGTCTGCCCGCCCGATCCGAGTCGCGCCCGTGCGGCCTAGGCTCGGACCGTGACCGACCCCGCACCGACCGGCATCGACGACGTCTACGCCGAGCTCGAGCTGGTCTCGCGCCGGGCCGTGGCCCGGGCGCGTCGTCGCAGCTCGCCGCTGACCTTCGTCGAGCACTCGCTGCTCGACGTCATCGCGGCCGAGCCGGGTCGTCGGGCCATCGACCTCGCGGCCGAGTTCTCGCTCAACCGGTCGACGGTGTCGCGGCAGCTCGCGAACCTCGCCGAGCTCGGGCTCATCCAGGGCGACGACGACCGCGAGCCGCGACGAGGGCGCGCGCTGTCGGTCACGCAGGCCGGGCTCTCGCTCCTCGCCCGATCGATCGAGGCCAATCGCGAGGCTCTCGCCGCCCGCCTCGAGGGGTGGGAGGCCGCGGACGTCGCGGCCCTCGCCGAGTCGCTCGGACGCCTCAACTCGGCCTACCGCGACGACGAGCCGAGCGGCCGCCCGACGGTCTGACCCGGCCCGCGCCTCCTGCCCTCCCAGGTGACGCTGCGGGGACACCGCGGGGTACATCTCGTCGAACGGGTGTGACTCGTGTGACTCGTGTGAACGCATGAGACACCCCGATTGGGGACAGGCCGCCCTGCGTCAACATTCATCCCAGGCTTTACCCTTCGGTGGTCTGGCACTTAGGCTGAGCGGGTTCCCCGGACTTCGTGCGGTCGCTTCCTGCCTCCCCGTACCGGTGTCGACTTCGAGATTGGTTCCACCTCCGTGACTTCCCCCGCGTCCGCCTCCCACCTCCGGAGCCTGCCCGCCGCCGTCCTGACGGTGCTGCTCGCCCTGGCGTTCGTGGTCAGCGGGACGGTGATGGGCGCCTCGCCGGCGAAGGCCGCGACGTACCCGAGCTGGGACGACGTCCGAGCCGCGGTCGCGAACGAGAACACCAAGGCCGCTCAGATCCAGGAGCTCCAGTCGCTGCTCGGCCAGCTGCAGAGCGACGCCGCGAACGCCCAGGCCGAGGCCGAGGCGAAGGGCGCCGAGTTCGAAGCTGCCCAGAGCGACGCCGACGAGGCCGCATCGAAGCTCGCCGAGCTTCAGAAGCAGGTCGACGAGCAGAACAGGGTCGCCGACGAGAGCGAGCAGCGGGCCGGCCAGGTCTCGGCCCAGCTCGCCCGCACCGGCGGCGGCGACGTCTCGACCCAGCTGGTCGGCGACTCGGCCGGTGCCGGCGATCTGCTCTACCGCCTCGGCGCGATGAGCAAGATCACCGAGCAGGCCGACGGCATCCGCGAGCAGGCGGTCACCGACCGCAACGTGGCCGCGTCGCTGAGCGATCAGGCCGCCGTCGCCGAGAAGGCGCTGGTCGGTCTGCGGAACGACGCCGAGAGCTCCATGCAGGAGGCGCAGGCCGCGTCGGACGCCGCCCTCGCCGCCGTCACCGCGCAGCAGGAGAACGAGGCGACCCTGCAGGCCCAGCTCGCCGTGCTGCAAGACACCACCGCCAAGACCCAGCAGGACTACGAGGCCGGCGTCGAGGCCGAGCGCCAGCGTCTGGCCGCCGAGAAGAAGGCCCGCGAAGAGGAGGCCGCCCGGGTCGCCGCCGAGCTGCAGCGTCAGCAGCAGCAGGCTGCCGCCGCAGCGGCCGAGGCCGCTCGAGCCGCTCAGGCCGCAGCAGCCGCCCGCCCGAGCGCCCCGACCCCGTCGGCCCCGGCGCCGAGCCGACCCTCGACCCCGGCCCCCTCGACCGGTGGCGGTGGCGGTGGCGGCTGGGTCCGCCCGAGCGGCGGCTACATGTCGAGCCCCTACGGCTATCGCATCAACCCGGTCACCGGCGTCTACAAGCTGCACGACGGCGTCGACCTGGCACCGGGCTGCTCGACCCCGATCTACGCCGCGTCGTCGGGCACCGTGAGCTACGCCGGCTACTACGGCGGGTACGGCAACTACGTCCGCATCAGCCACGGCGGCGGCGTCAGCACCGCCTACGGACACATCGTCAACGGCGGCATCCGAGTCGCGAACGGCCAGTCGGTCGCCGCCGGTCAGCTGATCGCCCTCGTCGGCTCCACCGGCAACTCGACCGGCTGCCACCTGCACTTCGAGACGCGCATCAACGGCGGCTCGACCGACCCGGTGCCGTTCATGTCGGCACGAGGCGTCAGCCTGCGCTAGTCGCCGCTCGCGGGCTCGACCCGCGCCTCCTCGCGGACTCGACCCGCGCCTCCTCGGCGGCACGGAGGAGGCGCGAGAAGGAGGAGAATCGTCGGGTGACGAACGCACCCCGCACCGAGCTCCCTCCCCTCCACCTCGAACGCGTCGACTACGACGACCCCCGCGCCCGCGAGCTCCGCGCCCGCATGGACGCCGAGATGACGGCCGTCTACTCGGTCGGCCGCGACCCCCACGAGCCCGCCGAGAAGGCCGCGGCCCGTGACGCCGCACTGACGGTCCACCCCGAGAACGTCCGAGCGACCGTGCTGGTCGTGGCCGACGACGGAGAGGCCGTCGGGCACGCCGTTCTCTATGACCGCGACGGCGAATGGGAGGTCAAGAGGGTCATCGTCGACGGCGCCCGTCGTGGCCGGGGCATCGGTCGGCTCATCATGGCCGAGCTCGACTCGATCGGCCGCGCCGCCGGGGCTCGACGGCTCATCCTGCAGACGGGCGACCGTCAGCCCGACGCCGTCGCGCTCTACGAGAAGGTCGGCTGGACTCCGATCCCGACCTACGAGCCCTACATCACGACCATCCCGACGTCGATCTGCTTCGAGCGGGTGCTCGCCTGAGCGCCGACCGCCTCACGGGTGCTGCGTCGCGGTCGTCGGTCGCTTAAGGTGGGTGCCGTGATCACGCGACGAGACGCCGCCCTGCAACTCGACATCCCGCTCGAGATGGCCAAGCGGCACGGCATCCCCGCCCGGTTGACCGTCGATGAGCTGGTCGAGCTCGAGAAGTCGCCGCCAGCCTGGCTCGTGCAGTCGCGTGCCAACCGCACCGGCAAGCCGGTCTGGGTCGACCTCGCCTGCGTCGTCTGCGGGTTCCACGAGGCCGCCCGGCCCAAGAAGTGGTGGCCCGACTACACCTGGCTCAGCTGCGACGACCACGGCGTCGACGAGCTCCCCGACCCTCAGCCCGGGCTCGCCCGTCGCGAGGTCGCCGGCGTCGGCAGCCGGTTCGTCGCGATCGTCGACGAGCGCCCGTAGCGACGGGGCCGACGGGGCCGACGGGATCGACGGGGTCGGGTCCGTCGCCGGGCCGCCGGGCCGCCGGGTCGCTGTCAGCCCGAGTACGTCACCGATGCGGGCGCGTCGAGACCCGCCAGCAGGTGCACGTAGGCCTGCCGCACGTCGTCGGCGAGCAGCTGCCGGTGGATGTGCTGATCGTGCCAGTGCCGGAGGTCGTCGGGTGAGACGTCGTCGACATGGTCGGCGACGAGATAGCTGAACGCGTAGGGTTCGCCGTCGTCGTCGAGGGTGCGGCGATAGCCGAGTCGCTCGCCCTCGACGGCGTCGACGAAGACCTCCCACCCCGGGTCGGCCCCGTCGGGCAGTGCGACGTCGACCCGCGGGTGCGCCGAACGGGCGTCGGGCACGGCGACCCGCGTGCCGAGGACGGCTCCGACCACCGGCCCGTCGGGGACCCCTGCAGGAGGCGCGCTCCGGTCGCTGCCGGACGCCACGTCGGTCACGGCCCGCTCCACGGCCGCCTCGAGCGCGCCGTCGAGCAGCTGCAGGCGCGCTGCCGCGCCGCGCAGCCAGCTCTCGAGAGCCGCCCGCTCGTCGGCGGAGAACGGCGAGTCGTCGAACGAGTGCACCGAGAAGTCCGCCGCGGCGACAGTCCACTCCCAGCTGAGCAGCACGCGGGTCAGCGCGGCGGGGTGCGGCAGCACGGCGAGGGTGCCCCGCCGCAGCCCCGGCGCCCAGTGCAGTTCGGGTTCGGGCAGCAGCCGCCGGACGTCGGCCGCCGCGGCCGCCGACGATTCGGGGACGACGAAGTCGATGCGGACCTCACGCCACGGGCTGGCGAGACTCGGCGCGACGTCGTCGTCTCGCCGCACGGTGACCGCCTGCGACATGTCGTCGGGCAGGGGCGGGCGCGGGGTCGAGTCGGTCACGGCGCGAGATTCTGGCACGGCACCTTGCGCGCCCGCCGAGAGCCCGTGCCCCGAGAGCCCGCACCGCGACCCCCGCGCCCCGCGGGCTCGCACCGCTACCCCGTGCCCCGAGAGCCCGTGCCGCGAGGGCTCGCGCCCGCCGCCGAGGAGGCGCGGCGCGGGTCAGTCGGCCAGGATCGCGTAGAGCGCGCGCCGGGTCTCGTCCAGCTTGGCGGTGGCGGCGACGCGCTGCGCCTCGCTGCCGTCGTGGTGGAACTGCTTCACGACGCCCATCAGCTTCATCAGGCTGGTCTGGAACTCGCGGTCGGAGTCGCTGGCGTCGTCTGCCGTCGCCGCCCAGGCCTTCTCGATCTCGGCGGAGTGCTCGGCGACGTGGGCGCGGCCGGCGTCGGTGAGGCTGAAGACGCTCTTCGACGCGGCCTCGTCCGAGACGATCAGCTCTTCGTCGACGAGCTGCTGCAGCGTCGGGTAGACGGACCCGGGGCTCGGCTTCCAGGCGCCGTCGGTGCGCTCGGCGATCGCCTTGATCAGGCCGTAGCCGTTCGACGGGGCGTCGGCGAGCAGCGACAGGATGGCGAGGCGCACGTCACCGCGGCGGGCACGGCCACGCCCGCCGCGACCCGGGCCGAAGCCGGGTCCGCCGAACCCGGGTCCGCCGAAGCCGGGGCCGCCGGGGCCGAAGCCGCCGAAGCCCTGGCCGGGGCGGAAGCCGCGCCCGAAGGGCCGACCGAAGCGACCCCGGCCGCCGGAGCCGTGGCCGAACGGGTCGGAGCCGGACGTCGCGCCGCGCTCGTCGGAGTCATGGTGGTGGCGACGAGGGTCGCCGTCGTTCTCGAAGATGGTGTCGGTACCCATGGGGTACTCCTCTCGGGGATGTGGTCTGCTCGTGACAACGTGTCGCGATGCGTCAAAGATATGTCGCCGACTATCGTCTGTCAAGCGTCCGGACAGACAGAAGGAGGCGCGCCCGGGTGGGTGCGCCTCCTTCTGTCTGTGGATCTGCGGGTCAGCTCGAGGGCAGCACGCCGAACGCCGAGGCCAGCTTCTCGATCTTCTGCGCGCGACCCAGGCGGGGCAGGTCGCTGCCGTCGCGGATGACGCGGCCGCGGCTCTCGAAGTCGGCCAGGAAGTCCTGCGCCCAGGCGACGTCCGACGGCGTGGGGCTGATGACCTCGTTGATGACGGGCAGCTGCTCGACGTCGAGGCAGAGCTTGCCGGTCATGCCGAGGGCGACGGCGACCGACGACTGCTCGCGCAGCACCGGGTGGCTGCTGCCGACGGTCGGACCGTCGATCGGGCCGGGCAGACCGCCGATGCGGCTGGCGACCACGAGGCGCGATCGGGGGTAGGCCATCGCCAGGTCGTCAGCGCTGGTGCCGGTGTCGCGGCGGTAGTCGCCGCTGCCGAACGCGAGGCGGTAGGCGCCGCGGGCCTTCGCGATCGCGGGGCTCTCCTCGATGCCGAGGGCGGACTCGACGAGCGCCAGCACGGGGAGCGAGCCGCCGAGCCGGTCGAAGGTCTCGGTGACGTCCTCCGGGGCCTCGGTCTTCGCGAGCATCACGCCCTGCAGACCCGGGAGTCCGAGCAGCGCGTCGACGTCGTCCGACCAGAACTCGGTGGAGTGGTCGTTGATGCGGACCCAGGCCCTGCCGCCGTCGCGCAGCCACGACACCACGTCGGCCCGGGCGGCGGGCTTGCGGGCCGGGTCGACGGCGTCCTCGATGTCGAGCACGATCTGGTCGGCGCGCGAGGCGGCCGCGGAGTCGAAGCGGTCGGGCGCCGTGCCCGGCACCAGCAGCCAGGAACGGGCGATGTCGGGGTTCGGCCGGCGGCGCGCCGCACGGTCGGACGACCCGGGGGTCTGCGTGGGGATGGCCCCCGTCGGAGTGCTGTCGGCGGTGTCGGTCATGACGTCCTCGTCTTCGGTTCGCTCGTCGGTCGGCACCACGCTACCGGTCGCCCCGGTGCGGAGTCCTCCCTCGGTCGGGCGGGCCTCCCGGCCTCGGGAGCCCGCGGGGCGTACCGTTCAGGAGGATCACAGGGCCCGGACCACGGGCTACGACGTACGAGGAGCCTGACATGACGGACGCACGCACTCCCGGGAGCGACCGCCCCGACCACGACCGAGACGCCGACGAGACGACACCGCGCGAGCCCGCGGTCGCCCCGGAGGACCGCCGAGACGAGTCGGACGGCGCCTACGACGACCGCGGGGCGTCCGCACCGGCCGACGCGCCCGCCGTCGACTTCGGCGCCCCGGCGTTCCCGGCGACCGCCCCCGCCGACGCTTCGGAGGCCGGCGCGCCCGTGCCCTCGAACGACCCGTTCGCCGCGCCGGTGGCCGCCGACCGCGGCGGCAGCGACCGTGACGTCCGCGATGGCAGCGACCGTGACGTCCGCGACCGCGACGGTGACGTCCGCGATGGCGACCGTGACGGCAGCGCCCGCGACGGCGAGACCGAGGTCATCGAGCCCGTCCCCGCCGACGCACGCGACGACGACGGCACCCGCGACACCCGCGACGCCGACGCGCCGACCGCGGCCGTGCCGCCGATGGTCGCCCCCACGGCTCCGCCCGCACGCGCCTGGTCCGCCACGAGCGGTGACGACAACCAGCGCCGCACGCTGCACGACGACGAGGCCCTCCGGGCCGCCGAGGCCTCGCGCGGCGACCACGGCGACGCGAGCGACCGCGACCGCACCGTGGGCGACGACCGCACCGACCGCACCGACCGCGACGGAGACGCCCCCACCGTGGTCGCGCCGATCGCGTCCGACCCGACCCGCGCCTCCTCGGCTGCGGAGCACGGCTCGCGTTCGCGTGACGACGCCCCCACCGTCGCCGGCCCGACTCAGGGTTCCGCCTCGTACCCGGCTCAGCCCGGCACGGGCTCGTACCCGCTCGTCGCCGACGGCGGGATCAACCACGTGGCCGTCCGTCGCGATCTGCTCACGCAGCAGAAGGAGGAGTTCAGCGGCATCCGCTTCGGCGCCGGTCTGCTCGGCTGGTTCGCCGCCACGGGCTTCGGCTTCGTCATCATGGCGATCTACGGAGGCATCGTCGGCGCCTGGGTCGCCGCATCGGCCGACGGCTCGTCGAACGCCTTCACCGGCATGCAGCGGTTCGCCACCGACAACGGCGACGTGCTGTCGATCGTGACCGCGGTCGTCGTGCTCGCCGTCGTGTTCTTCGGCTACCTGATCGGCGGGTTCACCGCCTCGCGTGTCGCCCGCTTCTCGGGCTTCAAGCAGGGTCTGGCCACCTGGCTCTGGGGTGTCGTCGTGGGGCTGATCCTCGCGGTCGTCGCCTACGTGTCGCTCGGCGCGGACTTCTCGTCGCTGGGCGGCGCGACCGCAGCGGACGGCGCGACGGACGCCTCGGCCATGTCGATCGAGTCGATCGTGTTCATCGGCCTCGTCGTGGTGCTGAGCTTCGTCGGCGCCGTGCTCGGCGGCCTGCTCGGGCAGCGCTGGCACCGCAAGGTCGACCGTTTCATCCCGTCCGACCAGGTGTGATTAGCTCGACCCGACCGAACGAAGGAACCACCATGCGCCTCACCTCACGCCCGTCACTCGTCCGCACCGTCCTCGGTGTCGCCGTCGCCGGCGGCCTCGCCCTCTCGCTGACGGCGTGCTACTCGACGTCGGACTCCGAGAGCAACAACACGGCCCCGATCCACCGCGAGAACCCCGAGCTGCCCGAATCGGAGGCCACCCCGCTGGCCGTCGTGCCCGATCTGAGCGGCGGCGTCGACACGCAGGTCGCCGTCGACGAGAGCTTCACCAGCGCGCTCACGCTGCTCGGTCTCACGCCGGCCCCCGTCGGCGACGCGACCTTCGCCGACGGCGCGTTCTCGTTCCCGATCACGGGCGGCAACGTCTCGTACTACGACCCCGAGGGCGAGGTGCGGCCGTACGTGCAGGGCGACATCCAGCACGACGGCTCGGGCATCAGCCTCAGCTCGGGCGACACGGTCGTCGAGCTGACGAACTTCGACATCGACCCCGGTGCCTCGAAGCTCTACGGCGACGTCTCGGTCAACGGCGAGCCGGCCGCCGGGCACGCCTACCTCTTCAACCTCTGGGGCGGCACGCTCGAGCCGCTGCGCACCGAGGGCACCGACGCCGTCCTCGAGGGCACGACGGTCCACGTCAGCTCCGAGGCGGCCGAGCTGCTGAACACCACGTTCGAGACGGACCTGGTGCCCGACGAGCTGCTCGTCGGCGTCGCGACGATCACCGTCGCCACGCAGTAGGTCCTCACCGCACGGACGCACGAGTGATGCCCGGGTCTCGACCCGGGCATTTCTCTGTGCCGAGAGTGAAAGTTCGGGTCACCGAACTTTGTGTAGGGTCGTCGTATGGCGACAGATGACGCACGACCGACGGACACCGAGGAGGCGCGGGTCGACGACCGCCGCGCCCCCGCCCACCCGAGACCCCGCGGTGTACTGCTCGGCCCGGCCTTCATCGCCGCGATCGCGTACGTCGACCCCGGCAACGTCGCGGCCAACCTGACGGCGGGTGCCCAGTACGGCTACCTGCTGCTCTGGGTGCTCGTCGCGGCGAACGCGATGGCCGTGCTCGTGCAGTACCTGTCGGCGAAGCTCGGCATCGTCACCGGGCAGTCGCTGCCCGAGGTGATGGGTCGGCGCCTGCCGCGCAAGCGCCGCCTGGCCTACTGGGGCCAGGCCGAGCTGGTGGCCGCGGCGACCGACGTCGCCGAGGTGATCGGCGGGGCCCTCGCGCTGCAGCTGCTCTTCGGGGTGCCGCTGGTGCTCGGTGGCGTCATCACCGGCGTCGTGTCGCTCGGCATCCTGATGCTGACCCGCTACCGCGGCGGTCACGTCTTCCAGACGATCATCATCGGTCTGCTGGCCGTGCTGACGATCGGCTTCTGCGCGGGTCTGCTCTTCGCGCCGCCGTCGGCCGGCGGCATGCTCGCGGGCATCGTGCCCCGCTTCGACGACGCGCAGTCGGTGCTGCTGGCGGCGTCGATGCTCGGCGCGACGGTCATGCCCCACGCCGTGTACCTGCACTCGGCGCTGGTCCGCGACCACCACGGGGACGTCGCCGTGGGCGCCGACCGTCGGCGGGTGCTGAAGGCCACCCGGTGGGACGTCGTGCTCGCCCTCCTCGTCGCCGGAGGGGTGAACATCGCGATGCTCGTGCTCGCGGCCTCGACGTTGCAGGGGCGGACCGGCACCGACACCATCCCGGGCGCCCATGCGGCGATCACCGAGGCGCTCGGCCCGCTGGTCGGGGTGCTGTTCGGAGTCGGGCTGCTCGCCTCGGGGCTCGCCTCGACGTCGGTCGGGTCGATGGCGGGCGCCGAGATCATGCGCGGTCTGCTGAAGATCCGCATCCCGCTGTTCGTGCGGCGGGTCGTCACGCTGGTGCCGGCGCTCGTCCTGCTCGCGACCGGGATCAGCCCGACGTGGCTGCTGGTGCTGAGTCAGGTCGTGCTGAGCTTCGGCATCGCGTTCGCGCTGGTGCCGCTCGTCCGGGCGACCAGCGACGCGTCGCTGATGGGCGAGAGCCGCAACGTGCTGGGCATCCGCATCGCGGCGTGGATCGCGGTCGGCGTGGTCGTCGCGCTCAACCTCGCGCTCATCTGGCTGACGGTGACCGGGGCCTGAGCCGCGGACGCCGCGGGCCGGGCAGGCGCGGGTCGGGGAGGCGCGGGTCGGGGAGTCACGACACGCCGCGCGTCGCGCGGGGGCGCGGCGTGTCGTGACTCATCGACCGAACGGGCCGCGGAGGCTCAGGCGGGGTCGATGTGGGGGCCGTCGTCGGGTGCGACCCCGGCCGCCGCCTTCTCGGCCTGGCGCCGATCGAAGGCGGCCTGCATCGACTCGGCGTGGTCGGTCTTGGCCGCGGCCAGGGCCTCGTCGTCGCCCTTCAGCGTCGCGACGGTCGCCCGCAGCCGCGCCCCGACGGCCTTGGCGAAGTCGCTCGGGCTGGGGCTGAAGTCGTCGCTCTCGTCGCCGTCGCTCGCATCGTCGTAGTGGTGCAGCTGCTCGCCCTCATCGGTGTCGATGGGCTGCTGAGCGTGCTCGACGCAGAGCTTCGCGACCTCCTCGGCGTGGGCGTGCATGACCGAATGCGCCGCGCCGGGCATCTCCCAGAGTCGTGACGACGGCAGCAGCTCGCCCACCCGTCGCACCCAGTCGCGGGGGGCCACGGCGTCGAACTCGCCGCGGATCACGAGGGTGTCGGCCCGCACCTCCGGCAGGTGGTCCTCGATCGGGTACGTCATCATCTTCGGCAGGATCCGTGAGAACCACCGCACCCCGCAGAGCACGTAGGCGCTGACGGCCAGGAACTTCACGCGCCCCGGCTCGTGCCAGGCGGCCCGCGCGAACCGCAGCGCCTGGGTCACGACGCGGCGTTCGGCGAGGTTGATCACCGGGCCGATCAGCACGAGGGTCGAGAGGTCGGGGCGTCGGGCGGCCAGGTCGGTGACGATCTGGGTGCCCATCGAGTGGCCGACCAGGACGGGGTCGTCGAGCCCGAGGCCGTCGATGGCGGCGCCGACCAGGTCGGCGTACTCGCGGATCGTCAGGGCGTGCCCCGGGTGCGCCACGCCGGCGAAGCCGGGCAGATCGAGCGCGTGCACGGGGCCGAACTCGTTCAGGTTCGGCGCGAGACGCTCGAAGTAGTCGGACGACACCCCGATGCCGGGCACCAGCACGAAGGGCCGCTCGCCCGACTGGCCGATGGTGTTGACGCGCACGTACAGGTCGCCGCTGCGGATCCGTTCGACCCTGACGGTCGTGTCGACCCCCGACGCACGGGCGGCGTCGCGTGCGGCGGCGCGCCTGGGGGAGCCGGCATGGCGGCGTCGGGCGGTCATCGACACAGTGTGGCACGAGCCCGGCGGCTCAGGCGCGGGCGACGACCGGGTCGAGGGCGCGCAGGTTGCGGCGCAGGATGAGCGACAGGGCCAGGGCTCCGAGCGGGCCGGCCGCGCGCATCCACCAGGCGGCGGGGCGCCAGACGACGCGGATGTCGAGGGTGACCGTGCCGTCGGGGTGCCGTCGCACGACGTAGCTCTCGAAGCCGCGCTGCGGGTGGCCGACGAGCGCGGCGTGGACGAATCCGATCTCGGCGGGCGAGTCGACGACGTCGATCACGCGGCAGGCCACCGCGGGGCGGAGGGGGCCGAGGGTCACCGCCCACATGCTCGAGACCCCCGGTGCGACCCGTGCGGGCACGTCGAGCGGCACGAAGCCCGAGCCGCGGTGCACCTCGAAGCGCAGCACGGCGTCGCCGGCGGATCGGAACACGGCGTCGCCGCGGCCGATCACCCGCGATCGACGCGTGACCCGGAACCCGTGAGGCGGCGGGGCGTCGAAGCCGACCGGGTCGTCGACGGTCAAAGCCTCGCCGAATCCGCGGGCCGCGTATGACGTCATGGGTCGAGCCTGCCACGACGAGTCGCGTCGACGGGGGAGGATCGACGCGTGACCGCTTCCTATCTCGTGCTGCACGGCTGGCAGAACCACCGGCCGGCGGATCACTGGCAGCAGCGGCTGGCCGACGAGCTGACCGCGCGCGGCCTCGTGGTCCGCTATCCGCAGCTGCCCGACGCCGACGATCCCGACCTCGCAGTCTGGGAGGAGAGCGTGCGCGCCGAGCTCGCCGCCCTGCCCCAGGGCCCGGTCACCGTGATCTGCCACAGCCTCGCGTCCGTGCTCTGGCTGCGTCTGCAGACCGGCGACGCGCCTCCTCGGGTGGACCGCGTCGCGCTGGTGTCGCCGCCGTCGCCCGAGCTCGTGGCGGGCCAGAGCATCCGCGCGTTCGTCGCCGGCGAGGCCTTCGACGGGCGGCTCCTGCCCGCGGGTGCCGCCGAGGCGGTGGTGGTGGCGGGCGACGACGACGAGTGGCTGCCGCTCGGTCTGCAGGACACGTGGGAGGCGCGGGTCGACGCCCCGCTCCACCTCGTGCCCCGAGGCGGTCACCTCACCCCCGACTCGGGGTTCGGGCCCTGGCCCGAGATGCTCGCCTGGGCGCTCGGCACCCCCGCCGAGGACGCGTTCGCCTGAGCCGACCGTCGGGGGTCCGCCGACGCGAGCGCCCTCAGGGGCTTAGGCGACGGGGGCGAGGAACGCCGCGGCGGCGCGCGACAGGTACCCGGGGTCGTCAGCGCCGCACAGCTCGCGGGCCGAGTGCATGCCGAGCAGCGGCACCCCGACGTCGATGGTGCGGATGCCCAGCCGCGTCGCCGTGATGGGCCCGATAGTCGAGCCGCAGGGGACGGCATTGCTCGACACGAACTCCTGGAACGGCACCCCGGCCTGGTCGCACGCCCTCGACCACTCGGCGGCCCCGAGCCCGTCGGTCGCATATCGCTGGTTGGCGTTGATCTTCAGCAGCGGACCGCCGTTCACGATCGGCTGGTTGGCGGGGTCGTGGCGCTCGGGGTAGTTCGGGTGCACGGCGTGACCGGCGTCGGCGCTGAGGCACCACGACGCCGCGAGGGCGCGCCGGTGATCCGTGGCGGTCGCTCCGAGGCCGTCCGAGACGCGGGCCAGCACATCCTCGAGCATCGGACCCGCGGCGCCCGAGGGCGTCGCCGAACCGACCTCCTCGTGGTCGAAGGCGGCGAAGACGGCGACGTGATCGAGTTCCGCACCCGCGCCTCCTGCGCTCGCCGCGGTCTCGATCAGGGCGACGAGCCCGGCGTGGGTCGACGTGAGGTTGTCCATGCGGCCGGCCGCGAAGAGCTCGCCGTCGAGACCGAGACGTGCAGGAGGCGCGGTGTCGGCCACGACCACGTCGTACCCGGTCACGTCGGCGGGCGCCAGACCCGCCAACGCCGCCAGATGGCCGAGGACGTCGGCCTCGTCGAGCGGGCCGGCCCCGACGACGGGGTTCAGGTGGCGCTGGGGGTCGAGCTTCAGGCCCTCGGCGTTGACACCGCGATCGAGGTGCACGGCGAGCTGCGGGAACCTCAGCAGCGGGCCGGTCCGCACGAGGCGCGTCTCGCCGGTGCGGGTGACGAGGCGCCCCGCGAACTCGAGGTCGCGGTCGAGCCACGAGTTGAACAGCGGCCCGCCGTAGACCTCGACGCCGGCCTGCAGCCAGCCGCGCGTGCCGGTCGTCGGCTTCGGCTTGAGCTTGAATCCAGGGGAGTCGGTGTGCGCGCCGACCACGCGGAACGGCGTGGTCGCGCCCGCTCCGGTCGGCTCGATCCAGGCGACGACGGCGCCGTCGCGCACGATGTAGCGGGCACCCGGGCCGGTCGGCCAGGCGTCGGTCTCGACGAGTCGGGTGAAGCCGGCCTCGTCGAGACGCCGGGCGGCCTCCGCCGCGGCGTGGAACGACGAGGGGGAGGCGGTGATGAAACGGGCGAGATCGTCGAGGTGAGGGCGTGAAGAAGTCATCGAAACCAGCATGCACCACCCGGTCGCCCGCGAGACCCCACGAAGTCGTGGAGACCCCGGTGCGCGCGCCGGGGTCTCGGTGACTCCGTGGGGTCTCGCCGCGGGGTCAGCGGCCGCCGCTGCCGCCGCGGTTCGCGCCGATGTCACCGCGGTGGGCGCCGGCCTCGGGGTCGTCGGAGCGGACATCCGCCGCGAGGGCGGCGTCCTGCTCGCCCGAGAGCCCGGCCGGGCTCGCCGCGACGTAGTCCTCCTCGCCCGAGAGCGTGCCGCCGAGAGGCTGGGCGACGTCGCCGTCGGGGGTCGCCTCGTCGCCGGTCGCGGGCGCCCCCTGGGTGTCGGTGTCGGTGTCGGCGGTGCCGTCGCGGTCGCCATCGTCGGTGCCGTCGCGGTCGCTCGCGTCGGGGCTGCCGTCGCCCTGGCTGGCGCGGTAGGTCTCGACGGCGGCCGCCTCGAGGGTCGCCTGATCCACGGCGGCGCGCTCGTCGTCGGGTCGTGCGGCGTTCGGGCCGTCGGTGCTCTCGCTCATGGGGGTCCTCTCGTGCTGGGTGCGGTCGACGCTAGGCGCTCGCCGCCGACGGCGCCCCGACGCCCAGTTGTGTTAGGTAAGGCTTACCTACTATGGTCGTCCCCGTTCCAGCCGGTCCCGACCCGGCTCCCCCTCTCGTCAGACGATCGAAGGCTCTCCCCGTGGTTCTCCCTCGCCCCTCCTCCCCGTCGATCTCCCCGTCCGGGCGGTCCCCGATGCTCATCCGCCTCGCGTCCGCATCGGTCGCCGTCGCCCTCTCGGTCGCGTTGTCCGCCTGCACGACCGGTGTCGGCTCCGCCGCCGACGGCTCCGAGGCCGACGCGTCCTCGTCGTCGTCCGCCCGGACGGTCGCGCACGCCCGCGGCGAGACGGCCGTCCCAGCCGCGCCGCAGCGCGTGGTCGTGCTCGAACCCGTCGCCCTCGACACCACCATCGCGCTCGGCATCGTGCCCGTCGGTGCCGCGGTGCTCAACGAAGCGGCCGGTGTGCCGGCCTACCTGGGCGACGAGGCGGCGTCGATCGAGACGGTCGGCACCGTCACCGAGCCCGACGTCGAGAAGATCGCCTCGCTCGCCCCCGATCTCGTGATCGGCACCGAGTCGCGCCACTCGGCGCTCTACGACCAGCTCAGCGCGGTCGCGCCGACGGTCTTCCTGGCCTCGCAGGCCGACCCCTGGAAGGACAACGTGGATCTCGTGGGCGAGGCGCTCGGCCGGGCCGACGAGGCGACGGCGCTGCTGGCCGACTACCAGACGCGCTGCGACGAGATCGCCTCCGAGTTCGACGTCTCGGGCACGGCGCAGCTGATCAGGCCCCGCGACGGCCTGCTGACCCTCTACGGCCCCGAGTCGTTCGCCGGCAGCACCCTCGAGTGCGTGGGCTTCGAGACTCCCGAGCGCGACTGGGAGGACTCGATCTCGGTCGACCTCTCACCCGAGAAGGTGCTCGACGCGACGGCCGACCAGGTCTTCGTCACGACCACCGACGTCTCCGACGAGTCGACGACGCCCGAGGCGATCAGCGACAACCCCTCGGCGTTCCCCGAGCTGCACCTCGTCGACCAGTCGTACTGGATCACCGGGGTCGGTCCGCTCGGCGGTCTGGCCGTGCTCGACGACATCGAGGGCGTCCTGAGCCGCACCCGGTGACGCGCCTCCCCGACGATCGCCGCCCGGCTGGGCGCCGCCCGGCTGAGCGCCGCCTGGCTGAGCGCCGCCTGGCTGAGCGCCGCCCGGCGGAGCGACCGCAGGCGAGGCGGATGAGGGTCGGCGTCGGGATCGCCGTCGCCGTCGTCGCGCTGCTGGTCGCCGCCCTGCTGTCGCTCGCGCTCGGCGCCAACGCGCTGAGCCCGCGGCTCGTGCTCGACACCCTCGCCGGGGGCGGCACTGACGAGTCCCGCTTCGTCGTGATCGAGCAGCGGCTGCCGCGCACGCTGGTCGGTGCGGTGGTCGGCGTCGGGCTGGGCGGAGCCGGGGCCCTGATGCAGGCGCTGACCCGGAACCCGCTGGCCGACCCGGGCATCCTCGGTGTCAATGCGGGCGCCGCGGCCGCGGTGGCCGTCGCCGTCGTCTTCTTCGGCGTCGTCGAGATCGGTCAGTACGTCTGGTTCGCCTTCGGCGGGGCGCTCGTGCTGACCGCCGTGGTCTCCGTGCTCGGGTCGGCGGGCCGGGGCCGCGCCGACCCCGTCCGGCTGACGCTCGCCGGTCTCGCGGTCGGGGCGGTGCTCTCGGGCGTCACCACGGGGCTGACGTTGACGAACCCGGATGCGTTCGAGCGCCTCCTCGGCTGGTCGGCCGGGAGTCTCGTCGGTCGCGGTCTCGACGGGCTCGCCTCGGTCGCGCCCCTCGTCGCCCTCGGCGCGATCCTCGCCCTCGTCGTCGCGCCCGCCCTGAACGCGGTCGCGCTCGGCGACGACACCGCGGTGAGTCAGGGGGTGCACCTCGCGCGCACGCGCCTCCTCTCGCTCGCCGCCATCACCCTGCTGGCCGGCACGGCCACGGCGCTCGCCGGCCCGATCTCGTTCGTCGGCCTGATGATCCCGCACGTGGTGCGCTGGGGGATCGGCGTCGACCACCGCCGCATCGTCGTCGGCTCGATGCTGGTCGCGCCCGTGCTCGTGCTCGTGTCGGACGTCGTCGGACGGGTGCTCGTGTCGCCGTCCGAGATGCCGGTCGGGATCGTCACCGCGTTCGTCGGAGCGCCCGTGCTCGTCGTGCTGGTGCGGCGCCGACGCGGGGCCACGGCGCTGTGAGCGGGACGTCGCGGCGCGAGGAGGCGGCCGGTGCCGCCGGCGCCGCCGGTGCCGACCGTCCAGCCGGCGGGCGGCCCGGCCCCGGGCGGCATCGTGTCGTGGCGGTCTCGGTCTCGCTCGTCGCCGCCGCGCTCGCCCTGGCCGTCGTCGGGTCGATGTCGGGCGACTTCGCCGTCTCTCTGCCCGACGTGCTCGGCATCGTCACCGGGTCGACAGAGGGTCTGCCTCGCACGATCGTGCTCGAGTGGCGGCTGCCGCGCATCGCGGCCGCCGCGGTGGTGGGGATCGCGCTCGGGGTCGCCGGCGGGCTGTTCCAGACCGTGACCCGGAATCCCCTCGCGAGCCCCGACATCATGGGTCTGTCGAACGGCGCGTTCGTCGGGATGCTCGGCGCGCTGATCGTCGTCGGGCCGTCGTGGGAGTCGCGAACCCTCGGAGCTCTGATCGGCGGTCTCGTGACGGCCCTGCTGATCGCCCTGCTCTCGAGCGGGACGTCGGCCGGCGGGTTCCGGTTCATCGTGGTGGGCATCGCGGTGTCGTCGATGGCGGCGTCGCTCGGCACCTGGCTGCTGCTGCAGGTCGAGCTCGACACGGCGCTGTTCGCGTCGGCGTGGGGTGCCGGCACGCTGGCGGGCGTGGAGGCGACGGGGGTCGGGGCGGCGGGCGTGCTCGTGGTGCTCCTCCTGCTCGTTGTGCCGGTGCTGTCTCCGGGGCTCCGGCAGCTGGGCATCGGAGACGATCTCGCCGCGGTGACGGGGGTGCGGGTCGAACGGCTGCGCGCCTCCTCGCTGGTGATCGGCGTCGCGCTGGTCTGCGTGGCCACGACCGTCTCCGGTCCGGTCGCGTTCGTCGCCCTGGCCGCCCCGCAGATCGCGAGGCGTCTCACGCGCACGGCGAAGGTGCCGCTGGTCGCGTCGGCGCTGACCGGTGCCGTCGTCCTGCTCGGCTCGGACCTGATCGCGCAGCACGTGCTGCCGGTCACGGTGCCGGTCGGCGTCGTGACGGTCGTCGTCGGCGGCTGCTACCTCGTCTGGCTGCTGTCGCGGGAGCTCAGGAGGCGCGGGTGAGCCTCGCGGGGATCTGACCGGGGGGCTGACCGGGGACCATCGACACAGGGCTGGCGCGAATCCGATAGGATATGCGATAGTTCCTGAAGCGGGTGGTTCGCACCCGGGTGGACCCGATCACTGGAGATCAAGACGATGAAGTCACGTACCCCCCTCGTCGCCGGCCTTGCCGCGGCGTCCCTGCTCTGCCTCACCGCCTGCGGTTCCGCTGCGGGAGGCAGCACCGCCGACGGCGCCCCCACGGGCAACGTCACGATGCTCGTCCCGATGGGCGCCGGTGGCGGCAGCGACCTCTCGGGTCGCGCCATCGCCTCGGGCCTCGAAGGCGGCACCGGCCTGAACGTCAGCGTCGAGAACCGCGAAGGCGGTTCGGGCGCCATCGGTTACTCGTACTTCCTCGGACAGGAGGGCCGCAACGATCTGCTGCTCGCGGCCGAGACGGCGATGCTCGCGCTGCCCGTCACCCAGGACGTCCAGTTCACCTACGAGGACTTCACGCCGATCATGAAGGTAGGCGACGACTTCACTCTGATCGTCGTCCCGGCCGACAGCGAGTACGACACCTGCACCGACGTCGTGGATGCGGCCGCCGACGAGCGCGTCGTCGCCGCGGTGTCGGGATCGACGTCGCTCGACGAGATCGTCTTCACCCTCATCGAGCAGGAGGAGGACGTCGAGTTCGACCGCGTGCCGTTCGAGTCCGGCAGCGAGGTGCTCACGGGTCTGCTCGGCGGCCAGGTGGACGTCGCGTCGCTCAACCCGGCGGAGGTCATCGCCCAGCTCGAGGCCGGCGACCTCAAGGCGCTGTGCGCCGTCGCCGAAGACCGTTACGAGTACGAGGCGCTCGCCGACATCCCCACGGCGGCCGAGCAGGGCATCGACGTGTCGTTCGCGCAGTTCCGCGGCTTCATCGCCCCCGGTGGCATCAGCGCCGAGACCGAGCAGTTCTGGATCGACGCGGGAGAGGCGTACGCCGACAGCGACGCGTACACCGAGTACGTCGAGAGCAACTACCTGCAGCCGAACGCCCAGTACGGCGACGAGTTCGGCACCTACCTCGGCGAGAACACGGCCGACCTCGAGAAGGTGTTCGCCGAGTGACGGCCGTCCACCGCGGCGGACTCGCCGCCAGCGCCGTCCTCGCGGCGATCGGCTCCGCCGCCCTCGTCGGGGGTCTCGGGTACGGCGTGACGGTCGAGGGAGGCGAGATCGGCCCGGGCTTCCTGCCCGCCATGGCCGGCGGCCTGGTCGCCGTGTTCGCCGTCCTCGATCTGGTGGGGCGCCTCCGTCGACGTCCCGACCGGCCCTCCCAGGCCGAGCTCATCCTCGACACGCGCTCCCGGCCCGACGACGGCATCGTCCTCGGCGACCCGCTCGACCCGGGTGCTCCCACGACCAGCACCCAGTCGATCCACTCGCCCCTGGCGACGGACGACGACGACGACGGAGTCGACATCCTCGGCCGCACCCAGCGTCAGCGCAACCGCATGCTGGCGGTCGTGCTCGGCCTCGTCGTCGTCACGCTCGCCATGGTGCAGGTGGTCGGCTTCCTCCTCGCCTTCGTGCTGCTGCTCTTCGTGGTCGCCGTCTTCGTGGAGCACCGCCGAGTCCTCCCGTCCGCCCTCGTGGCGGTCGCCGCGGGCGTCGTGACCTACGCCATCTTCGTCGCCCTGCTGCGCGTGCCGCTGCCGCAGGGTCTGCTCGGCCTGATCTGAAGGACGACCATGCTCGACAACCTCGCACTCGGCTTCTCGACGGCCTTCACGCCCGAGAACCTCCTCTGGTGCTTCATCGGCGTGCTGCTCGGAACGATCATCGGGCTGATGCCCGGTCTCGGCTCGACCACCGGCGTCGCGATCCTCATCCCCCTGACCCTCACCCTCGAACCCGTCACGGCGCTCATCATGCTGGCGGGCATCTACTACGGCGCCCAGTACGGCGGCACGATCACGTCGGTGCTGATCTCGACGCCCGGCGAGGCCGCGAGCGTGGTCACCACGCTCGACGGCTATCAGATGGCCAAGAACGGCAAGGCCGGATCGGCCCTCGCGATCAGCGCCATCGGCTCGTTCGTCGCAGCGATCATCTCGCTCGCGCTGCTCATGTGGCTCGCACCTCCGCTCGCGGACCTGGCCCTCAACTTCGGACCGGTGCAGAACCTCGCGATCATGATCCTCGGTCTCGTCATCGTCGTCAGCTTCGCCGGGGGCTCGTTGTCCCGTGGGCTCATGATGGCGGCGGCGGGTCTGCTCATCTCCACCGTCGGGGTCGCGACCGGCTTCAGCGACGCGCGCTTCACCTTCGGCAGCATCAACCTGCTGAGCGGCATCCCCTTCATCGAGGTGATGATCGGTCTCTTCGCCGTCGGAGAGGTGCTGCACCAAATCCGACGCGGGGCCGACGCCCCCATCCGCACCCGGTTCCGCGACATGGTCATCAGCCGCGGCGAACTGAAGCGCAGCGCCGGTCCGATCCTCCGCGGCAGCGGCATCGGCTTCGTGCTGGGAATCCTGCCCGGCGCCGGCTCGACCCTCGCCTCGTTCATGGCGTACGGCATCGAGAAGCGCGTGTCGCCCCGCAAGGCGATGTTCGGCAAGGGCGCCATCGAGGGCGTCGCCGCCCCCGAGAGCGCCAACAACGCCGCGGCCAACGCGAACTTCGTGCCGACCCTCGCCCTCGGCATCCCCGGAGGCGGCACGACGGCGGTCCTGCTGGGCGCCTTCACCGTGTACGGGCTCCAGCCCGGACCCCGCCTGTTCGAGACGCAGCCCACGCTGATCTGGGGTCTTCTCGTGTCGTTCTTCATCGGCAACGTGATGCTGCTGGTGCTGAACCTGCCGCTCGCGCCGGTGTTCGCCCAGATGCTGCGCATCCCCTACGGCTACCTCTATCCGATCATCCTGCTGACCAGCTTCGTCGGCGCCTACTCGGTCAGCAACAACATGTTCAGCGTCGTGCTCGTCCTGATCTTCGGGGTGGTCGGCTGGATCATGAAGGAGCTCGACCTGCCCATGGCGCCGCTCGTGCTGGGCCTCGTGCTCGGCCCGCTGTTCGAGAAGGCGCTCGTGCAGACCTCCGCCATCGGCCAGGGCAGCTTCCTCGTCCTGCTCCAGAGCCCGATCAGCGTCGGCATCCTCCTCTTCGCCGCCGCCCTGATGGTCGGCCCGAAGATCGCCGGGCGCTTCGCGGTCCGCCGCAGCCCCCGTGTCGCAGCGACCGACGACGCCGAGACGCGCGATCACGCCCGGGAAGAGGCCGGACGATGAGCCCCTCGCGCGACGACTGGCCCATCGCGGCCGCGATGCTGCAGTTCCCGGCGGTCGACCGCGACGGCACGAGCACCCTCGACGCCGAGCCGGAGGCCTGGCGGGCCTCGTTCGAGGAGATCCGCGAGACGGGCTTCGACCTCGTCGAGATCAACGACAACTGGCTGCGGGTCGGCGATCTGTCCGGCCGGCGTCTCGACGAGCTGGCGGGTGCCGGCCGAGATGCCGGCGTCGACCTCACGAGCGTCTGCGTGGTGCGGTCGAGCGTCATCGACCCCGAGGTCGGTCTCGAGAACCTCGCCTACAGCCACCGCACCCTCGAGGCCGCGGCCCGTCTGGGGGCGGGGGTCGTCTCCGTCGGCTTCCACCGGCCGCTCACGAGCGAGCAGCGGGATCGGCTGTGGTTCTGGACGGCGCAGGGCGAGATCGACGCGCCGGACGACCCCGAGAACTGGCAGCTCGCCGTGGCGCGGATCACGGAGCTCGGGCGGCACGCCGCTCAACTGGGCCTGGACCTGACGCTCGAGATGTACGAGGACACCTATCTCGGCACCGCTGCCAGCTCGGTGCGTCTCGTCACCGAGGTCGGACTGGACAACGTCGGTCTCAATCCCGACGTGGGCAACCTCGTCCGTCTGCATCGGCCGATCGACGACTGGCGCGAGACACTGGCCGCCACCCTGCCGCACGCCAACTACTGGCACGTCAAGAACTACCACCGTGACGAGGACCCGGCGACGGGCGCCTACACGGCCCTGCCCGCCCCGCTCGAGCTCGGCCTCATCAACTACCGGCACGCCGTGCGCGACGCCGTCGAGGCGGGCTTCCGCGGCACCTTCGTCTGCGAGCACTACGGCGGCGACGGGCTCTCCGTCGCCGCCCTGAACCGGGACTACCTCCGCCGCGTGCTGCCCAGCGCCGAGCGGATGGCCGTCCTCGACGGGCGGGAGGCGCTGGTCGCCTCCGCCGTCACCGACCCGAGAGAGGAGATGGTGTCGTGACCATCCTCGACTACGACGCGACCACCTTCGCCGACGAGGCCCTGGACGGCTTCGCGGCGGCCCATGACTCCCTGCGCCGTGTGGAGGGCGGCGTCGTGCGGCGCACACCCCTCGCAGACGGCCAGGTCGCCGTCGTGGTGGGCGGCGGCTCCGGCCACTACCCGGCCTTCGCCGGCCTCGTCGGTCCGGGTCTCGCCGCCGGTGTCGCCTACGGCAACATCTTCGCCTCGCCGTCCGCCGGTCAGGTGTGCCGTGTGGCCCGGGCCGCTCAGCGCGGCGGCGGGGTCGTGCTGTCGTTCGGCAACTACGCCGGCGACGTCCTGAACTTCGGCCAGGCCGCCGAGCGCCTCCGGGCCGAGGGAGTCGACGTCCGCGTGGTCGCGGTCACCGACGACATCGCCAGCGGCAGCCGCGACGAGATCGCCAAGCGTCGAGGCATCGCGGGCGACCTCACGGTCTTCAAGGTGCTCGGCGCCGCGTCCGAGGCCGGTCTCGACCTCGACCGCGTCGAGGAGCTCGGGCGACGGGCGAACGACCGCACGCGCTCGTTCGGCGTCGCGTTCTCCGGATGCACCCTGCCCGGCGCGACGGAGCCGCTCTTCACGGTGCCCGAGGGTCGGATGTCCATCGGCCTCGGCATCCACGGCGAACCGGGCATCGGCGAGGCCGACCTGCCGTCGGCCCGCGGACTGGCCGAACTGCTCGTCGGATCGCTGCTCGCCGAGGCCCCGGAAGGCGCCGGAGACCGGATCGTCGTGCTGCTCAACGGACTCGGCACCTACAAGTACGAGGAGCTCTTCGTGCTCTACGGCCACGTCCGGCGCCTGCTCGACGAGGCCGGCGTCACCGTCGTGCAGCCCGAGGTGGGCGAGCTCGTCACGAGCCTCGACATGTCGGGCGTCTCGGCGACCTTCTTCTGGGTCGACGACGAACTCGAGCAGCTCTGGGGGAGCCCGGCCTCGAGCCCCGCCTTCCGGAAGGGAGCCGTGGAGGCGCGGGTCGACGACGCAGGAGGCGGCCCCGGTCTCGAGGCGCCCCCGTCGGTCGCCCCGGCCGACGACGATCGTCATGTGGGCGCCGGTCGGCGCCTGCTCGAGGGATTCGAGCACGTCGCCGAGATGGTCGTCGCCTCGGAGGAGGAGTTCGGCCGTCTCGACGCGGTGGCCGGCGACGGCGACCACGGCATCGGCATGGCTCGCGGCATCACCGCCGGACTGGCGTCGGCCCGCGCCGCCGTCGAGCGCGGCGCCGGCGTCTCGACCGTGTTCGCCGAGGCCGGAGAGGGCTGGGCCGAGCACGCGGGCGGCACCTCCGGTGCGCTCTGGGGTGTCTGCCTCACGAGCGCCGGCGCCGCCCTGGCCGCGGAGCCCGACCTCCGCGACCCGCAGGCGTCGGCCCGGGCCGCTGCGGCGGGGCTCGAGGCCATCCAGCGTCTCGGCGGGGCCGAGGTCGGTGACAAGACCCTGGTAGACGCGTTCGTCCCCCTGGTCGACGCGCTCGGGCGCGCGGCCGACGAGGGGCTCGACCTGCCCGAGGCGTGGGCGCGGGCCGCAGCGGCGGCGAGCGAGGCCGCGGACGCGACCGCGCGCCTCCGACCCCTACTCGGCCGTGCGCGACCGCTCGCCGAGAAGAGCCTCGGTCACCCCGACGCGGGCGCGGTGTCGTTCGCGCGCATCGCCGGCGTCGTCGCCCGCGAGGTCGCGGCGCAGAGCGGCGCGATCACAGTCGACACGGTCGGAGACACCCCGACCGCGAACCCCATCCACCAGGAGGCCTGAACCGTGAACGAACCGCTGAGGATCGTCGTCGGCTGCGACGACGCCGGCTACGAGTACAAGGAGCGCCTGCGGGCCGACCTCGAGGGCGACGACCGCGTCGCGAGCGTGGTCGACGTCGGCGTCGGGCCCGACGGGCACACGGCCTACCCGCATGTCGCGATCGAGGCGGCCCGCATGGTCGCCGACGGCCGGGCCGACCGGGCGCTGCTGGTCTGCGGCACAGGGCTCGGGGTGGCCATCGCCGCGAACAAGGTGCCCGGCATCCGTGCCGTGACCGCCCACGACGGCTTCTCGGTCGAACGGGCCGTGCTCTCGAACGATGCGCAGGTGCTCTGCTTCGGCCAGCGCGTCGTCGGCATCGAGCTCGCCCGGCGCCTCGCGTCGGAGTGGCTCGACCACCGCTTCGACCCCACCAGCGCATCGGCCGCCAAGGTCGACGTCATCAGCACCTACGAGGCATCCCCGGAAGGATCCGCAGCATGACCGTCAGCACACCCGCCCCCGCCCTCGCCGATCCCGCCGACGGATCGGTGCGCCGCCCCCGCATCGCCCTCACCCTGGGTGATCCCGCGGGCGTCGGCCCCGAACTCGCGGCCCGCCTGCTCTCCGACCCCGCGAACCTCGAGGCGGCCGACATCGTGGTGCTCGCCGACCGCGCCGAGCTCGACGCCGCCGCGGCGGTCGTCGGAGTCACGATCCCGCTCAGCGACGAGCCGCGCCCCGGTTTCGCCACCCTCCTCGACGACGGGTCGGCGCCCGCCGAGCCCATCCCGCCGCGTCAGGTCAGCAAGGAGGCGGGGGAGCGCGCCCTGCATCAGCTGCGGCGCGCCATCGACCTGGCCAACGCCGGGGAGGTCGGCGCGATCGTGTTCACGCCCCTCAACAAGACGAGCCTGCACCTCGGAGGCATGTCCGAGGAGGACGAACTGCGCTGGTTCGCGAAGGAGCTGCACTGCGACGGCGTGACGAGCGAGATCAACATCATCCCGGGTCTGTGGACCGCCCGGGTGACGTCGCACATCGGCATCCGCGACGTCGCGGACCGCATCACGACGCAGGGCGTGGTCGACGCCGTCCGCCTGCTCGACGAGCTGCTGCGCGACTCCGGCGTCGCACGCCCGCGACTGGGCGTCTGCGGTCTCAACCCGCACAACGGCGAGAACGGCATCTTCGGCCGCGAGGAGATCGACGTCATCGCCCCGGGCGTCGCCGAGGCGGCGGCGGGCGGCATCGACGTCGTCGGCCCGTTCCCCTCCGACACGATCTTCGTCGGGGCGCGAGAGCGCTACGACGGCATCGTGACGATGTACCACGACCAGGGTCAGATCGCCATCAAGCTGCTGGGCTTCGACGGCGGGGTGACGGTGCAGGGCGGCCTGCCCGTGGTCATCGCGACCCCGGCGCACGGCACCGCCTTCGACATCGCCGGGACCGGCGTCGCGAGCGTCACCTCGAGTCAGCGCGCCCTCGACGTGGCCATCGCGGTGGCCGGTCGCCGGATCCTCCGTCAGCCCTGACCGTGCTCGTCGGCATCAGCACGAAGGCCTATCTGTCCCGCGCCCGCACCCTCGACTGGCTGGCGGCCGTCGCGGACCTCGCTCAGGGGCACGCTGCCGTGCGGAGCAGCGCGGTCGAGCTCGTCGTGGCCCCCTCGACGCCGCTCCTGGAGGCGGCCGTGCGGCTGCTCGACGGCACCGGCGTGCAGGTCATGGCGCAGGACGTCAGTCGATTCGCCGGAGGCGCGGTGACGGGTGAGGACGTCGCCTCGCTCCTCGCGGACATCGGCGTCGCCTACGTCGAGGTCGGTCACGCGGAACGTCGCGGGCTCCTCGGCGAGACCGACGCCGTCATCCGAGCGAAGATCGACCGGTGCCGCGAAGTCGGCCTCGTGCCCTGGCTCTGCGTGGGGGAGGAGGCGCGGGTCGGCCCCGTCGAGGCCGCGGCGTCGTGCCTGGCGCAGGTCGGTGCGGCCGCCGCCGAGCCGCTGGTCGTCGCCCACGAGCCCGTGTGGGCGATCGGCGCACCGGAGCCGGCTCCGGTCGAGCACATCGTCGGCGTGGCCCGCGCTCTGCGCGCCGGGCTGCCCCCGACCACGCGCCTCGTCTACGGCGGCAGTGCGGGGCCGGGACTGCTGACACGGACAGCACCCGCGGTGGACGGTCTGTTCCTGGGGCGACGAGCCCACGACGTCGCGGCGGTGGCGAGCGTCCTCGACGAGGCGGCCCGCGCCTCCTGCCGGGCTCCGGACGCCTCGTCGGCACGAGGTCGATGACACCGCCTATAGGAAAGACGACACGCCCCGACGTGTGGAACACTGGTCGGATGCCACCCAGTGACGGCCCGCGCCGACCCCAGCGTGTCTCGTTGTCGGACGGCGTCTACGACGAACTGCTGCGCCGACTGTTCGACGACACCCTGCCGCCGGGCACGCCGCTCAACATCGACGCTCTGGCTCGCGATCTCGACGTGTCGCAGACGCCGATCCGCGAGGCGCTGGCCCGCCTGGAGTCGACCGGTCTCGTCACCCGGGCGGCACTCCGCGGCTATCGCGCGGCGCCCCTGCTGACGGGGGCCGAACTCGACGACCTCATGCACGCCCGGGGCGTCATCGAGCCCGCGGTCGCGCGGCTCGCGGCTCCTCGGCGCACCGACGCCTTCATCGACGCGCTCGCCGAGACCCTCACCCGGCTCGCCGAGGCGCCGAAGGGCCCGACCTTCGCGGAGTACCACGCGTACTGGGAGGCCGACGAGACCTTCCACGAGCTCATCGCGCAGCAGGCCGCCAACCCGTTCCTGCACCGGGCGTTCGACTCGCTGGGTGGTCAGGCGCAACGGTTCCGCATGTTCGGCGGGCTGGGCGTCAGCGACGCCGACCACGCCATCCGCGAGCACCGGGCCGTGCTCGAGGCCCTCGACTCGGGGGATGCCGACGCGGCCGAGGCGGCCATGCGGGCGCATGTCGCGGCAGTACGCGGCCGGGCCGCGGCCGAGGCCTGATGGCGACGAACAGCGGGAACCCGCGCCGACCGGATGTCACGACTCTCGAGCTCGTCGGCGGCCCGCAGCCGCTCCATGTGACGCTCGAGCCGTACAACCCTCGATGGGCCGCCGACTTCGTCGCGCACCGCGATCGGATCCTCGAGGCGCTGGCGGGGCAGGAGATCGAGGTGGACCACATCGGATCGACCTCGGTGCCCGGCCTGGCGGCCAAGCCGATCATCGATCTCGTGGTGGTCGTGGCCGACATCACGGCGGAGGAGGACTACCTCGAGCCCCTGCTCGCCGCCGGGTACGAGCTGCGGGTGCGCGAGCCGGGGCACCGACTCGTGCGGACGCCAGCTCGCGACGTGCACGTGCACGTCTACCGACGCGGGGATCCTGCGGTCGACGACTACCGCCTCCTGCGCGATCGTCTCCGCTCCGACGCCGCCGACCGCGCTCTGTACAAGTCCGTGAAGCAGGGCCTCATGACTCGCAGCTGGGGCGACTCGAACGACTACGCCGACGCGAAGGACGAGGTCATCGCCGCGATCAAGACCCGGGCTCGAGCCGCCCGCGACGCGCTCCGCTAGCGCCTGAGACCGGCGCGCAGACGCAGGCGGGCATGCGCGCGGCTGCGGGGCGCTCAGGCCGAGTTCTGCCCGCCGGCCGACCACGACATGCCGCCGGCCTCGCCGCGGGGGCCGGCCTGCTGCCGCTCGGCGTCGGCGTGGGCGCGCACGCCGGCCCCGGGGTCCGCCTCGTCGAGACGGGCGGCGACCGCGCGGTCGCGGCGCTCGCGGACGACGATGGCGATGGTGGCGGCGACGATGCCGACGACCACCAGGGCGATGACGACGATTGCGGTGTTCATGTGACCAGTCCCCTCGATCGGTCCTGTCACCCTAGCGAGCAGGGCCACCCGCCACCAGGGCCGCCCGCGTCCACCCCCCGCCCCCGAGGAGGCGCGGTGCGGCGCTCAGAAGCGGCGCAACGTGGTGCGCGGGTACTCGCCGAACCGAGCGGCGTACGCGGCTGCGAATCGGCCGAGGTTGCCGAACCCCCAGCGCCGTGCGACGTCCGACACGCGGGCGGTGCCCGGCGGCGACGTGAGCAGCTCGGCGTGCGCGCGGTCGAGTCGCACCTGCCGCAGGTAGTTCGTCGGCGACGATTCGAAGTGCTCGTTCATCGCCAGCTGCAGGGCCCGCGGGCTGAGCCCCGCCGCTCGCCCGATGTCGGCCGGCGTGATGGCCTGACCGGCGTGGGCGTGGATGTACTCCGCGGCGAGGCGCACCTTGACGCCGCGCTCGGTGCGGACGCTCGCGGGCAGGTCGAGCGGCCGCCACGGGAACAGCTCGAGCATGGCCCGCACGATGCTGAGCTGCGACTCGAGGCGCAGCAGCGGCTCGGTGGCCGCGTCGACGATGTTCGGGGTGGCCGCGGCGGTGACCGACCGCCACCGTCGGAGGGCGGCGGCGGAGGGGGCCGTCGTGTGATCGAAGACGATGCGCTGCGGTGGTCCGCCGTGCAGATCGGCGGCGGTCTCCTCGAGGAAGTCCCGGCCCACGCGCACGAGCTGACTGTGCCGGGGGGTCAGCGAGAACGAGTACGGATCTTCGGCGGGCACCAGGAAGGGATCGGCGCCGTGGCTCGTGAAGGTCCGCCCACCATGGTCGATGGTGGCGCTGCCGCGACGGAACCACATGAGCGCGTACTGCTCGGGATACGGCACGGTGCCCTGCAGATAGGCGGTGAAGCGCGTCGTCTGGAGCCCCAGCCGCGAATCGCCGACGGTGACGTAGTGATACGAGAACGGCTCGTCGGCCAGCCGCGCCCGGAAGTCGCGGCCGCCGTGGCGCGACGAACGCACCCGCACCGCCTCGGCCAGGTCCGTGCCGGACTCCTCGTGACGAGAGAAGGTCGAGAGAGGGGCGGGGGGAGTCGTTGGCATCTGTGTCCGGGAGGCGCGGGGCGAGCTGTGAACGAGGCGAGCCGCCTGAGGCGAGGCCGGCGGGGAGGGTCGCGCCTCCGCTCCCTGCCCGTGCAAGCTCGGTCGGAGGTGCGACCCGCCGAGCCATCGAGATGGTCGGCACCCTTCGAAAATACGTCCCCGGAGGGGCGGTGACAAATCAAGAAAACCCCGGTCAGTGGTCGATTTTGCCTAGTCGCTCTAACTACGCCCTCTGACCGGCTGTTTCGGCGATCCCGGTCGATCGGGCGTTCGTCGGTGCGATGGCCGAAAAGCGACGACCTCCGCAGGAGGTGCTCGACCGACGACGCTCAGCGCGAGAGCAGGTCGTCGTCCCACGAGACGGCGACCCAGCCCCGGTCGGGCGACCCCTCGAGGGCGACCACGCCGGTGTTGCGGAGCCCGTGGGTGCGGCTGAACTCGGCGTCCAGATTGTCGGCGGTGTTCGCCGCCCAGACGCAGATCGCGGCCTCGTGCGAGACGATCACCGCGGTGGACGCCGGGTCGGTGGTCGAGACCACGGAGGCGACGGCGGCGTCGTAGCGGGCCACGAACTCGCTGCCGCTCTCGCCGCCGGGGATGCGCGCGTCGCGGTCCGTCCACCACTTCTGCATGGTGCCCATGTACCCGGGCAGGGCGTCGGCGTACGAGAGGCCCTCGAGGTCGCCCGCGTCGATCTCGAGCAGGCCGTCGAGCTCGTGGTGCGGCACGCCCAGCGCTGCCGCGGCGACGGCGGCGGTCTCGGCGGCGCGGAGGGCCCGTGACGAGTGCACGGCGGCGATCGGCTCGCCAGCGAGTCGACCCGCCAGGGTTCGAGCCTGATCGACGCCGACCGGCGACAGGGGAGGGCCGGGCGGCCGCGAGCCGATCGTCTGGGCGACGTTGTCGGCGGTCTCGCCGTGGCGGATGAGGAGGAGTCGCATCGGTGCTCTCGGTCGGCTCGGGGGTGGTCGACACGTCGACACCTGTCGGGTCTCCAGGATGTCCGAGATCCCCGCGGCTGTCATCTCGCCCGGTCCACGTCTCCCGACTGAGTGGCGCTGCTCACTGGTCACATGAAACGAGATGAGGGGCACGGTCGTGGCGATGCCGCCGTCCGTGCCCCTCGTGCCGATGTTGTCGCAGTTGAGCTTCACGGGCAGGGATGCGAGCAACACCGGCCAGAGAAGACGAAAGAAACGCCTTCGACCCGTGTGACGCTACGCGCCGCGGCGGTGACCGACTCCCAGGTTCGGCGCGCGGTGCGCCGGGCGGCTACGTCGCCGTCGCCTGCGCCGTCGCCGCGGGTGCGGTGGGCAGCACGGCGGCCCAGAGGTGGAAGAGCGCGTAGGCCCGCCACGGCGACCAGGCGGCACCGGCGGTCTCGGCCTGTCGCGTGGTCAGGCCGCCGAGCACGCGCCGCAGCACGAGGTCGCCGGCGGGCCAGGCGTCGCGGTCGCCGAGGGCGCGGACGGCCAGGTAGTCGACCGTCCACGGGCCGATGCCGGGGAGGGCCAGCAGCCGGCGCCGCACCTCGGTCGCATCGTCGCCCGGTGCGATGACGAGACCGTCGGCGACGGCCACGGCGAGGGCCTGCACGGTGCGCGCTCGACTGTTCGTGATGCCGACGGCCGATCGCAGCTCGTCGACGTCGGCGGCGGCCAGGACGTCGGCCCGGGGGAACCTCGTCAGCCCGGTGCCCTCGACGGGTTCGCCGTACGCCGAGACGAGTCGCCCGCTGAAGGTGCGGGCGGCCGCCAACGACACCTGCTGGCCCAGCACGGTGACGACGGCGGTCTCGAAGCCGTCGGGGTTGCCGGTGATGCGGATGCCCGGTCGTGCCGTCACCAGCGGGCCGAGCACGGGGTCGCTCGAGAACGCGTCGTGCACGGCGGCGATGTCGGCGTCGAGGTCGAGCCATCGGCGGACGACCGTCTCGAGCTGGGCGAGCACCCTCTCGTCGTCGGTCGCCACGTCGACCGAGACGCCGTCGGCCGTGAAGGTCAGATCGACCCGGTAGGAGGCGCGGGAGGCCCCGTCGCCCGCCTCGACCAGCCGCGAATGCGAGGCCGCGCCGATGTCGGTGGCCTCGGCCCCGGGGATGCTGTGGGCCGCGAGCAGACCCACGGCGTGCCGGTGGTCGTACTCGCCGACCGCCCGCACGTCGAGACGCGTCACGAGTCGTGGCCCGGAGCCGAGGCTGCCTGCCGGGCGCCCGGCCGCGGGGCGTCGACCCAGACCCCCGACGTGCCGCGTCGGTGGCTGCCCACGAGGTGCGTGTCGACGAGCCCGACGGCCTCCATCAGCGCGTGCATGGTGGTCGGCCCGACGAACGTGAACCCGCGCTTCTTGAGAGCCTTCGACAGCGCCACGGACTCGGGCGACGTCGTGGGCACCTCGGCCATGGTCTGCGGCGACGGGGTCTCGGCCGGTCGGAACGACCAGACGAAGTCGACCAGGCCCTCGTCGGCGCGCAGTCCGACCACGGCTCGCGCGTTCTGGATGGTCGCGTCGATCTTCAACCGGTTGCGGACGATGCCGGCGTCGCCCATCAGCCGAGCACGATCGGCATCGTCGAAGAGCGCCACGGCGTCGGGGTCGAAGTCGGCGAACGCGGAGCGGAACGCCGGGCGCTTGCGCAGGATGGTCGCCCACGAGAGGCCCGACTGGAACGCCTCGAGACTCAGTCGCTCGAAGAGCCCGCGTTCGTCGCGGACGGGCATGCCCCACTCGTTGTCGTAGTACTCGCGCATCATAGGGTCGGTCGAGGCCCAGACGGGTCGTGCGAGCCCGTCGTCGCCGATCACGACCGAGGGATCGTCGGCGGGGCTCACGACGTGGCCTCGAGCGCGAGGAGGGTCTGCTTGGCGGCCATCCCCCCACGGTAGTTCCCGGGGGCGCCGTCGCTCCGCACGACCCGATGGCACGGGACGACGACGGGCAGCGGGTTCGTCGCGCAGGCGGTGCCCACGGCGCGGACGGCCTTGGGGCTGCCCGAGGCCCGCGCGACCGACGCGTACGACTCGGTCGCCCCGTAGCCGATCTCGGGCAGATGCTCGAGCACGGTGCGCTGGAACCCCCTCGACAGCCGGCGGTCGAGCGGCAGATCGAACGACCGGCGCTCGCCGCGGAAGTACTCGTCGAGCTGACCCGCCGCCGTGTCGAGGGCGTCGGGCGCCTCGATGATCCGCGGGCTGATGGCCGCGGCCAGCCGGTCGAGCACAGTGTCGAGCCCCTCGACGTCGAAGGCGATCCGCACGATGCCGACGGTCGTCGTGCAGACCATGAGCCGGCCGACGGGGGAGTCGACCGTGCGGTACGCCACGTCGACGGCGTCGGCGTCCATCGCCGAGCGGACGAACCGGGCGTGCAGGGCGGCGAGACGGTCGTCGCTCGGAGCGAAGCCCCCGAGCCGCTGCCGCAGCACGGCATCGAGCTCGGGCGCGGCAGACCGCGGGGCCTCGCCTTCGGGGATGCTCGCGGCGGTGTCTGGTGTGTCGGTCATGGGGCCCCTGACGGTGCTCGCGGGTCGGGTGGGCTGAGGAGGAGTCGGAGCCGGGCGATGCCGTCGGCCGAGGCACGGCGGGCGGCGGCGGGGGTGATGCCGGTGAGCTCCGCCGCCTCGGCGTGCGAGAGCCCGACGAGGTGGTGGTGGACGACGGCCCGGCGTTGACCGGGAGGCAGGCGGTCGAGGGCGCGGATCAGCTCGTCGCGCCGGGCCAGCGCCTCGTCCGCCGGAGGCGCGGGTCGCCGCTCGGGCACGACCTCGACCGGCTGCGGACGACGTGTCGTGGCCCGCGCGATGTCGATCGCCTTGCGGTGCGCGATGGTCACCAGCCACGCCTCGACGTTGGCCGTCTCGGGCAGCGAGGGGTAGGCGACGAGGGCTGCGACGAACGTCTCGGACCAGGCGTCGTCGGTGTCGTGCTCGTCGAGCACCGCACGGCAGACGCGCCACACGGTGGCCCCGTGCAGCTCGACGACGCGGGCGAACGGCAGCACGTCAGAACAGGCGGCCCGAGGAGGCGCTCTCGGGCTCTTCGAGATCGAGCAGCCGCCGCTTGCGGTCGAGACCCCCGGCGTAGCCGACGAGGGCACCGGCGGCGCCGACGACCCGGTGGCACGGCACGACGATGCTGAGCGGGTTCAGCCCGTTGGCCGCCCCGACGGCCCGGGCGAGGCCGACGTCGCCGAGCTCTCGCGCCAGCTGGCCGTAGCTGCGCGTCTCGCCGTAGGGGATGTCGCGCAGCAGGGCCCAGACCCGTCGGCGGAACTCGTTGCCGCGCGGCGCCAGCGGGAGGTCGAATCGACGACGCTCGCCCGCGAAGTACTCGCCGAGCTGGTGCTCGACCTCGTCGAAGTCGACGACCCCGACGCCCGTCGGCGAAGCCCGCCCGAAACCGGCCGGGTCGGGGAGGTTGCGGTGCTCGGCGAAGTACAGCCCGGCGAGGCCGTCTTCGGAGGCCACGAGCGTGAGATCGCCCAGCGGGCTCGGCACGGTCGTATGGACGGTCGGCGGCAGGTCTGTCTCGGTCGTCACGGTCGGCTCCTCACCCTCGGCGATGCTACTCACCCTGTAGACGGTGCTCGAGCCCCGTATGTGAGGTGCCGGTCGGAGATCGTCGCCGCGGTCCGTGCGCGACCCGCGCCGCAGTCCGAGGGCGACCCCCGGCGACGCGCGAGCCGAGGCGTCGCGCGAGCCGAGTCGTCGATGTCAGCGCCGGGTGGTGAACTCCGTCTCGCCGATCGGACCGAGCTCCCGTACCTCGACGGAGTCGACCGTCGCCCCCTGCGGGCCCTGCTCCAGCCATTCGAGCATCAAAGCGACGCGGTCGGGTCGCCCCTCGATCTCCACCTCGACGTCTCCGTCGGGCAGGTTGCGGACGAAACCGCCCACGTCGAGGCAATCGGCCTCGCCCTCGGTCGAGAAACGGAACCCCACACCCTGCACGAGGCCGTGCACGAGTGCCCGGCGTCTGATCACGTCGTCCATCGCTCGACCGTACCCGCGCCTCCTCGGCCTCGCCCCTCGCGCGGACGTCTCACCCCGCCACGATGTGCACATCACGCCACGAGAAAACGTGGCGGGATGTTCATTTCGTGGCGGGGTGGCGGCGAGGCGGGGTGGCGGCTCACCCAGGGACGTCGGTCGCCGTGCTACTCGTCGACGGTCGACATGTCGGCGTAGCGGGCGCCCTTCGGCGCGGCGACGTCGTCGAGCTGGTGCAGCTGCTCCTCCGAGAGGACGATCTCGTCGGCGGCGACGTTCTCGTCGAGGTACGCGCGGCGCTTCGTGCCCGGGATCGGCACGATCCCCTCGCCCTTCGCGAGCAGCCAGGCCAGCGCGACCTGTCCGGGCTTCGCGCCGACGGCACGCGCGACCTCGTCGACCTGCTGCACGATCCGCACGTTCGCCTCGAGGTTGTCGCCCGAGAAGCGGGGGGCGAAGCGTCGGAAGTCGTCGGGCGCGAGCTCGTCGACCGACCGGATCGTGCCCGTCAGGAACCCGCGGCCGAGCGGCGAGTAGGGCACGAAGCCGATGCCGAGCTCACGGACGGTGGGGATGATCTCGGCCTCGGGCTCACGGCTCCACAGCGACCACTCGGTCTGCAGGGCGGTGATCGGGTGCGTCGCGTGGGCACGGCGGATCGTCTCGGGCGCGGCCTCCGACAGCCCGAGGAACCTCACCTTGCCCGCGGTGACGAGCTCGCCCATGGCCCCGACGGTCTCCTCGATCGGCACCTGCGGGTCGACGCGGTGCTGGTAGTAGAGGTCGATGTGGTCGATGCCGAGGCGCTTGAGCGATCCGTCGACCGACCTGCGCACGTACTCGGGGCGACCGTCGACGGTCCGCTCGAGCCGCGCCTCCTTGTCCGTCACGTTGCCGAACTTCGTGGCGACGACGGCCTGGTCGCGCCGGCCCTTGAGGGCCCGTCCGAGCAGCTGATCGTTCGTGTGCGGACCGTACATGTCGGCCGTGTCGAGCAGCGTGACGCCGACGTCGAGCGCGCGGTGGATGACCCGCACCGACTCGTCGTCGTCCGTGCTGTCGCCGGTGTAGAAAGCGGACATGCCCATCAGGCCGAGGCCCAGGCGTCCGACGTCGAGGCCGCCGTCGACCTGGCCGAGTGTCGTGTTCTTCATGACGTCGAGACTGCACCCCCGAACCGACCGGCCGCACAGGCTCGCCGACGCCGACGCCGACGCCGACGCCGACGCCGACCGCACCGTATGCCGCGGGTTCCTTGACCGCCGCTCGTGCCGGGGCCATGCTGACCCCACGACCGGCGGCACCGGGCCTTCGGGACGATGGGAACCAGGTGCGTCATGCCCACGATGATCTTCGTCAACATCGCCGTCGACGACCTCGAGGCCTCGAAGGCCTTCTACGAGGCGCTCGGCTGGTCGATCAACCCCGCCTTCACCGACGCGAACGCGGCCTGCATCGTCATCAGCGACACCATCTACGTCATGATCCTCGTCAAGCCGTTCTTCCAGCAGTTCACGAGCAAGCAGATCGTCGACGCGACCGTCGGCAACGAGATGCAGCTCTCCGTCAGCGCTGAGAGCAAGGACGAGGTCGACGAGATGCTCGCCAAGGCGCTCGCCGCCGGCGGCACCGCG
>NZ_CEEDMT010000016.1:0-47272 GCF_979256015.1 Frigoribacterium sp. AC759 | reverse complement strand
GCGACCTCGGGGCGGGTGCTGCTCGGCGACACCGACATCACGCGCCTCGACGACACGCAGCTGACGCTGCTGCGCCGTCATCGCCGGGCACGGCCTCGAGGGTCGTCCAGCTGGCCCAGCGGTCGTCGACGGTGGCGGTCACGCGACCGTCGCCGCACGACACGAGACCGGTCGTCGGGAGGGACTGCGGCAGCGTCTCGGTCGGCATCGCCGGTCCGCCGAGATCGCCGTCGACGGGCTCGCAGGCGTCGAGGTCGACACCCTCCGCCGAGGTGAACGACAGCTCGTAACCGGGCTGCTCGGTGTCGAGACGCACGTCGATGTCCCGGGCGTCAGCGGGCACCCAGTCGGGCATGAACCAGGCGACGTCGTCGGAGGTGCGCGAGCTCGGAGCATCGGCGTAGGCGTCGTAGTGGCGCTGCTGCACCTGCTCGCTGCCGAGGGCCTCCTCGGCGGCGCTGACCATCGACGAGCAGCCGGTCAGGGCGGCGATGCCGGCGACTCCGAGGGCGGCGAGCGCCCCGGCGCGCAGACGGCGGCGGGTGGTGGTGGGCGTGGTGGGGGCGGCGTGATCTTCCATGCCTACGATCCTCGCGACGCGTGCCGCGCGGCCCTATGACGCCCGCACCCAGACCCGCGCGGGGGTTATCCCCCTGGCTGCCCGCGGCGGGTCCGCCGCCGCCGCACCGAAGAACCGCGTTCGCGAAGATGAACTGCGATGTATCGCGGTTCATCTTCGCGAACGCGGTTTTCGGCCGAGGCTGGCGGGGGCGCGCGGAGGCCGGCGGGCGCTGGCGGGGCTGGGGCGGCGGCGCGCCGCTACAGGTCGAGCACGAGGCGGGCGCAGGCGGCGCGCGAGACGCAGACGAACATGCGGTCGCCGGCGGCCTGCTCGTCGGGTGTGAGGATCGAGTCGCGGTGGTCGACCTCCCCCTCGAGCACGGTGGTCTCGCAGGTTCCGCAGGTGCCCTCGCGGCAGCTCGACAGCACGAGCACGCCGGCCTCCTCCACCACGTCGAGCACCGAGCGGTCGGGCGGCACCGTGACGGTCAGCCCCGACTCCGCCAGCTCGACCTCGAACGACTCGTGCCGCACCGGCTCGCCGACGGCCTTGGCCTCGAAGCGCTCGACGACGACCTGCCGCCCGGCCCCCGCGGTCTCGACCGCCTCGACGAGCCGCTCGGGCCCGCAGCAGTACGTCGTCGTGAACGGGGCCATCGACGCGAACAGACCGTCGACGTCGAGCCGGTCGCCCTCGTCGGCGACGTGCAGCCGCAGCCGGTCGCCGTGCAGCGCGACGAGCTCGTCGATCAGCGCCATCGTCGAGCGCGACCGCCCGGCGTAGTGCAGCACGTAGTCGACCCCGGCCGCCGCCGCGGCCCGCGCCATCGCCGACACCGGGGTGATGCCGATGCCGCCGGCGACGAAGACGTACGACGTGCCGCGACGGGGCTCGAACTCGAAGTGGTTGCGGGGGCCCGCGAGGCGGACCGTGTCGCCGACGGCCAGATTCTCGTGCAGCCAGGCCGAGCCTCCTCGTCCGTCGGTCTCGCGCAGCACGCCGATGCGCCACCCGTCGACGTCCGGGTCGCCGCAGAGCGAGTACTGCCGCACCTCGCCCGTCGGCAGGGCCACGTCGATGTGGGCGCCGGGCTGCCAGCGGGGCAGGGGCGAGCCGTCGAGCGCGGCGAACTCGAACAGGTCGACGGCGTCGGCCGCGGCGGTGCGGGCGGTGACGACCGCGTCGAGCGCGGTCTCGGGAAGTCGGGTCGGGGCGGTCACACGGGCTCCGGTCTCTGCTTGACGACGAACAGCGTGTAGCCGTCGTCACCGACGGCGCTCCAGCGGTGGCGGGTGCCGCCGCCGTAGTACAGCGAGTCGCCCGCGGCCAGAACCCGCGCGCCCTCGGCATCGAGGTCGACCCGCAGCCGCCCGGCGACCACGTGCACGAACTCGTCTTCGGCGTGCACGAAGAAGTCGCCGGGATCGAGGTTCGCCCCCGACATCTCCATCACCCGGAACGGCCGGTCGGACGGGGTCAGGAGGCGCGCGGCGGCCTGTCCGTAGCGCCCGGTCGACCCGTCGGCGGCACCCACGAAGCCCACGACCGGCCCGTCGGCGGCGCGTCGGTCGTCGACCGCGGCGAGGATCTCGACCTGGCTCGACCCGAGCGCCCGGGCGATGCGCTCGAGCGACACCATGCTCGGCCTCGCGAGCCCGCGCTCGAGCTGGCTGAGGAACGGGTGCGACAGCTGAGCCTCGGCGGCGAGCTGCACGAGGGTCAGCCCGCGAGCGCGGCGGAGGGCGCGGATCCGACCGCCGACCGCCAGGGCCTGCTGATCGACGGGGGCGTCGAGGGACGTGACGGGGGCCTCCTGGGTCGGGTGGTCTGACGAGGTCTACCACGGGGTCCGGTGCTCGATCCGAGCAATTTACACGGCGAAACGGTCGCGTCATCTGTCGGAAACGAGCACTCCTTAGATTGACGCATGTTGACGCCATCAACATTCTGCCCTGTCGACCACCTGATCGCCAGCCCGACCCGAGAGGCCCTCCGTGACCCGACTCCCCCGCCAGCTCGCCCTGCTGCGGAACGCCACGCTGCCGAGCGGCGACGTGGTCGACGTGCTCATCGAGGGCGACACCGTGGAGGCGGTGGTCGCGGCGGGCACGGCGCCCGCGGCCCCCGAGTCGGAGACCCTCGACCTCGCCGGCCACGTGCTGCTCACGGCGCCCGCCGAGCCGCACGCGCACCTCGACAAGGCCCTCTCGTTCGACGCGATCCGCCCGCCGATGGGCGACCTCGAGCTCGCGATCGCCTCGTGGCGCGTGTACGCGGCCACGATGACGGTCGACGACATCGCCGATCGCGCCCGACGCCAGCTGCTCGCGATGCTCGCCCAGGGCACCACGGCCGTGCGCACCCACGTCGACGTGCTGCTCGGCGACGGGCCGACCCGCGGGGCCGAGGCGCTCGTGCGGGTGCGCGACGAGCTCCGCGGGCTGATGGACGTCGAGATCGTCGCCCTCGCCTCGCAGGACTCCCCCGACTCCGACGTCGAGGCCGTGCTCGATCTCGGGGTGGACCTCGTAGGAGGCGCGCCCCACCTGGCGAGGGATCCCCATGGGGATCTCCACCGCCTCCTCGACATCGCCGAGCGCCGCGGAGTCGGCGTCGACCTGCACACCGACGAGAGCCTCGACGGGGCCGTCACCCTCGACGAGTTCGCCCGACGGGTCGTCGGCTGGACGACGAGCGTCTCGGCCGGGCACTGCAGCCGTCTCGGGTCGATGCCCGTCGCCCAGCGCGACGACATCGTCGCCGCCGTGCTGGCGGCCGACATCGGCATCATCGCGAACCCGATCACGAACTTGTACCTGCAGGGCTGGGACCAGCCCGTCGCGACGCCCCGGGGGCTCACCGCGCTGCGGCCGCTGCTCGACGCGGGCGTCCGACTCGCGGCCGGGGCCGACAACGTGCGCGACCCGTTCAACCCGCTCGGCCGCAGCGACGCCCTCGAGACGGCCATGCTGCTCGTCACCGCCGGCCACCTGACGATCGACGAGGCCTACGCCGCCGTCAGCGACTCGGCCCGATCGGTCATGGCGCTGCCCCCGGCGGGAGTCACGGCCGGGGCGCGGGCCGAGCTGCTCGCCGTCCGCGCGACGTCGCTGGCCGACGTCGTCGCGAACGCCCCGGCCGACCGGTACGTCGTGCACGCCGGTCGCCTCGTCGCCGAGAGCCGCGTCACCCGCGAGGTCGCCGACCCCGCGGCGGCGCTCGCGACGGCGTCCACCACGACGTCGGCGAGCGCGACGTCGCCCGCCGCGACGTCGGCGGCACCCCCGACGTCTCCCTCCTCGCCCCGCCCGACCCTCGCAGAGACCCGGTGACCCGATCATGACCATCGCCAGCCCTCCCGTCGCCCCGCCGACGTCGACCCGGGTCGACACGCTGCTCGACTTCCGCGACGTCGCCATGCGGTTCGCCAACGGCACCGTCGCCCTGCAGGACGTCGACCTCACCGTCGACCGGGGCGAGTTCGTCACCGTCGTCGGCCCGTCGGGCTGCGGCAAGTCCACGCTGCTCCGCATCGCGTCGGGTCTGGAGCAGGCGTCGCACGGCAGCGCCGAGGTCGACACCGACCGCATCGGCTACGTCTTCCAGGACGCCACGCTGCTGCCCTGGCGGAGCGTCCGCGACAACGTCGAGCTGCTCGCCGAGCTGAACGGGGCGCCCAAGGCGACGCGTCGGGCGGCCGCGCAGGAGTCGATCGACCTCGTCGGCCTCTCGGGGTTCGAGTCGAACCTGCCGAAGGAGCTCTCGGGCGGCATGAGGATGCGCGCGTCGCTGGCCCGCTCGCTCACCCTCGACCCCGAGCTGTTCCTCTTCGACGAGCCGTTCGGCGCCCTCGACGAGATCACACGCGAGCGTCTGAACGACGAGCTGCTGCGGCTGTTCGTCGAGAAGCGCTTCGCGGGCCTGTTCATCACCCACTCGGTGTCGGAGGCCGTCTACCTCTCGACGAGGGTCGTCGTGATGTCGGGCCGCCCCGGTCGCATCGTCGGCGAGTTCGACGTGCCGTTCCCGATGCCCCGCGACCCCGAGATCCGCTTCACCGCCGAGTTCGCCGAACTGGTCGGCGAGGTCAGCCACGCACTCCGAGAAGGGCACAACTGATGGCCGTCGACACCCGCGTCTCGCGCACCGAGCCCGCCGCCACGACGGCCACCCGCCTCTCGGGGCCGAAGCCGCCGCGTCGCCAGGCGTCGCCCCGGGCGACGCGCGTCCGCGACATCGTGCTGCCGATCGTCGTCTTCTTCGCGCTGATCGGCGTCGGCTACGGGGTCGCCGCGTACTACGACCAGGTGCGCGGTCTGCCGTTCCTGGTGCCGTACCCGCACCTGGTCGTCGAGGCGCTGCTCTTCGACGGCGACTTCCGACCCGACCTGCTCGAGGCGCTCGGCAACACGACCCTGATCGCCGTCATCGGCCTCGCGATCGCCATCGTGATCGGCATGGCCTGGGCCGTGTTGATGGTGCAGGCCAGCTGGATCGAGAGCGCGCTGTTCCCCTACGCGGTCGTGCTGCAGTGCATCCCGATCCTCGCGCTCGTGCCCCTGATCGGCTCGCTCTTCGGCTACGAGATGCCGTCGCGGATCATCGTCACGGTCATGTTCGCGCTGTTCCCCATGGTGTCGAACACGCTGTTCGGCCTGCAGTCGGTCGACAAGGGCCAGCGCGAGCTCTTCCAGCTGCAGGGCGCCTCGCGTCTCACCCTGCTGACCAAGCTGAGGTTCCCCGCCGCGCTGCCGTCGATCTTCATCGGACTCCGCAACTCGGCCGGGCTCTCGGTGATCGGCGCCATCGTCGCCGACCAGTTCTTCCAGCGCGGCGACGGCGGCCTCGGCGTGCTCATCTCGGTGATGAACCAGCGCCTCAACGGCGCCGAGATGTTCGCCGCCATCGTCGTCGCCAGCGTGCTCGGCGTGGTCGTGTTCGTCGCCTTCGGCTGGCTCCGCCGCGTCGCGATCGGGCGCTGGTACAGCGCGAACTGACCCGCGCCTCCTCGGCTTCCCTCCTCCTCCTCCCTCCGCACCTCCCGCACACAGCCCCGCACCATCCCCTGCTCCACCCCCGACAGGAGACCCCATGCCCCGCACCTCCCGCACCCTCACCGCGCTCGGCCTCGTCGTCGTCACCGCCGCCGCGCTCTCCGCCTGCTCGAGCGGCTCGAGCGACGACGCCGCCCCGCAGGCCGCCGCCGGCTCGGCCGTCGACCTCTCGGGCGTCTGCCCGGCGACCGTCGTGATCCAGACCGACTGGAACCCCGAGGCCGAGCACGGCCACGCGTACCAGCTGCTCGGCGACGACTACACCGTCGACGCCGACCAGAAGTCGGTCTCGAGCGATCTCGTGATCGGCGGCGAGCCCACCGGCGTCAAGGTCGAGATCCGCGCCGGCGGCCCCGCCATCGGCTTCAACACCGTGCCGTCGCAGATGTACCAGGACGACGAGATCACGATGGGCTACGTCACCACCGACGTCGCCGTGCAGAACTCGGCCGACCTGCCCACCACCGCCGTCTTCGCCGAGAACGACATCTCGCCGCAGATGATCATGTGGGACCCGGAGACCTACCCCGACGTGTCGACCATCGAGGAGCTCGGCACCGAGCTCGAGGCCGACGGCGGGGTCGTCCGCTACTTCGGCGGCGCCGCGTACATGGACTACCTGGTCGGCAACGGGATCCTCCCCGAGTCGGTCGCCGACGGCAGCTACGACGGCACCCCGGCGAAGTTCGTCGTCGCGCAGGGCAAGGACGCGCAGCAGGGCTTCGCGACGGCCGAGCCGTTCGTCTACGAGAACCAGGTCTCGGCCTGGGGCAAGCCGCTCGACTACCAGCTGATCAACGACACCGGCTACCCCATCTACCCCGAGGCGATGTCGGTGCGCACCGGCGACCTCGAGGAGCTCAGCCCCTGCCTCGAGAAGCTCGTGCCCGTGCTGCAGCAGGCCGACGTCGACTACTTCGCCTCGCCCGACGCGACGAACGAGAAGATCGTCGACCTGGTCGACCAGTACGACACCGGCTGGGTCTACGACGAGGACGTCGCCGCGTACGCCGTCGACAAGATGAAGGAGCTGAAGATCGCGACCGACGGCGACAACGGCTACGTCGGCGACATGGACGAGGAGCGCATGCAGACGGTCATCGACCTCGACACCGAGATCTTCGAGAAGCAGGGCTCGACGCTGAAGGAGGGCCTGGTGCCGTCCGACCTGTACACGAACGAGTTCCTGGACGACTCGATCAGCCTCGGCTTCTGATCACCCGGGGGCCCGGTGCGAGCCGGGCCCCCTCCCCTCCTTCTTCAGACAGGACGCACCATGAACGACATCCGTCCCCCGGCAGCCCAGGAGGCGCTGGTCGCCCTCGAGGGCGAGCTCCGCACCCTGCTCGGCGAGCGCGGAGTCTCGGTCGAACTCGCCGCCCGCGAGAAGGCGTCGCTCGACGGCTCGCGGCTCTCGCCCGTGATCAGCGAGCAGCTGCCGCTCGGTCTCGCCGACCTGGTCGCCTACCCGGCGAGCGCCGAGCAGATCGCCGAGGTCGTCGCCGCGGCGGTGCGTCACGGCGTGCCCGTCACCCCGCGAGGCAAGGGCACCGGCAACTACGGCCAGGCGATCCCGATGTCGGGCGGGCTCGTGCTCGACATGACGCGCGCCAAGGCGATCGTCGAGGTCGGCGACGGCGTCATCACCGCCGAGGCGGGTGCGACGATGGTCGCCCTCGAGCAGGCCGCGAACAAGACGGGTCAGCAGATCCTGATGTATCCGTCGACGGCGCAGTCGTCGCTCGGCGGGTTCCTGTCGGGCGGCTCGGGCGGCACCGGGTCGATCAAGCACGGGTCGAACAGCTCGGGCTTCGTCACGGCGCTCGACGTCGTGCACGCGTCCCGCGAGGCGCGACTCGTGCACGTCGAGGGCGACGACGCCCAGCCCTACGTCCACAACTACGGCACGGCCGGCATCATCGCGCGCGCCACCGTCCGGCTCGAGCCGTTGCAGGACTGGCGCGGCTTCTTCGCCAGCTTCGACACGTTCGAGCAGGCTCTGAGCCTGATCCGTCCGTTCGCCGACCTCGAGCCCACGCCGCGGCTGGTCAGCGCCGATCTGCCGACCCTGGCCGACGCCCTGCCCGCCGACCCCGGCATCCCGGCCGGGCGGGTGAGCCTCCGTGCCATCCTCGACGTCGCCACGGTCGAGCTCGCCACGCGGATGGTCGAGGAGGCGGGGGGCCGCGTCGAGGACGTCCGCGAGGGCGCGCAGACCTCGATGAAGATCAGCATGATGTCGTACAACCACCCGATCGAGTGGCTGCAGAAGGCCTACCCCGACCGGTACTTCCACGTCGAGGTCTCGGGTGACGCCCTGGTCGACCGCATCGACGAGGTGCACGCCGTCTACGAGGGCGGGATGCTGCACATCGAGTCGCAGCACGGTCGCCCGATCGGCATGCTGGCCGGCGTCTACACGACCGCCGCCGACGTCTACGCGGGCTTCGCGAAGCTCAAGGCGCTCGGCGTCGGCTATCACAACCCGCACCAGTGGTTCGTCGACTTCGAGCCGGCGCGCACCCGCGAGCTGGCGGCGTCCACCGACCCCGAGGGGCTGCTCAACCCGGGCAAGCTCGTCGACCCGGCGACTGTCGGCGGACCCGACACCGGCGTGAAGGGCGGGCATGCCGTGCCCACCGGACGCCTCGGCATCGACACGGGGGTGAAGGTCTCGTGAGCCGCCTCGACGACGTCACCCGCGCCTCCTCGGCCCCCGGTCGGCGCTCGCGCGACCTGATCGAGCTGAGCGGGCCGGCGGCGGCGGCCGCGCTGACCGAGGACAGCATCATCGTGCTGCCGACGGGCGCGATCGAGCACCACGGGCCGCATCTGCCGCTCGCCACCGACTGGCTGATGGCCGACATGATCGGCCGAGCCGTGGTCGAGGAGGCGGCGGCAGGCGGGCAGGACGTCTGGCTGCTGCCGTCGCTCGCCTACACGAAGTCGGACGAGCACCACTGGGCGCCGGGCACGATGTGGCTGACCGCCGAGACGCTGCTGCAGACCGTGGTCGACATCGGCCGGTCCGTCGCCGCGACCCCGGCGCGCACCCTCGTCTTCTACAACGGGCACGGCGGCAACATCGCGCTGCTGCAGGTCGCCCTGCGCGAGCTGCGGCGCCGGTTCGGGCTGCGGACCTTCCTGATGGGCACCGGCATGGCGCCCGGCGACGGCGTCAACGGGCCCGACGAGCACGGCTTCGGCGTGCACGGCGGGCACAGCGAGACGTCGATGATCCTGCACCTGCGGCCCGACCTGGTCGACATGACGCAGGCCGCCCGGTGGATCCCCGACCACATGATCGACCTCGACTACGTGAAGTTCAACGGCGGGCCGGTGCACTTCGGCTGGCTGAGCGACGACTTCGGGCCGGCCGGCGTGGTCGGCGACGCGAGCGGGGCGACAGCCGAGTGGGGCGCCGAGCTCTACGAGACGGCGCTGCGCAAGGGTGTCGCGTCGCTCGCCGAGATCGCGCGGTTCCGCCACCTGCCGGCGCCCGGGCCCGTCGGCTTCGGCGCGTGACCGGCACCGCGAGCCACCCGCTGCCCGCCGAGGCCTGGGAGCTCGCCGCCGAGTGGCTGCCGCCGAACGACGACCCCGAGCGCCCGCAGGTGACCCTCTCGACGGTCGACGTCGACGGCGCACCGGACGCCCGCACCGTGCTGCTCAGCTCGTTCGACCGTGACGGCTTCGCGTTCCACACCGACGCGGCGAGTCGCAAGGTCGAGCAGATCACGGCCAGACCACTGGTGGCGATGACCGTGCTCTGGCCCGGATTCACCCGGCAGCTGGTGGTGCGGGGTCGCGCCGAGACCGCCGACGACGCAGCCCTCGCCGGCGCCTACGCGGCCCGCTCGCCCTACCTGCAGCAGCTCGCCTGGCTGAACTCGCACGAGTTCGCGGCCCTCCCCCTCGACGAGCGCCGCCGACGCTGGGACGCCTTCGAGCGCGAGCACGCCGATGGCTTCGAGCAGCCGGCGGGCTGGACGGGCTTCGTCGTCCGCCCGACCCGCCTCACCTTCTGGGTCAGCGCGCCCGACACCGCGAGCCGGCGCCGGGAGTGGTCGCTCGGGCCCGGCGGCTGGGCGCACGAGTACCGCGCCGGCTGATCCCCCCACAGGGCTCGAGCCCGGCGTCCGACCCGCGCGACGGGCGGATCATGCCGACCCGCGCCTCCTCGGCTGGAAGAATCGGACCACCGTGCCGTGACGAAAGGACCCCCGTGAAGAAGTTCCGTGCCGATCAGGCGCGCATGCACCTGTTCATGATGCTCGCGCTGACGTTCACGACGGGCATCATCGACGCCGTCGGCTACCTCGGTCTCGACCGCGTGTTCACGGCGAACATGACCGGCAACGTGGTCATCCTCGGCATGGCGATCGCGCAGGCCGACGGGCTGCCGATCGTGGGCCCGATCGTCGCGCTCGTCGCGTTCATGATCGGCGCGGCGATCGGCGGGGCGATGCTGCGCTCGGCTCGCGCGGGCTGGTCGGGTCGCAGCACGATCGCGTTCTCGGTGACCGGCACGGTGCTGCTCGGCCTCGGGGTGTCGTGCTTCGTCGTGCTGCCGGTCGAGGGGTCGCCGTGGGCGTTCACCATCACCGGGCTGCTCGGTGCGGCCATGGGTCTGCAGGCCGCGGCGGCACGCAAGCTCGCGGTCGCCGACGTCACCACCGTCGTCGTCACGTCGACCATCGTGGGTCTCGCGTCGGAGTCGAAGCTGGCCGGCGGCACGGGCAAGAACTTCCCGCGGCGGGTGCTCGCGGTGCTGATGATCCTGATCGGCGCGGGGGTCGGGGCCCTGCTGCTGCAGGTGCACATCGGCATCGGCATGGGCGCGGCCGGCGGGCTGACGCTGCTGGTCGCCCTCGCCGGGCACCTGCTGCGGAAGCGCCGCAAGGAGCTCGAGGCGGAGGAGGCGGAGGCCGCTGCGGCCGCCGAGACCGCCGCGCCCGGGACCGCCTCGCCCGGGACCGCCGCCGAGGAGGCACGGGTCGCCCCGACCGCGGAGGGCACCCGTGCCTGAGCCGCTCGCCTCCGCTCCCTTCGATCTCGTGCTGCGCGCCGAGCGGGTGCTCGTCGACGGCGCTTGGCGGGCTGCCGCGGTGGCCGTGCGCGACGGCGTCGTCGCCGCGATCGGTCCCGTCGATGCGCCCTTCACCACGACCGGCGTCGACGACGACCGTCTGCTGCCGCCCGATCAGGTGCTGCTGCCCGGCATGGTCGACACCCACGTGCACGTCAACGAGCCCGGTCGCACCGAGTGGGAGGGTTTCGCGTCCGCCACCCGCGCCGCCGCGGCCGGCGGCGTGACGACGATCGTCGACATGCCGCTGAACAGCATCCCGCCGACGGTGACGGTCGAGGCGCTCGATCTGAAGCGTGCCGCCGCTGCCGCGCAGTCGGTCGTCGACGTCGGCTTCTGGGGCGGCGTCATCCCGTCGAACCTCGGCACCGGCGATCTGCGAGCGCTGCACGAGGCCGGGGTGTTCGGCTTCAAGGCGTTCCTCTCTCCGTCGGGCGTCGACGAGTTCCCTCACCTGTCGACATCGCAGCTGTTCGAGGCCCTGCGCGAGCTGACGGCCTTCGACGGTCTGCTGATCGTCCACGCAGAGGACCCTGGGCAGCTCGACGCCGCCGCGGCCTCGCTCGAGATCACCGCAGGAGGCGCGGTGTACGACGACTTCGTCCGGTCGCGCCCCGAGGCGGTCGAGCAGACCGCCATCGACCACGTGATCGAGGCGCTGCGCGAGACCGGTGGCCGGGCGCACGTGCTGCACCTGTCGTCGGCGTCGGCGCTGCCGGCGATCCGGGCGGCCAAGGCCGAGGGTCTGCGATTGACGGTCGAGACGTGCCCGCACTACCTGACCTTCGACGCGGGCTCGATCGGCGACGGCGAGACGCAGTACAAGTGCTGCCCGCCGATCCGCGACGAGCACAACCGCGAACTGCTCTGGGAGGCGCTGACCGACGGCGCGATCGACATCGTCGCATCCGACCACTCCCCCTCGACGGCGGCGTTGAAGTTCGCCGGCGACGGCTCGTTCGACCTCGCCTGGGGCGGCATCGCCGGCCTCGAGGTGAGCTTCCGGGCGGTGTGGACGGGTGCTCGGGCCCGGGGCATCGCGCTCGAGACGGTGGTCGGCTGGATGTCGTCGGGGACGGCCGCGCTCGTCGGGCTCAGTGCGGTTGCTGCCTCGAAGGGCTCGATCACCGTCGGCGGGGCGGCGGACCTCGTCGCCTTCGCACCCGAGACGCCGTTCACGGTCGACGCGTCGGCGCTGCGGCACCGCAACCCGGTGTCGGCGTTCGACGGCGCGTCGCTGATGGGCGCCGTCGCGGGGACCTGGGTGGCGGGCGCCATCGTGGACTCCGACGCGCCTCCCGCCCGTCTGCTCCGCCGGGGCTGACCCCCGGCGTACCGTCGAGGAATGACCCGCCGACCTCTCACGCTCGCCGACCGGGCGCTCCTCCGGGAGGCGACCCTCGCGAACATGAACTGGAACACGACCCGGTTCACCGTCGACGACCTGGACGCCACCCACGAGATCGCGCATTACTACACGGGCTTCCCCGCAGAAGGCGACTTCGGGCTCGTCGACTTCGACGGGGACATCGCACGGGCCGTCGGCTGGGTCGTCTTCCTGCCGGAGGACGACCCCGGCTACGGATTCGTCGATGCCGACACTCCGGAGCTGAGCCTGACGACCTTCCAGGGATTCCGTGGCCAGGGCCTCGGGCGCGACCTGCTCTCGGAGCTGATCGTCCTGGCGTCGGCCCGGGGCCTCCCCGGCATCAGCCTGAGCGTCGAGGACGGCAACGGCGCACGACGTCTGTACGAGCGGGCGGGATTCCGGGTCGTCGGGCGGAACGGCGACTCGGACACGATGCTGCTGAGCCTCGTCTGAGCCTGAAGGCGTCGGCGACGACCGTCGTGTCGAGCTGACGATCGACCAGGAGGCGCGGGCCCGGAGAACCCGGACCGCGCCTCCTGCAGGTCCGGTCAGCTCCGGCCACCGCGACAGCGTCGCCGCGCGGGATACGGTGCGGGGATGCTTCCCGCCCCCTCCACGCGGCTCCGATTCCGCGAGATGACCCGAGCCGACCTCGACGACATGGCTGATCTGCTCGGCGACCCGAGGGTCATGGAGTTCTACCCCGCGCCGAAGAGTCGTGACGATGCCGCGCGATGGATCGCCTGGAACGAGGACAACTACGCCGCGCACGGCTTCGGTCTCTGGATCGTCGAGACGCATGCAGGGCTGTTCGTCGGCGACTGCGGGCTGACCTGGCAGGACGTCAACGGCGCCCCGATGCTCGAAGTCGGCTACCACGTGCGCGCGACGCTTCAAGGACGGGGCTACGCGACGGAGGCGGCAGCCGCCTGCCGGGACTTCGCCCGTGTCGAGCTCGACGCCACCGAACTCGTCGCGATCATCCATCCCGACAACACCGCCTCCGAGAGGGTCGCGCAGAAGATCGGGATGACTCGACGAGAGGACGACCACGGCGGACCCGTCGCCGTGCGCAGGGTGCTCGGCATGACGCTGTGAACGCGTCTCGGCGGCGATCCCCCGACCGTCCGCGCCGCAGCAGGACGACCGGACGGACGGGCCGATCCGGAGGTCAGACGCGCACGTGGTGCAGCGGGTCGAGCGCCGAGTCGAGTGCCGCCTCGAGCGGCCAGGACGAGCGCAGCGGCTGACTCATCACGAGACCGCCCTGCACCGCGGCGAGGATCACCATGGCGATGCGGTCGGGGTCGGCGTCCGCGTCGACGTCACCCGTCGACTGCATCTTGCGGACTCCCGCGGCGAGCAGGTCGCGCCACGCGCCCATGCTCTCGGCGATGACCCGTTCGAGCTCGGGGTCGGTCATGGCCGCCTGCGTCGCGAGTGATCCGATCGGACACGCCCATCGACCGAGGCCGAGGTAGTAGTCGACGAGGGCCTGCCGCCAGGCGATCCACGACTGCCACGAGCCGAGGTCGTCGATGTGCGGCTGCTGCGCTTCGAGCAGCTGGGCGCCCTCCCACGCCGCGACCTCGCGCACCAGCTCGGCTTTGCCGCCGGGGAAGTAGTGGAACAGCTGACTCTTGCTCGTCAGCGTCGCGGCCCGGACGGTGTCGAGGGTCGTCCCGCCGATGCCCGATGCAAGGATCTGCTCCCCCGTCGCCTCGATGATCCGTTGCCGGGTCGCCCTGCCGCGCTCGGTGAGCTTCGTCTCGTCCACTCGGCGATCCTACTCTCTTGGACCATTCAGTCCATTCGTGTGCTAGTAATGGACCATGAAGTCCAATGAAGAAGAACTGCAGACCCTGGCCGTCGATTCCCGCCTCGCCGGCAGGACCGCCCTGGTCACCGGCTCGACCAGCGGCATCGGCGAGGCGATCGCCCGCGTGCTCGCCGCCTCCGGAGCCGAGGTCGTCGTGAACGGGCGCGATGCCGACCGCGCCGACGCCGTCGTGCGCGTCATCACCGATGCGGGCGGGCGCGCCCACGCCGTCGTCGGCGACCTCGGCGGAAGCGCGTCGGAGGTGCGCCGCATCGCCGCAGAAGCCGAGTCCGCTCTCGGCGGGCGCGTCGACGTCATCGTCAACAACGCCGGCATCTACCCCGCGGGCCCCACCGCCGACCTCGCCGACGCCGATCTCGACGCCGTGCTGGCGGTCAACGTCCGTGCGCCGCACATCCTCGTCGCCGCCCTCGCCCCCGCGATGGTCGCGCGCGGCGGAGGTGCGATCGTCAACATCGGCTCGTGGATGTCTCGCGTCGGGGTCCCCTTCGGCGCCGCCTACACCGCCTCGAAGGCCGCCCTCGAGCAGATGACCCGCACCTGGTCGGCCGAGTTCGGACCCTCCGGCGTGGGCGTCACGACCGTGGCCCCCGGCGCGACGAGCACACCCGGCAACGCCGAGAGCGCCGACGTCCTCGCGGCGATGACGGCGGGCACCGTCGCGGGCCGACCCGTCCGCCCCGTCGACGTCGCCTTCGCGGTGCGCTGGCTCGTCTCGGACGAGGCGGTGTTCGTGCACGGCAGCACCGTCGACGTCGACGGCGGCATCACCGCGACTCGACTCGCATGACCGTCGACCCGGCCGACCCGGACACCCCGAGGTTCGGGGAGTCCTCGACCGCCCACGACGTGATCGAGGGGATCGATCTGCACGGGCGGAACGCCCTGGTCACCGGCGCCAGCTCGGGCATCGGCGTCGAGACGGTGCGGGCTCTCGCCGAGGCCGGTGCCACGGTCGTCCTCGCGGTCCGTGATGTCGAGGCCGGCCGGAGCACGGCCGACGAGATCAGGGCACGGAACCCCGCAGCGGACCTCCGCGTGCTGGAGCTCGATCTCGCCGACCTCGACTCCGTGAAGCGGTTGTCCGGGGCCTGGTCGGGGCCTCTGCACCTGCTGGTGGCCAACGCCGGCGTCATGCACGTCCCCGAGCGGCGCACCGCCAGGGGGCACGAATGGCACTTCGGCGTCAACCACCTCGGGCACTTCGCCCTGGCGACTGGTCTTCACGGGCCGCTGGCCAGCGCCGACGGAGCGCGCATCGTCTCCTTGTCGTCGAGCGGCCACGGTGCGAGCGGGATCCGCTTCGACGACATGCACTTCCGCCGCACCCCGTACGACTCGGGGCTGGCCTACGGGCAGTCCAAGACGGCGAACGTGCTCTTCGGCATCGAGGCCACGCGCAGGTGGCGCGACGACGGCATAACGGCCGCGGCGGTGATGCCCGGGGGGATCTGGACCGGGCTGCAACGCCACTGGGACCCCGCGGTTCTGGCCGAGATGAAGGTCCGCTACTCCGACGGCGTCAAGACGGTCGAGCAGGGCGCCGCGACGTCGGTGTTCGTCGCCACTCGAGCGGAGCTCGGTGTCGGCGCCCCGGCGTACTGGGAGGACTGCGGCCCGGCGGACGTCGTCGACGACATCGTCGACGGGATCCACGGCGTCGTGCGTCACGCCCTCGACCCCGACGCGGCCCGGCGCCTGTGGTCGGAGTCCGAGGCCCTGATCGGATAGAGATCGGAGGCGACGGGTGTCAGTCGACGGAGGATCGATCGACGATCGTGTCGGCGTGCTCGACGATCCAGTCCATGAGGGGGACGAGTCGCGCGGCCAGTTCGGCGCCGCTCTCGGTGAGCGAGTAATCCACCCGGGGCGGGATCGTGGGCTGGGCGACCCGGTTCACGATCCCGTCGTGCTCCAGCGTCCGCAAGGTGGAGGCGAGCATCTTCTCGCTGATCCCCTCGATCGTGCGTCGGAGCTCTCCCCACCGCATGCCACCCTGCTCGAGCGCCAGGAGCACGAGCACGCCCCACCGGCTCGTGACATGTGTGAGCACGACTCGCGAAGGACACGCCGCAGGGAAGCGCGCCGGGGCACCCCGATCATGCGCGGGCGGTGCGGGCGGTTCCACGATTCCGACATCCATGTAAGCAACTTACAAAAAAGTGCGTACCTCCGCTGGGGAGAGTTCTCTGCGATGCTGCGATCCCGATCGCTCACCATCGAAGGAGTACTCGTGCCCACCATCTCCACCGCCCGTCGTGCCCGCCTCGCCCGCGGCACGGCCGTCCTCGCCGGAGTCGCCCTCCTCGCCGGAGTCGCCCTCCTCGCCGGAGTCGCCCTCCTCACCGGAGTCGGCGTCGCCACACCGGCAGCAGCTGCTCCCGGCGACCGACCGGAGGCGAGCGTGACGGTCGCCGCAGACCGTGCGGACACCCGCACCGAACAGCGCAACGCCTGCACCGTACGGATGCTCCTCACGAAGACCTTCAGCGACCCCGACAGCAGGTCGTCCCAGCAGCTCGCGGCTCGGTTCGTCTCGCCGAGCGCGGTCGCCCGGGGAGCAGGGACCGCCGCGGGGCCCGAAGGACTCCTGGCCCGGTTCGCGGCGGACCGCACCCGCGTCCCCGGTGCCCAGGCGGTGATCAAGCGGGTCGCCGCCGACGGCGACCTCGTCGCGGTGCACTGGCAGATCACGTCGGACCCCCGCGACGAACGGAGCGGTGACGCCGCCGTCGATCTGTTCCGCCTCCAGCACGGCCGGATCGTCGAGCACTGGTCGCTCGAGCAGCCCGTTCCGACCGGCACACCGGCGAGCGGGAACACGAACACCATGTTCAGCGATCTGTACCGACCGGCACGTCCGACCGCCGCACCGTCGGAACGTCAGGAGGAACGCAACCGCATCCTCGCGGTGTCGGCGTACGACACGCTGTTCCGCGACCAGGACGCCTCGATCCTCGACCGGGCCTTCGACCCCGCGTACCTGCAGCACAACCCGGTCGCTCCGAACGGGACGGCAGCGCTGAAGCAACTGTTCGGCAGCGGTGCGCAGTTCCCGGCGCAGCAGTCCGTCATCTCGCTCTCCGACGGCGACATCGTCTGGACCTTCTCCCAGGCGGTCGGCGCGAAGCCCGGCGACCCGCTGCTCGCAGCCGACCTGTTCCGCGTCGACGGCGGACTCATCCGCGAGCACTGGGATGTGGCCCCCACCAACTAGCGGCCGGAGGGCCGCCACCCCGAGCAGCGAAGTCGTCGTCGGCGGGGTCGCAGGCGGCGGGATCGCCTTTCGGGGCGGCACCGGGCGGCACCCGGCATCGCCCCGCTCGACGGAGCCGCTCCGCTCGACGGAGCCGCTCCGCTCGACGGCGTCAGCGTGACGTCGCGGCCAGGGCCGTGTTCAGCTCGAGCACGTTCACCGTGGGCTCGCCGAGGTAGCCGAGGTCGCGGCCCCGGGTGTGCTCCGCCACGAGGGCCTCGACGTCCGCCAAGGGCAGATCGCGCGCCGCGGCGACGCGTTCGATCTGGATTTGCGCGTACTCCGGGCTGATGTGCGGGTCGAGCCCGGACGAGGAGGCGGTGAGCGCGTCGACGGGGACGTCCTCCGGGGCGACGCCGTCGCTCGCGGCGATCGCGGCACGGCGTTCGTCGATCGCGGCGATGAGGTCCTCGTTCTCGGGTCCGTAGTTGCTGCCGCTCGAGGCGGAGGCGTCGTAGCCGTCGCCCGCTGCGGAAGGCCGTGACTGGAACCACTCCGGCAGGGCGGCCGCGTCGGCGTCGGTGAACGACTGCCCGATCAGGGACGAGCCGACGGTCTCGCCGTCGAGCGCGACGGCGGATCCGTCGGCCTTGCCGCCGAGGGCGAGCTGTCCGACGCCGGTGATGACGGCCGTGTAGGCCACGCCGAGCACGAGGGTGAAGACGAGCATCGCACGGAGGGCGACGCCGTGCTGGCGGAGGAGGGTGCGTGTGTTCATGGTCTCTTTCCCGGTTCCGGTCGCCGGCTAGAAGCCGGGGATGACGCTGACGACGAGGTCGATGAGCTTGATGCCGACGAACGGGGCGACGACGCCGCCGAGTCCGTAGACGAGGAGGTTGCGCGACAGGATCGACGAGGCCGACGCTGCGCGGTACTTCACACCCCGCAGGGCGAGCGGGATGAGCACGACGATGACCAGCGCGTTGAAGACGATCGCCGACAGGATCGCGGAGGCCGGCGAGCTGAGCTGCATGAGGTTGAGCAGCCCGAGCCCGGGGAACACCCCGGCGAACATGGCCGGGATTATCGCGAAGTACTTCGCGATGTCGTTGGCGATCGAGAACGTGGTGAGGGCGCCGCGGGTGATGAGCAGCTGCTTGCCGATCCGGACGATGTCGATCAGCTTCGTCGGGTCGCTGTCGAGGTCGACCATGTTGCCGGCCTCCTTGGCGGCCGACGTGCCGGTGTTCATGGCGACGCCGACGTCGGCCTGGGCCAGCGCGGGGGCGTCGTTGGTGCCGTCGCCGGTCATGGCGACGAGCGCGCCTCCTTCCTGCTCCCGGCGGATGAGCGCGAGCTTGTCCTCGGGGGTGGCCTCGGCGAGGTAGTCGTCGACACCGGCCTCGGCCGCGATCGCCTTGGCCGTGAGCGGGTTGTCGCCCGTGATCATCACGGTGCGGATGCCCATGGACCGCAGCTCGGCGAAGCGCTCGCGCAGGCCGGTCTTGACGACGTCCTTCAGGTAGACCACGCCGAGCACACGGGCATCGGCCGTGGTCGTCTTCATCGCGACCACCAGCGGTGTACCGCCGGCGTTCGAGATCTCGTCGATGCGGGCCTGGAGCTCGTCGTGCTCGCTCGAGGCGAGGCGGCGATCCTCCTCGACCCACGAGATGATCGAGTTGCCGGCGCCCTTGCGGATCCGGGTGCCGTCGGGCAGATCGAGCCCCGACATCCGGGTCTGCGCGGTGAACGGCACGATCTCCCCCTGCTGGTCGCCGGCATCGAGCCAGCCCGTCGTCAGCGCGAGGTCGACGATCGACTTGCCCTCGGGCGTCGGGTCGGCCAGGGAGGACCGCGCCGCGGCGTCGACGAGCTCGGCCCGCGCGATGCCGTCGAGGGGCGTGAACTCGGCGGCCTGCCGGTTGCCGTAGGTGATGGTGCCGGTCTTGTCGAGCAGCAGCGTCGTCACGTCGCCTGCGGCCTCGACCGCGCGCCCCGACATGGCGAGCACGTTGCGCTGCACGAGGCGGTCCATGCCGGCGATGCCGATCGCGCTCAGCAGCGCGCCGATCGTCGTCGGGATGAGGCAGACCAGCAGGGCGATCAGCACCGGGATGCTGACGGAGGCGTCGCTGTACCCGGCGATCGGGTTCAGCGTCAGGGTCACGACGACGAAGACGATCGAGAGGCTCGCGAGCAGGATGTTCAGCGCGATCTCGTTGGGCGTCTTCTGTCGGGAGGCGCCCTCGACGAGGCGGATCATCCGGTCGACGAAGGTCTCGCCCGGCTTGCTCGTGATGCGCACGACGACCCGGTCGGACAGCACGCGGGTGCCGCCGGTGACGGCGCTGCGGTCGCCGCCCGACTCGCGGATCACCGGGGCGGACTCGCCCGTGATCGCCGACTCGTCGACGCTGGCGATGCCCCAGACGATGTCGCCGTCGCCCGGGATCAGCTCGCCGGCGGTCACGACGACCGTGTCGCCGAGCGTGAGGTCGGCGGATGACACGGACTCCGAGGAGGCGCGCTCGGCACCGGCGTCGGACGTCGCGTCGTACGAGAGGACGCGCTGGGCGGTGGTGCTGGTGCGGGTCGCCTTGAGGGTCTCGGCCTGCGCCTTGCCGCGCCCCTCGGCGACGGACTCGGCGAGGTTGGCGAAGACGACGGTCAGCCAGAGCCAGATCGCGATGGCCCAGGTGAAGGAGCCGGGGACGGGCGATCCGCCCGAGGACTGCGGGCCGGTGAACAGACCCGCGATCGCGAGGATCGTCGTGTAGGCGGCGCCCACCTCGACGATGAACATGACGGGGTTGTGCCACATCTCGCGCGGGTTCAGCTTGCGCAGGGCGCCGGGCAGCGCCGCGACGAGCTGGGCGGCGCTGAAGGCGCTGCCGCGGTCCGTCGGAGCGGCCTCCTGGTCGTGATCGACGGTGACGGGTGTGTCGGTGATGGTGGACATGGTTACTGCAGCCCTTCAGCGAGCGGTCCCAGTGCGAGGACGGGGAAGTAGGTCAGCGCGGTGATGATCACGGAGACGCCGGTGAGCAGGCCCACGAACTGCGGGCGGTGGGTGGGGAGGGTCCCGGCGGTGGCGGGGATCCTGTCCTGCGCGGCGAAGGAGCCGGCGAGGGCGAGCACGAGCACGATCGGCAGGAACCGGCCGAGCAGCATGGCGACGCCGAGGGTCGTGTTGAACCAGGGGGTGTTCGCGGTGAGGCCGGCGAAGGCCGAGCCGTTGTTGTTCGCGGCCGAGGTGAAGGCGTAGAGGACCTCGCTGAAGCCGTGCAGGCCGGGGTTCCAGATCGACGTGGCCTCGACGTCGGCGCGCACCGCGGGGATCGCGAAGCTCAGTGCGGTGAAGGCGAGCACGATGGTCGGCGTGACGAGGATGTACAGGCTGGCGAGCTTGATCTCGCGCGGCCCGATCTTCTTGCCGAGGTACTCCGGCGTGCGGCCGACGAGCAGACCCGCGATGAACACCGTGATGACGGCGAGCACGAGCATCCCGTAGAGACCCGATCCGACGCCGCCGGGGGCGATCTCGCCGAGCATCATGTTGATCATCGGCATCATGCCGCCGAGCGCCGTGTACGAGTCGTGCATCGAGTTGACGGCACCGGTCGAGGTGAGGGTCGAGGTGGAACCGAAGAGGGTCGACCCCCAGATGCCGAACCGCGCCTCCTTCCCCTCCATCGCGCCGCCGGCGAGCTGGGTCGCGGTGCCGGCACCGCGGAGCTCGAACCAGGTCATGGCGCTGAGCGAGACGGCGAAGATCGTCGTCATGACCGCCGCGATCGCGACGCCCTGCTTCGTCGAGCCGACCATGCGGCCGAAGGTGCGCGGCAGCGAGAACGGGATGACGAGCATCATCAGGATCTCGAACACGCTCGTCCAGGGCGCGGGGTTCTCGAAGGGGTGGGAGCTGTTGGCGTTGAAGAAGCCGCCGCCGTTCGTACCGAGCATCTTGATCGCCTCCTGCGAGGCGACCGGCCCGCCGGGGATCGTCGCGGTCCCCCCGGTCAGGGTCGTGACGTCGGTGAACCCGGCGAAGTTCTGGACGACCCCGCCCGCGACGAGCACGACGGCCGCGACGACGGCCAGGGGAAGCAGGAGGCGGACGAGCGTGCGGGTCAGGTCGACCCAGAAGTTGCCGAGCGTGCCGCTCTTCGCGCGGGCGAGCCCGCGGATGACGGCCACGGCGACCACGATGCCGACGGCCGCCGAGACGAAGTTCTGGACGGCGAGACCGCCGAGCTGGACCGCGTACCCGAGGGTCGTGTCGGGCGAGTACGACTGCCAGTTGGTGTTCGTGACGAAGGAGGCGGCGGTGTTGAAGGACAGCCCCTCGGGCACGGCGGGGAAGCCGAGCGAGTACGGCAGGAACGCCTGGAGGCGCTGGATCGCGTAGACGAAGAGCACGCCGACCAGCGAGAAGGCGAGGACGCCGCGCAGGTAGGCGGGCCACGTCTGCTCGGAGGCGGAGTCGACGCCGATCAGGCGGTAGAAGCCGCGTTCGACGCGAGAGTCCTTCGCGGTGGTGAAGAGGCGGGCCATGTAGTCGCCGAGGGGGCGGTACACGACGACCAGGACGACGACGACGGTCAGGATCTGGAGGATGCCGAAGAGGGTGTCCATCAGAACCGCTCGGGCTTCACGAGCGCGTACACGAGGTAGGCGAGCGCGGCGACGGCCAGTACGGCCGCACCGATGCTGAAGACGATCACAGCTTCTCGACCCCCTTCGCCACGAGGGACACCACTGCGAACACAGCGATGACGGCGAGCACGTACACGATGTCGAGCACTACGACTCCAAGAGAAGGATCGACGGGCCACCAGGACCCGGTGCCCGTCGTGGGCACAGCGAGTCAGTAGACACCGGGATGCGGCCGTCTCGGACGGCCCTTACGGGTTCCTCACGCGAAAACAGGGGTTCCTCACGGAGACCACACGGCCGGACAGCGTCGCGGTCTCGTAAGAAAGTACTTGCAACATTGGAAAGTACTTTCTATGATGAGAAGACGAACACCCACCCAGAGAGGATCAGCACCATGACGAACAGCACGTCCCTCCCCACACCCGACGAGGCCCGCCGCCTCCTCGCCGACGCCGATGCGACCGGCCGCCAGGCGACCTCGACCGCCAGCTGGCCCGCTGTCGCCGTGCTGCTGGCCCTCGGGTCGACCCTGTCGCTCGGCACCCTCGCCATGGGTCTCACCTCCGGCACGAACTACCTGATCGCGATGCTCGCTCTCGTCGTCTGGATCGCGGTGATCATCGCGTTCCAGCTCGCGTTCCTCCGCTCGCACAAGAACGGGTTCGGGCGACGATGGGGCCTCTACATGGGCGTCATCTTCGCGGTCTACCTCGTCGCGATGCTCGTCGTCTCGACCTCCCAGGGCGAGGCGCTGCTGGCCTCGAGCCTGCTCGCCCTCGCGCTGCTCGCACTCTCCGTGGGTGCGGCGACGTACGAGGCGAAGGCGGCTCGGCGATGAGCGAGCAGCACCCGCGCCTCCGGCTGTCGGACACCCTGCACCAGCCGGTGCGCTTCTCGATGACAGCGGCCCTCGCGGCAGCGGACCAGCTCGACTTCGCCGACCTCCGCGATGCCGTGCAGGTCAGCGACTCGACGCTCAGCAAGCAGGTCAGTGTGCTCGAGGCGGCCGGCTACGTGCAGGTCAAGAAGGGGTTCGTCGGCAAGCGACCACGGACCTCCCTCAAACTCACGGCCGAGGGCCGCACGGCGTGGTCGGCCCACCTGGCGACGCTGCGCGAGATCGCCGCCGGCTGAGCCCGCGGTAGCCTCGCGACATGACCTTCGTGAACGTGGGCACCCTCGGGGCCGCACCCGGAAAGCGCGACGAACTCGTCGCCCTCCTCACCGAGCGCAACGAGAGCCTCACGGGCGCCGGATGCCGGGCCTACGAGGTCGGGGTGGACGACGATCAGCCCGACACCGTCTTCGTCGTCGAGCTCTGGGACTCGGCGGAGGCGCACCGCGCCTCCCTCGCCCTCCCCCAGGTGCAGGACGCGATCGCCAGAGCCCGCCCCCTGCTCGACGGCACCTTCGGCGGTCACCGATTCACCGTCGTGGGATCGCCCCTCCGCGACTAGATCGGCGTACGCTCCCCGCTCCCCGCTCCCCGCTCGGCCGTCGGGCGGGGCGCGGGCGCGGGCGCCGGCTGCCGACTCTGAAGAGCCCGCGCCATCGTGAGCTCGCTCCGGAACCTGCCGTGACGCCGAATCCGTTCTCCGCCTTGCTAGCGTCGACGGATGGCCGGCATCACGTACCCCACGCCGCTCCGGGCGGGAGGACGCATCGAAGTGCCCGCTCCTTCGATGGGGGTCCCCGACGAACACCACGAGCGTCTCCGTGCAGCGGTGGCCTCGCTGACCGACCGGGGTCTCGATGTGCACGTCCGGGATCACGCGACCATGGGCGGACTCGTTCCCGCCTCCGCCGGCGATCGCATCATGGACCTCCACGACTCGTTCCGCTCCGGCGACGCGGTGCTGCCTCCCTGGGGAGGTGAACTGGCCGTCGAGCTGCTCGACGGCATCGACTGGGCGGCCCTCGCGTCGACCCGGACCTGGTTCGTCGGCTGGTCGGACATCTCCACCCTGCTCCTGCCGTTGACCACCCTCACCGGGCTGGCGACGATGCACGGTGCGAACCTCATGGACGAGCCATGGGAGTCGCCGACGGAATTCCACCGCTGGACGGACGTCGCGAGCATGCCGGCCGGGAGCTCGTTCGAGCAACGCAGCGCACCGCGTCGCCGCTCACGCCCCTGGGCCGCCTGGAGCGAAGAGCCCCTCGATCGAGACCGCGCGTACGAGACCCCGACCAGATGGCGCACGCTCGACGGTGAAGATGACGTCAGCATGAGCGGGCGACTCATCGGCGGATGCCTCGAGACCGTGTCGCTCCTGGCGGGCACACCCTACGGAGACGTGCCCCGTTTCGCCCTCGAACACGCCCCCGAAGGAACCCTCGTCTACCTGGAGGCCGCGGGCTCCGACTCGGTCGCCGTACTGCGCATGCTCCGATCCCTTCGGCTGGCCGGCTGGTTCGACGCCGCCGAGGGCGTCTTGATCGGGCGCACGAACGGCCCGGGCAGCTCGGAACTGACTCAGGAAGATGCCGTGCGACGAGCTCTGGGAGACGTCGACATCCCCGTCATCCTCGATTTCGACACCGGCCATCAGCCCCCGCAGATGCCGCTGGTCAACGGCGCTCTCGCCGACGTCGCCCTCGTCGACGGGCAGGGCAGCATCACGCAGCACCTGACGGCCTGAGGCGTCCGGCGGACTACCTGTCCGACCCTGGGGCCCCGTCACCGCGGGCCGACTCCGTGAGCTGCCGGCCGCGTCGACGCGGGCGGACGTCGCAGCACGTCAGTTCTGACTCGAGACTGATTCCGTAGCGCATCCGTGTCCGTAGAGCTGCGGTCACCCTTCGACGGGAGCGATGGCCACGGCGTAGACGGTCGGGGCACCGGAGAGGCCGAGACTGACACGCGGTGCGTCCGGGCTGCTGTCGTATTCGAAGCTGATCGTCTCGTCCGTGCATGTGGCATCCGGGGAGCCGGGAGCCGCGGGGTCCTCGGGTTCCTGGAGGCGGACCGTGATCGTCCCGCTGCCCAGGCACGCCACATCGACCGCGTATCGCCCAGCGGGCTCCTCGGGTGCAGACACGGTCAGCTGAGACGAGGTGCCGTCGCTGAGCCAACCGCTCTGATTCACCAACCGCTCTGCTGCACCGGGCGCGGGGAGTGCGCCGGCCGCCCAGTCGGAGATGTCTTCGCGAGGCAGCGGCAGCTCATCCATGTCCGCTTCCGCCCCGTCCGTGTCCGCCTCGGAACCGCCTGCCGACGCAGAAGCAGATGCGGAGCTCGTCGGCGGGGAGCTCGTCCCTGCATCGTCGCCGCCCGTCGTGCACGCAGCCAAGAGCCCCGCTACGAGGGCCGCTACGGCAGCCGCTGCAGCTCGGGGAGACGGGACGGTGAGCCGGCTCCTGCGGGACGGACGCGATGCGGACATGCGGTTCCTCTCGACGGTGAGCGCCACACGGTACCCGGTGCGACCGAGCGCCGTACAGCCCTGTCCGTAGCCCCGCCTCAGCAGAGCACTCCTATCGAGCACCCTCGGATGCTGCGATCGAGGACGTGACGAGCTCACCGATCGGGAGCCCACGGCTGCGGTGGTCGTCGACCAGGAGCGGCTGCATCCCCGCTGCCCTGGCTCCGTCGGCGTCCTTCACCGGATCGTCGCCGACGAAGAGGCACGCCGCCGGCTCGACCCCCAGTTCAGATGCGAGAACTGCGAAGGCCCTCGCGTCGGGCTTCGCGAAGCCGATGCGCTCCGACGTGCAGACGACGTCGAAGGCGTCGAAGAGACCTGTCCACCGGAGCTTTGCCAGCTGCTGAGCCTCCGTCCCGTTCGTCAGCAATCCGATGCGGTGACCGGACTCGCGCAGGCTCCGAAGGAGGGGCAGCGCATCGGGAAATGCGCGCCAAGCCGATTCGTACGCCCGCAGGTATCCGCTGAACAACTCGTCGATCTCGACATCACTGGGAGGGACGTCGACCCCGAGCGGCGGTAGAACCGAGCGCAACCGCCGACGGCGCTGCTCCGAAAAGCTGATCTCACCCGACCGCCAGCGTTCGTAGTGCTCCTCTTCGGCGGCGAACCAGCTCGCGAGAGTCGATTCCGACGCCACCACATCAAGTGAGTGGAGGAAGCGGACCACCGCTGCACGTGCCGAACCCTGGTGATCGAACAACGTGCCGTCGAGGTCGAAGCAGACCGCATCCACTGGCGTCACCGCGCCAGTGTGGAAGCGGCCGTCGAGTTCTTCGAGCTTCGAGATCTGGACGGGAACAAGATCGGCTTCATGACGGAACCGACCTGATTCCGGCCACGGTCGATGAACGAGTCGCCTTGGTGCCGGGCCATCAGATGCGCTCCTTTCGCCCTCTTCGGAGGGCGAGCCCCGTCGCGACGGTCATCGCCACGACGAGGAGGACGAGTGACGCGATGATGAGGACGCGCTCGTCAGCGGCGAACCCGCTCGCGAAGAGCGTCCAGAGCGGTACGACAGAGCAGCTCAGTCCGAAGAGCGTCACCGCCACGACGTTCATCGCACGTTCGTTCTTGAGCACGACGAGAACGATGGTGAGGGCGAGAAACGCGAGGATGACGAAGGTCCCGACTGTGGCGGGGGCGATGCGCGCGCCGGCTCTGCACGATTCAGGTGCTGGGTAGATCGCCGGGCAGATCTGTTCGGCGCCCGTCGCGAGCCATGTCGCGGCCAGCCCGGATGCCGCGATCGCCAGGAGTCGAAGCACGAAGGTCCCCATGCCGACATTGTCTCAATCGATCGACTACAGGGGCTCGTCGTCATCCGAGGTCGAGGCAGAACGCCATGATCGCCTGCTGCACAGGGAGGAGCGGGGCCTTGAACGCATGACCGACGAAGGCCGAGTGCGACACGGCGTCGGCGCTCACCTCGCGGCCGCGGACGAATGGTGGGCACGGAGCGAAGCGCACCCCTGCCGGCGCGAGGTCGAGAAGGGCCGCCGTGACCCGATAGGGCTCGAGGAGCTCGGCGTGAGGCCCGGGACCGTCGGTGAGGACGACGTCCGCTGATCTGATGGCCGCATCCAGGTCATCTGTCCAGAGAGCGCCCGGAGTCGCGAGCTCAGCCGGGCAGCACTGGATGAGATCCAACTCCAGCACCCTCGCGGCCTCCTGCCATGCTCTCGCGATGTTGCCGTCGGCTCCGACGAAGAGGAAGCGGAGCTCCGAGATGTCTCCCCTGCGGCGCAGGGAGTACAGGTCGGAGAGCACCTCGCATGGGTGATTGACGTCGGTCATCGCGTTCACGACGGGCAGCGCGTGAGCCACCGCCAAGCCCTCGATGACGGAGAGGTCGGGGTGCCGAGCCACGATGATGTCGACCCAGGCGTCCAGATACCGGGCGACATCGGCCAGAGCCTCCGGCTTGTCGAGCGTGGTGTCGGGGAAAACGATCGGCTGGAGCCCCATCAGCGAGGCCCCGCGCTCGAACGTGACTCTCGTCCGCAGACTGCTCGGCGGAAAGAACATGACCGCCGCCCCCTCCTTGACCGGCCCACGGCCCTCGCTGTACGCATCCGCCAGAGCGAACACTTGGAGGACGTCTGCCGCAGACCACTCGTCGAGCTTGGTGAGAGAACGCATGCCACCACCGTAGAGACCGCCCGACCCGGGATCCTCCATCGGGCACCCGAGACACGGGCCCGACGAGCTGCTGTGCAGAGTCCTGCTCCGTCAGCACGCCCGGTCGAGGGTTAGTCTCTTCGCGTGAACTCGTCCCCTGATCCGAGCCGCTCGAGCGACCCTGACGACGTCGTCGGGGTCGGCGTCCTCGTCGGCTCCCTGAGCGCCGTGGTCACCGGTGGTCCGATCCTCGCCGTCCGGGGTCGGCGCCCCCGGGCATGAGCGACACGCGGGGGGTGGTGACGTGAACGACGGGGCGGCGACGGCGCGCATCGCCGCGCTGTCGCAGGGCGCCTTGCGACGGTCCCCGGCCCTCGTGGCCCTCGGGATCTTCCTCAGCGTGATCGTCCTGTTCTCGGCACTGCTCGCACTGCCGGCCGCGACGTCGGACGGGACACGCACCCCGCTGCACGATGCGGTGTTCACCGCTGTCTCGGCGATGACCGTCACCGGGCTCGTGACCGTCGACACCGCCTCCCACTGGTCCTTCTTCGGGCAGGTCGTCATCCTCGCCGGCATCCAGGTCGGCGGCCTCGGCATCGTCACCATCGCCCTCCTCCTCTCCCGGGCCGTCACGCACAAGCTCGGTGTCCGGGGCCGCATCATGGCTCAGCAGGGCATCGGCACGAGCAAGCTCGGCGAGGTCCAGTCGCTGCTGAAGATCGTCGTCCTCACCACGGTCGTGGTCGAGGCGGCTCTCGCCCTGGTGCTGGTGCCGGCGTTCATCGTCCGCGAGGGGTCCGTGGCCTCCGGCACCTGGCACGGTATCTTCTACGCGATCTCGGCCTTCAACAACGCCGGGTTCGTCACCCACGAAGGCGGCCTCGAGCAGTTCGGCACCGACCCGTTCATCCTCGTGCCGCTGATGGCCGGGGTCTTCATCGGCAGCCTCGGGTTCCCGGTGTTCATGATCTTGATGGTCCACAGGACCCACGTACGACGCTGGAACCTCCACACCAAGCTCACTCTGTCCGTGACCACCGGCCTCCTGATCTTCGGGGCCGTCGTGTGGACCCTCCTCGAGTGGGGCAACACGGCCACGATCGGCGACATGGCCTCCGGCGACAAGATCATCCACGGCCTGTTCGCGTCGACCATGATGCGCAGCGGCGGCTTCGCGCTCGTCGACACCGGCGCCTCCCACCCCATCACCCTCCTCGCCACCGACGCCCTCATGTTCGTCGGTGGCGGGTCCGCGTCGACCGCCGGCGGCATCAAGGTGACGACGATCGCGCTGCTGTTCCTGGCGATCGCCGCCGAGGGCAAGGGCGACAAGAACGTCAGGGTCTTCCGCCGCACCGTGCCCGAGGCGGCCCTCCGCGTCGCGATCAGCGTCATCTTCCTCGGCGCGACACTCGTACTCGCCGCGACGGCGCTGATCATGACCGTCAGCGACGAGCCCCTCGACCGCATCCTCTTCGAGGTGATCTCCGCCTTCGCGACCTGCGGCCTCAGCGTCGGGCTGAGCGCCGAGCTCGAGCCCTTCGGCAAGTACGTCCTCGCAGCGCTCATGTTCGCCGGGCGGGTCGGCCCCATCGGCCTCGCGTCCGCCCTCGCGGTCCGGCGACGGACACTGCTCTACGACTACCCCGAGGACCGCCCGGTCATCGGGTGACGTCGGCGCCGACCACTCCGGACGGCACCGGGTGCACCTGGCCTCGAGTCCAGAGTGGAACCGTCGGAGGCGCCAGGCCGTCGGATGCGTCAGACCGTCGCAGGTCAGAAATCCTGTCCGCTGTCTCCGGGTGCGCCGCTGCCGGAACGCTGCAGATGGATGCGACGAGCGAGTCTGATGAGGGGTCGGATCATCAGCTGGATGCTGCCGAGCAGAAAGAGCCACGTACCCGTGATGGTGGTGGACTCGGAGAAGAAGAGGATGCTGCCCACCACGAACCAGGCCGCGACCATGATGTCGTTGACGATGCTCACGACTTCGTACTTGTGTCGGATCACGATCTCGTCCGGTCCGATGGAGAAGCTCACGGTCCGGCCGTCGGAGTCTGAGTCGGGTGCCATCGCTCCATGGAACCACCAGGCCCCGTCCATGGCATAGAGGACCCCAGCGCCGCAGCGAGAACTCCGTCGACTCCATCACCGACGACACCGCAGTCGTGGTGCGAAGGTACGGAGATCAGGGTCTCTGTGCTTTCAGGCGGGGCCGCCGCGCAGGGGTGCGCGAAGCCGGCCCCGCCCTCGACATCGACAGACGGCCGACGCGACGAGGATCAGAATCGCCGCGGTAGCCGGTCGAGGGCGGATGGCCGATCCCGAAATCGGTCCATTCCTGGCGCGTAACCAGCGCGCTTACCGAGATCTATTACAACGCATGCACTTCGCGCTGTCGACCCTGGCGTGCGCCCGTCTCGCATTTCGGCCAGCCTCGATGATCGTCGGAGCCGCGGCGACTGACTCCTGATGGACGACGCACGGGAGAATGGTGGACATGACTCACTCGATACAGGCGACGCTGACGGAGCGCTTGACGCTCTCCCGCCCCAGCGATCGAGATCTGCCGGAACTCCACGCCCTGCATGCCGACCCGGAGGTCTGGAGACACCTCCCGTCCGCACGCCACACCGAGCCGGCCCAGACGCGCGAACTCGTCGATCGGTACCTGGCGGGGTGGGAAGTCAACGGCGTCGATGTATGGGTCGCGCGGGACACGGCGACGGGCGCGCTGGTCGGCATGGGCGGCCCCAGCCTTCGCGGGGGCCTCGCCTGGAACATCTACTACCGACTCTCTCCATCGGCATGGGGACGGGGCTACGCGCAGGAGATCGTCGCAGCGGCTCGACAGGCGGTGTCCGCGACAGGGCGCGATCTGCCGCTGGTCGCGTCCCTCCTCGAGCACAACGAGGGATCGCGTCGTGCGGCCCAGCGGGCGGGCCTCGAGCTCGTGTGGCGCGGCCCGGACGAGGGGAACCCCGACCCGGATGCCGTACGGCTCCTCTTCGCCGACCGCCCACTCAGCGAGGACGCACTCCGCCTCTTCGCCTCCTAGATGAGGGCCGGCGGGCTGCCACCAGGCACCAGCAGCCGAGCCGGAACACCGTCGTCGCACCCGGATCCCACCGCTTACGCCTGCCCTTTCCGCGATCGCCCACCGGACACACCGTCGGCCCTGCTGTCCAGGTCAGCGGAAGTCGCCGATCTGCCTCTCGACCGGAACGGTGCCCTCGACGATGACGTCGCCGGTGTGGGCCGTCGTGACCGTCTCGATCAGGACGATCTCGACCTCTTCGTCCGCGATCGGATTGTGCTGCACCCCTCGGGGGACGACGTGGAACTGCCCTGGGCCGAGTACGACCTCTTCGTCGTCAGGCAGCTGGATCCGGAGGCGGCCCGAGACGACGAGGAACATCTCGTCCTCAGCATCGTGAGCGTGCCAGACCAGCTCACCGAGCAGCTTGGCGACCTTCACGTACTGGTCGTTCACCTGCCCGACGACCCGCGGCGTCCAATGATCCCGAACCTCACGAAGCTCAGCAGCGACATCGATCCCGTGCAGATAGGTCATGAGACCATCGTGGTTCCTGGGTGGCATGACCTGCAGGTCGCATCCGACAACGAATGAGGCTCCGCATTGGAGGACCTGGATGGTAGCCAGAGCACGCCCGCTTCCTCGACCGCGTCGGCGGCGCCGCGTCGTGCTCGCGGCCGCCGGGGTCGCCCTCGCCCTGCTCGTCGTCGCCGCGCTCCTCCTGACGGGAACGCTCTGGCCCACCCGCACGGCGGCCCTCCGGTACCCGGTGCAGGGCGTCGATGTGTCCGCCTACCAGGGCATGATCGACTGGGATGTCCTGGCGGAGGAGGACATCGACTTCGCGTGGATCAAAGCCACGGAAGGCTCGAGCTACCAGGACCCCCGATTCGACGACAACTGGGCCGACGCACACGACACCGACCTGCTCGTCGGCGCGTACCACTTCATCAGCGTCGACAGCCCGGGAGCCGATCAGGCAGCCAACGTCATCGCCACCGTCTCCCGGAACGGGGGTGATCTGCCCGTCGTGGTCGACGTCGAGTGCTACGCGGAGTACTGCGACGCTCCTCCCCCGGCAGACGCGGTCCGGGAGGTGCTCGACCCGCTCCTGCTGGCCATCGAACGGCACTACGGCCGACCGGCTGTGCTCTACGCGACCCGCGACTGGTACGAGCGGTACCTCGCCGGGAACTACCCCGACAACCCCATCTGGTTCCGCTCCGTCGCCACCTCGCCGCATCTCGCCGACGACCGCGACTGGACCTTCTGGCAGTGGTCCGCGCGCGAACGACTCGACGGATACGACGGTGATGAGGAGTTCATCGACATGAACGCCTTCAGAGGCGACCGAAGGGAACTGGAGTCGCTGCTGCTGCCCTAACAGAGCGGCGGGGCGACCAGCCGCGTCCGCTTGACTGGGGTGCGTGAACACCCTCATCGTCACCGCGCACCCCGATCAGACCTCCCTCACCGCCGGCATCGCCCGGCAGATCCTCGAGGCACTGCAACCCGGCGAGGGCGCAGTCGCCGACCTCGCCGCTGAGGGCTTCGACCCACGCTTCGGTCTCGCCGATCGGGCCTGCTATCGCGGCGACGGGGGGACCCCCGCCGACGTCGTCCGCGAGCAGCTTCGACTCGATGCCGCCGACCACCTCGTCCTGGTGTTCCCCGTCTACTGGTGGTCGATGCCGGCGCTGTTGAAGGGCTGGATCGATCGCGTGTTCATCAACGGTTGGGCCTTCAGCATCGACGAGAGCGGCACACGGCGCAATCTCGGCAGGCTCACCGTCCACCTCGTAGCCGTCGCGGGCGACGCCGCCGGCACGTACGAGCGGCACGGCTACGAGCAGGCGCTCCGCACGCAGATCGAGCACGGGATCGTGGACTACGTAGGAGCTCGGCGCGGTTCCGTGGCCTTCGTGCACGAGTCGGAACAGGACGATGCGAACGCGCGCCAGGCCCTCGTCGACGACGCGGTCCGAGAGACCGTTCGCGCCATTCAGAGTTAGGTAGGGGCCCAGGACGCAGCCCCAACCGTGCCCTCGTGGCACGCCCGATGCACGATTCGGCCATCGGGCGACTGGGCGCAGGAGACGTCGATCCTCTAGCGGACGCGCTTCGCATGCTCCGCGATGACCTCGTAGAGCTGCTTGTGCAGATCCAGGGAGCCGTGCCAGTCGTCGGCGAGGAGCAAGCTGTGATCGGCACCCTCCATCGTCTGGACGACTGCATCTGTCTTGAGGCGCATCGCAGGAGACCACAGTGGATCCCGACTGCCTCCGACGGCGAGATGGGCCGCCGATGCCCGAACCAACGCGTCGAAGATCACCGCCTCAGTCAGGACCGGCGTGAGCCACACGCCCGGAACAGCATGTGCCACTGCCCACGGCAGGCCGAGGGTGCCGAACGACTTGGCGACGACGAGATCGATACGGCCACCCGCTGCATCGCCGGCCTCCTGCAACTCACGCTCGACGTGAGCCTGTGATTCGTCGACCGCCTGTGGATCCATGTCCCATTCGACCGCCCGAACACGCCACCCTCGTTGACAGAGCAGGACAGCAGACCAGTAGAGCAACGGCGCTTTGGCGGTGTAGCCCGTGCCGGGAAGGATCACGGCCACCGGAGCGGCCTCCTGCTGGGCCGACCCCGGCCAGGTGAACGAGCTCATGCCTCGAGACTAAGAGCCAGCTGGCGACAGCGGGGCGGTTCGGTGCACGATCCCCTTCGGGACCTGCACAAGAGGACCACAGGGGAAGCTCAGTCCTGCTCGATGTCTGTGAGGGTGCGCTGCAGTGCATGGATCGTCTCTCCGAGCACACCGGAAGCCAGGAGCCCCGGACCGAGAGGGCCGGACGAGTCCTCTCCGAGAAGCGGCAGGGTGCGGAGTGCGGCCCGGACCGAGCGGCTCATGCGCTGCAGTTGCCACTGCACCTCGGTCTCGCCTCCGTTCGGCGATGCCAGCCCGGCCGCTTTCGCCGCATAGGCGGCTGCGCCCAGAGCGTGGGCGCCCATGTGCGCTACGCCGGCCGCTTGCCCCGCGGACCACGCGGCCGCCTTCCCCGCCGGCGACGTGGCTGACTGCGCGGCCCGCCCCGCGACGAAGCGGCGCCGTATCTCTCCCGCTGCATCCAGCTCACCTCGCGAGAACGCATGCGCGCGAGCGATCCCGTCCCGTGGTCGGTCGTCTTCCGGAGCCTCGGCCTCGAAGAGAGGCAAGACCCTCTCAGCGCAGTCAGCAGCCCATGCTGCGACGAGACGACGGTCACCTTCGGACAGCGACTGAGGAGAGAGCATGCCAGCACTCTCGCAGAAGGCCCGGTCGACGATCGTCGGGAGCGTTCCTCCAGGTGGCCTCATCGGCTCCGTCAGACCCCGTCCCCGCATTCTTCTACTTCTTCTGCTGCTCCCTCTCCTGCGTCCAGGAGAAGTGACCCAGTGCGCCTGATCATGATGGCTCATGCCATGGATGAAACCGCCTGATATTCGGGGGGGGGGGGGGAGAGCCCGTGACGGACTTCTATCGGTCACTTGTCGAAGCGGAGACCTGAGTCGATCTCGTGCGGTGCAGACGCGACGTACAGGTGACCGAAACACTCAGACAGACAAGGCCTTGCACCCATCGCTCAATCGGCTTACTGACCATGAGGAAAAGCATCTATTACTCGTCGCCTGCCCGGCGTTTTTCAAGGTATCGTCGGGCGTCATCTAGAGCGACGGAACGCCGGTTTTGACCGGTGTCCTCCAAGTTCCAATCTTGCTCGGGAAGCTCAGGTGCTGAAGCCAGTTCAACCCTCAACCCCTCAGCAACCTCATCCGGGTCGAAGTAGGTTAAAAAGTCTTCCTCAGTGAGGTGGTCAAGAATCGGCACGCCAGGTCGCGCACTAGTACTGCCACCGTGCACAAGGCGAGCCAATTCGTCCAGAAGGCTCCATCGACCAGAAACTCTCTGCTCCTTCAGCCAATCTCGCGCAGCGCCATGCGTGATGTCCTCGTGGAGCCACAACATTTCCATGAACGTCGGCGAAGCGTCAAGAGCACTTTCGGGAAGTTGCCGATCAAGCTCGCCCATGAGGATTGGCGGCAGAACGTCACACAGATGCGTCCAGAATCCCTCGACGTTGCTTAATGGCACGCGTGCATACATAGCCGTGGTGTCTCGGCCGCTCCGTAGATATGTACCCATGCGAATCACCTCAAGGCGTCCTGCAGAAGACGAACACAAGTCGCGCACGGCGTCCTTAAAATGCACTGGCGACAAGCGCAATACATTCCACTGCAAAAGACGTGATACAACGGAATCATCATCGCTTGCCCACTCTGCCGCGCGCGGAAGCATGGTCAAAATCCAACTTGCAAGAAGAGGGGCGTCCGAATCTCGACTCTGAATCTTCCGAGCAGTTAGCGTGCCATGTGATTTGAGAGCCGTTGCCAACGCACCAAGGTCAGGGCCACCGCTAAGGCCTTCGTGAAGTGCCGCCAAGCCGCGGTCAACGAGAGCATCAGAGACGTCTTCCTCAGGCACCAAATAGGCAAAGTAGCGGTCGAAGTAATCGGGATCCGCGATGCGGCGCGGAGAATTCGAAGCAGCTTCAGGGGTGAAGCGGAACCGCTGCTCTACTAGGTCACTACGAAGTGCCGGGAAAAGGGTTCCTAGAAGAATGGCAACGTCATCGGTGTGCTCAGAGTCAACACCAGCTGAGGAGATGCGATCCAAAAGTTCCATGTGACGCTTGGCACCGTCATCACTTTCCTCCTTAGAAAAAAGTCTTGATAGAGAAACGGCCCGAATACCAAGAGCCCAGCTGCGGTGCGTGTAGATGGAGGAATAAAGACGTGGCTCGAACACCCGCAACCAGGTCAATAGTATGAAATCAGTGAGATCAACGTCTGGGACCAGCCTAGGAGTTAGCAACTCCAATTGAGCGAAAAATCTATTTATGCCTCGAACAGTTTGCAGCCGAGAAGAGAGGGTCTCCTCGTAAGCTCGCATAAAGCGTTGGCGACTTGGTTCATCTAACTTGACACCAAGTCGCACTTCGACCTTCTCGATGTTCAATTTGACGAGCTCTGAAGCCTGGGCGGTACGCAACGGTGGCAGATCGAAACGCATCTGAATGATTTTTTCGAGATATTCCTTCGCCCGAGACTGCTTACCGCCAACGAGAGATGTACGAGACAGGACATCCAATAGAGTGGCCTCGTCGTAGCTGAGGAGGTAATAGACGTTCGGTAGCCGTCCCACGAGCCGGACAAGCTTCGCAACCAGGACCAACTCCTGAGGGTCAAGTCGATCAAGATCATCAATGATCATTAAGATTGGAATGTTCGTTCGCCGAAGCGCAATCTCGGCGTCGCGAAATGCCTTGGAGGCCGATGCGTCACCAATCAAAATTTGGCCAAGGCTGGAAGCAATAGCACTTCCGTTCACTCCAGCAAAGCCACCGACCACACCGGCAAGCGGGGCCAGAGTGGTACTTAAGTTCCCCAATGCCTTGCGCGCCTTGCCGGTCTGGCCTCGTTTTGGAAGAGCCGATCGGAGCTCTCCAAAAAAGCCGAGCTGCATCGACGTCTCGTCGGCGTAGGACCAAGGATTGAACTCAACTATTTGCCACGGCTCCAACGAGTTATACAGCCTTCTTGAAAGAAGCTTGAGAACGCTACTTTTTCCCGAGCCCCACGGTCCAACAAGCCCGAAAACACTCGACAAGCCACCGCGTGAGGCGGACGTCAAAACCGCCGTCAGTTGCTGGACAAAGGGTGCGCGTCCCAGTCGATCCGCATGCTCAACTTCAATTGGATCATCGGAAAAAACTAGACTTTCGGACAACTTCATTTCTCCCAATTTACAAATTGTTGGTTCCGTTCGGGCAAGCCCATGTGCCACACACCTGACCCTATTCTCTAGGCCTAACAACCCCGTGAAAACCCTTGCGTAGTAGAACGTATCCTGAGGAGAGAAATATGGCTCAGAAAACTCTCGTTCAACTCGTCCATGACCTCGACGACTCCCCCTTGCCGACGGCGGAAAGATGACCGTCACTTTTGCCTCGACGCCATCTCCTATGAGATCGACCTAAGCCAGGCGCACGTGGACGAACCGAGCGAGGCTCTTGACCATCTATATAGCGGCGCGCCGGAGGGTGACCGGGCGGAAGAACGCAGGCGGCGCTTCGGCGGCGAGGTCGGACCCGTCGGGGCTGCGAAAAATCCCTGACTGGGCCAGCAAGAACGGTCACACCGTCGGGTGCCGCGGCGGATCTACGTCGCGCCTACAACGTCGCTCGATAACCCAGTGCCTGCAAGCTACACGGTGAAGAGGACGCTGGGCTAACCCCACCGCGATGCTGTCACCATCACGAACCTCACCACCCGGGCATTACGGAGGTACATGACCCTCCCTGTCGAAAACACGTTCCAACGCCACGCGAGCCGTGACCCAGAGCGCCCGTGGCACTGAGGTATGCCTCGGAACAGCAGGCCGCATGATCTCTGAACGACCGACTGCGGGCCGGCACACGCAGGCGCCGTGCCGTATTCGTCGCGCGACTCGTGCGTGGCGCACCCCGCTCACCGCGCACGGGGCCGGAGCGGCGGGCGCCCGGTCGGACTCTGGTGCGCCTCCTGCAGGTCCGCCCCGCCGCCCCTGAGGAGGAGCCCGGCGGTGAGCCCGCCGCCCCGGGCGTCGGCCAGGCCGATCGACCCGCCGTCGTGCTCGACGAGCTCGCGGGCTATCGCGAGCCCGAGACCCGAGCCGCCCGGTGCCGTGCTCCAGAAGCGGTCGAACGCCCGGGCGCGGTCGTCCGCCGTCATGCCGCCGCCCTGGTCGCTCACCTCGACCACGACCCCGTCCGACGTCGGCGCCGCCCGGAGGGTCACCGTCGCACCCGCCGGACTCGCCCGCACCGCGTTGTCGATCAGGTTGTCGAGCGCCTGCTCGAGATGCCCCGGGGTCGCCAGCACCGGCAGCTCACCACCCGGCAGATCGACGACGATCGCCACCCCGACGTCCTCCGCCGCCGACGACCAGATGTCCGCCCGCTCGTCGAGCACACCGCGGATGTCGACCCGCACCGGCGTGGCCGTCGACGCCTGACTCCGCGCCAGCTCGAGCAGGTCGGAGACGAGGCGACTGAGACGACCCGACTCGCTCAGGGCGCGATCGACGGCCGCCTTGTCGCCCGGGTCGTCGAGACGGTCGTGGAGGTTCTCGAGACCCAGGCGCAGGGCGGTGAGCGGCGTCCGCAGCTGATGCGACGCGTCGGCGGTGAAGGCGCGCTGCGCGGTGAGCAGCACCTCGATGCGCCGCGTGCCGTCGTTCAACGTGCCCGCCAGACGCCGCATCTCGGAGGTGCTCATCTCGTCGAGATCCACCCGGGCGCTCACGTCGCCGCGCGAGATGCGATCGGCCATGGCGTCGAGCAGCCTGAGCGGCCGCAGCAGCGACGTCGCGACGACGGCGCTCGCGATCACCGACAGGACGAGCACGATCACCCCGGCCCCGAGTCGGAAGAGCCACACGCCCTGCACCTGAGCGTCGACGGGCGCGGACGGCACGGTCACCCGCACGGCGCCGTCCACCCGGCCGTCGTCGGTCACCGCGGGGACGGTCACCTGCAGACCGCGCTCGCCCAGCACGGAGTCGTCGAGCGATCGCACGCTCTCCTCCCCCGACAGGGCCGCGTCGAAGTCACCGTCGTCGGCCCCCGCGACCTCGCGACCGAGGGCCGGTCGCCGGTCGACGCCGATCAGCTCGACGCGGCCGTCGGTCTGATCCTCGACCTCCTCGCGCAGCCGGACCAGTGCGAGTCGGGCGCCGCGGGCCGTGGCATCGTCCGCCTCCGTCGCCGTCGAGAGGAGGACCGCGATCGTGCGCGCCTCCCTCAGGGCCACCTCGCGCTGACCGTCGCGCAGCAGGTCGTTCAGCTGGATGCCGACCGGCACCGTGAACGTGACGAGCGCGAGGCCGACGATCACCAGGTACGAGGCGATGAGCCTACGGCGCATCGGCGTGCTCCACCCGGAACCCCACCCCGCGCACGGTCGTGATCGCGACCGCCGCGCCGAGCTTCTGCCGCAGCGCCGAGACGTGGACGTCGAGCGTGCGGGTGGACCCGAACCAGTGGGTGTCCCAGACCTCGTCGATCAGCGCCTCCCGGGTGACGACCGATCCGACCCGGCGGGCCAGGGCGACGAGCAGATCGAACTCCTTCGGGGCGAGTGCGATCTCGAAGTCGCCCTGGGTCACGCGGCGGGCCGCGACGTCGATGGTGACCGTGCCGAGCCGGACGGGAGGAGGCGCGGGCTCCGTTCCCTCGCCCGTCGCGTCGGTCGCGTGCCGGCGGGTCACGGCGCGGATCCGCGCGACGATCTCGCGGACCCCGAACGGCTTCGCGACGTAGTCGTCGGCCCCGACCTCGAGCCCCGCGACCGTGTCGACCTCGTCGCCGCGGGCGGTGACGACGATGATCGGCACGTTCGACCGGGCGCGCAGACGGCGGCACACGTCGAGGCCGTCCATGTCGGGCAGACCGAGGTCGAGGAGGACCACGCCGGGAGCGTCGGCGGACAGCGCCTCCCGCCCGGTCGTCACCCAGTCGACCTCGTAGCCGTAGCGCGCGAGGCCTTCGCGCAAGGACCCGGCGATCGCGGGGTCGTCTTCGACGAGGAGAACGTGCACACCGGATCGTCTCAGTCGCGGCTGGACAGGAAACGAACGGACGCCGGAGGTGCGCCGAGGGTCGACACGATGGCCTACTGCTTCACCGGCTCCTTCGAGGAGTGGTGCTCGACGATCTTCCACTCGCCGTCGGTCTCGGCGTACACGAAGGTGAACCGCGCGGGCACGACGTCACCGGTCGCCCCCATCGTGAACGTGTAGAGACCGGAGTGCGAGACGTACCCGTCGCCCAGGTCGCGGACGACGCCCTCGGTGATCTCACCCGACGGCTCGTCGAGCAGGAAGCCCTCGAAGTACTCGAGCCGCTCCTCCTCGGTGTCGTGGATGCCGGGCGAGACGGTCGGCAGCAGGACCGCGTCGTCGGCGTAGTGCTCGGCGACCTGCTCGGGGTCGCCCGTGGCGAGCGAGGCGTTCCAGTCGTCGAACAGGGCCTGCACCTCGGCGTCACTCGGGGCGGCGACCGGCGAGGAGGCGTCGGAGGCGGCGTCGGCCGTCGCGGCCGTGCAGCCCGTGATGCCGAGCAGGGCCACGGCGGAGAGGGCGACGGCGGAGACGGTGAAGCGGCTACGGCGGGTCATGTGCGGATTCCTTCGCGTGAGGGCCGGGGGTCCGGCCGGTGATCTGCTGTGGGATCAGCCTCGCGAGACACGCGTCAGCAGCCCGTCAGGAGAACGTCAACGCCCGGCCAGCATCGTGTCGGACGGCCGGGGGCCGCGCCCGCGATCATCCCGCTCGGGCCTCCCTTCATCACGGAAAGGTAACGAACCAGATCGGTTCCAATCGTTTGGCGGGAGGGTGGCGAATCCTTTTCATCCCCACCGGGAATCACAGAAAAGGACCTGATCATGAATGCTTTCTCCCGTAAGAAGATCACCAAGGTCGGACTCGGCCTCGTCGCTTCCGGCGCCCTCGTGTTCTCGCTCGCCGCGTGCTCGATGGACTCCAACAGCGGCTCCACCGAGTCGACCAGCTCGGCTTCGGCATCGGCCGAGCCCAGCGCCGAGGCCACCCCGGTCGCCTCGCTCCCCGACCTCAGCAACGGCGTCGACACCCAGGTCACCGTCGACCAGTCCTTCGTCGACGCGCTCACCTCGCTGGGTCTGACCCCGGCCCCGGTCGGCACCGGCACCTTCGACGGCGCCACGGGCACGTTCGCGTTCCCGATCACCGGCGGCAACGTCGACTACTACGACCCCTCCTCCGACGTGCGCCCCTACGTCCAGGGCGAGCTCGACCACGACGGCTCGGGCCTGTCGCTGACCGCCGGTGACACCACCGTCGAGCTCACCGACTTCCGCATCGACCCGGGCGAGTCGAAGCTGTACGGCACCGTGTCCGCCAACGGCGAGGTCGTCGTCGAAGACGCGTACCTGTTCAACCTCTGGGGCGGCACCCTGAAGCCCCTCCAGATGGAGGGCACCAACGCCGTCCTCGAGGGCACGACCGTGCACATCAGCCCCGACGCCGCCGCGCTGCTGAACGAGACCTTCAGCACCGACGCCGTCCAGGACGAGATGCTCGTCGGCGTCGCGAAGATCACCGTCGCCACGGAATAACACCCTCTGGTGAATCCGTGACGACAGCCGGCCTCGCCCACCCGGGCGGGGCCGGTGTTCCCGGTGGGCCCCCTCTCGCACCTCGTGCGGGAGGGGGCTTCTCCTATGCGCCCGCGGGGGTCATCTCACGACGTCGATGGACCCTGTGCTGAAGTCCTCTTCGATCTGCTCGAGAGAACGGCCATTGGTCTCGGGGACGCGGGTCGCGGCGAAGACGAAGGAGGCGGCGTTCAGCACGGCGAAGATGAAGAACGTCGTCGAGATGCCGATGCCCGCGACCAGGATCGGGAAGAGCAGGCTGACGGCGAAGTTCGTGAGCCAGAGCACGAGCGCGGTGAGACCCATCCCGATCCCGCGGAGCTTGAGCGGGAAGATCTCGCTGAGCATGAGCCACACGAGCGGCCCGATGGTGCCCTGCATGGTGCCGACGAAGCCGATGATGAAGATCAGCACGACGATCGCACGGCCCAGGCCCTCCGGGATCAGCAGGGACGACAGGCCGATGAGCAGGTGGAAGACCGTCACGCCGGCGAAGCCGAACATGAGCATGTTGCGTCGGCCGACCCTGTTGATGATGCGCAGGGCGACGAGCATCGCCACGACCGCGATCACGCCGGCGCCGACGTTGGCGATGAGGGCGCCGTTCTGCGAGAAGCCCGACTGCTGCAGCACCTGGGTGCCGTAGTACATGATCGAGTTGATGCCGGTCAGCTGCTGGGCGACGGCCAGGCCGATCCCGACGAGCAGGATCCTCCGGAGCCAGGGTTCGGCGACGAGGTCGGCGAGGCGGGCTCTCCGGGCCTCCTTCTCCTCCTCCGCGAGTTCGCGGACCTCGGCCATCTCGGCCACGGCGCGGTCGTCGGCGCGGATCTGCTTGAGGACTGCGAGGGCGTCGTCGTCTCGGCCCTTCGCGATGAGCCAGCGGGGGCTCTCGGGCACACGGAACATGCCGATGAAGAGCGCGATGGCGGGCAGCACGGCGACCGAGAGCATGTAGCGCCAGACGTCGTCGTGCTCGCCCCAGATGCTGCCGATGACGGCGTTGATCGCGAACGCGGCGAGCTGGCCCGAGACGATCATGAGCTCGTTGCGACTGACGAGTCCGCCGCGCTGCTCGGTCGGGGCCAGCTCGGCGAGGAAGACGGGGACCGTGACGGAGGCGCCGCCGACGGCGATCCCCAGGAAGAACCTCGCCCCGGTGAGGAACTCCCAGGTGGGGGCGAGGACGCACGCGAGGGCGGCGAAGAAGAACAGGATCGCCAACGTGTTGATGGTGGGCTTCCGGCCGAAGGCGTCCGAGATCCGCCCGATGAAGAACGCCCCGAGGGCGGCTCCGATCAGGATCGCCGACACCATGACGCCCTCGGTGGTGGGCGTGAGCCCGAGGCTCTCCTCCATCGAGTCGAGGGCGCCGTTGATGACACCGGTGTCGTAGCCGAAGAGCAGCCCGCCGAACGTCGCGATGACCGCGACGGTGCCGAGTCGTCTGGTGTGGGGCCCGGAGACCAGGGCGGGGAGCGCTCGTCGGGGAGAGCTGCCGGATGCGTTAGTGACGGCGATTCCTTCGTTGACTGCAGCGACTGCCGCACGCCCACGGTAGTGCACGGTGGTCTCTAAGCTCGATCGACGAAGGGACCGACTCATGAACGAGACCACGAAGGGCTGGCTGCTCCTCGCGGCGGCGATCCTGTCCGAGGTGACCGCGTCGCTGTCGCTCAAAGCCGCCCTCGAGCAGCCCGCCTTCTACGCCGTGGTCGCCGTGGGCTACCTGGCCGCCTTCATCCTCCTGGCCCTGGTGCTCCGCACCGGGATGGCCCTCGGGGTCGCCTACGGCATCTGGGGTGCCAGCGGCGTCGCCCTGACGGCGGTCGCATCGAGTCTGTTCTTCGGTGAGCCGATCACGTTCCTGATGGGCATCGGCATCGTCGTCGTCATCGTCGGCGTCCTCTGCGTCGAGCTCGGCGCCCAGGCTGCGACGAAGCCGGAGACCGACTGATGGCCTACCTGTTCCTCCTCCTCGCCATCGCCTTCGAGGTCGCCGGGACGACGTCCCTCCGCCTCGCCATCGAGGACAGGCGCTGGTACGGCGGCGTCGCCGCCGGCTACGTCGTCGCCTTCTCCATGCTCGCCCTCGCCCTCGCCGGCGGCATCCCCCTCGGAGTCGCCTACGGCATCTGGGCCGCGGCGGGGGTCGCCGTCACCGCGATCATCTCGAGGTTCCTGTTCGAGGAGCCGCTGACCTGGCTGATGAGCCTCGGCATCGTCATCATCGTCGGCGGCGTGCTCCTCATCGAACTCGGCGCCAGCCACTGATCGTGCGTTCTGCACCGGGGATGCTCGGGCGGCGCTGGTATCGTCGGCTGATCGATGCACCCCGGGGGACGACCTCCGCGGGTCGGCAGCTCTCGGGGACGACCTCGCGGAGGTGACCATGCCCCACACGACTCGTTCACACCCCTCGACAGAGGCACCGACGACGGCCCCGGCGACGCCCCTCGGCGTCGTCCTCGCCCCCTCGACCCTCGTGCCGCTGATCGCCGTGTGGCTGGTCGTCGCCGCCTCCGTCATCGTCGGACCGGGTCTGCTCCACGACCCCGTCGCTCCCCCGGTGGCCGCGGTGTCGTTCGTCGTGATCCTCGCGGCGATCGTGGTCGCGGCGTTCCGCGTCGTCCACGAGGCCGAGCACCTGGCGAGAGCCCTCGGAGAGCCCTTCGGCACCCTGATCCTGACCCTGTCGATCGTGATCATCGAGGTCATCCTGATCGCCTCGGTCATGCTCGGGCCGGGTGAGTCGACGACCATCGCCCGCGACTCCCTCTTCGCCGTGATGATGATCATCATCAACGGCGTGCTGGGTGCCGCCCTCCTGGTGGGCGGACTGCGGCACGGCCCCCAGCGTTACAACCGGGAGGGCACGTCGCAGTACCTCGGAATGATCGTCGTCTTCACGCTGCTCGCGCTCGTCCTGCCGAATGCGACCACCTCGGCCGCCGCCGGATCGTTCTCGGACGTGCAGGCGGTCGGCGTCGCCGTCCTGGCGGCCGCCGCCTACGCGATCTTCCTCGGCCTGCAGACGACGAAGAACCGCGAGCTGTTCACGCAGCCCTCCCCCACAGCGGCGACGATGTCGGAGGCGACGTCCGGGGCGATGTCGGAGGCGACGACGGGCGGCACGGGGAACGAGTCCGCGGCCCATCCGAGCAGATCCATCGTCATCACCCACTCGGCTCTGCTCGTCGTCACCGTCCTCCCCATCGTGCTGCTCTCGCACGATCTGGCCACCCTGCTCGACGTCGGGATCGCCCTCCTCGGCGCCCCCGCGACCCTGAGCGGCGTCCTGATCGCCCTCATCGTCTTCACTCCCGAGGCTGTGACGGCGATCCGCGCCTCCCTGGGCAACGAGACCCAGCGGACCATCAACCTGGGGCTCGGCGCCTTCGTCTCCACCGTCGGCCTGACCCTCCCCGCGGTGCTCGTCATCGGCCTGATCACCGGCGAGACGGTCGTTCTCGGCGAGTCGGCCGCGAACACGGTGCTCATCGCGGCGACGCTCGCGTTGAGCATCGTCACCTTCACGTCGAAGCGCACCAACGCGCTGCACGGGGTCGCCCATCTCGTCCTGTTCGGCGTGTTCGCCCTGCTGATCTTCTCCCCGTGACCAGAACGGGTCGTTCCCCAACTGGGGGTGCCCTGCCGCCCCCTCCGGCGGCTTAAAATACCGTGGGGGTCCGAGGCGTGCGAGGCCGCCGATACGACCCGCCGAGGTCGAGTTCTCCGGTCGCCCGACTACGAAAGAACAGAGATCCTCCTTGCTCGACTCCATCACTCTGCGGATCGCGTTCGGCGTCATCACCCTCACCCTGTTCCTGCTCTTCGCGTTCGTCACCTACCGCAGCACGCGATCCGCCTTCAGCTTCTGGTGGTGCGCGGCGCTCGTCCTCTTCATGGCCGGGTCCTTCGCCTATCTGCGAGACGGCACGGCCGATCAGGTGTGGGGCAATCCCCTCGGCAACGGCGTCGTGGTCGCCGGCGCCGCATCGGTCTGGATGGGCAGCAGATCCCTGCGGGGCCGACCGACGCCGTGGTGGCTCGTCGTCGCACCGGCGGCCTTCGTCACGTCCGTGTCGGCCTTCGACTCGCCGGCGACGAACGACTGGTCGGGCGGACCCTTCTATCTGGCCCTGATGGGCACTCTGATCAGTCTCTCCACCCGCGAGATCGTGCTGCTCGACGCCCACCTGTCGCGAACCCGCTGGCCGCTCATCCTGGCCTCGGGGGCCCTCGGTCTCTACTACCTCGTCCGCTTCGGGGTCTTCCTGGCGGTCGGCCCGCGCAGCGACCTCTTCGTCACCTTCTTCGGAACCCCGTCGACGACGCTGATCACCCTCGTGCTCCTCGTCGTGGTGTCGTTCAGCATGGCGTCGCTCAGCGGCGAGCAGACCACCAAGGTGCTCGCCGCCCGCGCGGCCCGCTCGCGTCAGGAGCTGCTCGACGGCGGCGGGGTGCAGCGCCGGCTGCTGCCGCAGTCGACCCCCGATCTGCCGGGCTACGACGTCGCCGGCACCTGCATCCCGAGCGGTGCGGTCAGCGGTGACTTCTTCGACTGGCAGCGGACACCGGACGGCCTCGTGGTCACCCTCGCCGACGTCATGGGCAAGGGGGTCGGCGCGGCGATGATCGCGGCGACCGTCCGGGCGTCGCTCCGCGCCGCGACCCCGTCTCACGAGCCCGGTCAGACGATGTCCATCGTCGATCGCGCGGTCGAGACGGATCTCGAGGCCGTCGACGCCTTCGTCACCCTGCTGCACCTGCGGCTCGACGCCGAGAGCGGCGTGGTGACGGCGGTCGACGCGGGTCACGGTCTGGGCGTCATCTGCCGAGCCGACGGCACCCGCGAGGTGATCGCCTCCGAGAACCTCCCGATGGGCGTCTTCGGCACGCAGACCTGGGTGACGACCACGGCGCGTCTCGATCCCGGCGATCTGCTGCTGATCTGCAGCGACGGGGTCCTCGACCTCTTCGACGACGACGTGTCGGCGCTCAGCAGGGCCGCCGACGTCGCGACCGCCGCCGAGCCCACCGCGTCGGGCTCGGTGACGAGCATCACCCGTCTGGCCGCCGAGGGCGACTACCCCGACGACGTGACCGTGGTGGCGATCCGCCGCGATCTCGTCAGCGCCTCGACCACCTCGCCCATCACCTGACCCGGCGACACCTCGCCGGTGGCGGGCGAGTCGAAGGCCGACCCGAGGGCGATGTCGATCAGGAGGCGCGCGAGGGTGTCGGAGGTCAGTCCCGTGACCTGCACCGTGCCTCCGGCGAAGACCTGATCGATCAGCCCGCGCAGCTTCTCGAGCACGGCCCGACGCTGCTCGACGAAGACCGCCATGACCTGCTCGTCGGCGAGCGCCTGCGAACGGAACTCGGACATGAGCGCGAAGTCCTCGGCCGTGCCGGGGCCGTACGGCTCGAACGCCCGGCGCACCGCGTCGGGCAGCGAGGTCAGCTCGGTGCCGGGCAGCATCATGTCGTCGAGGGCCTTCAGCGCCCCGTCGGTCTCGCGGCGCAGCAGCTCGACCACGAGATCGGCCTTCGACGCGAAGTTCGAGTAGACGGCGCCCTTGCTGAAGCCGGCCTCGCGGGCCACCTCGTCGAGCGTGGTCGTGTGGACCCCGCCGGTCGAGAACAGCCGGGCCGCGGCCACCAGCAGCCGTTCTCGCACCTCCGCCTTGCGGGGCCGAGAACCGGGGGCGTCGGCGGTGCTCACCATGACTTCGACCCTAGGGGACTCTCCGTCGCCGCCGCTGCGACGCTGGCCGTCATCCGCTACTCGAGTTCGGCGAGGTCGCTGTAGAGCGACGTGATCTGACCGACCCGCGTCCGCCCCGCCCGCGGATGCTCGGCGAGCACAGCGGAGGCGAGCAGCGCCGCGAGACTCATCGCCGCGGCGTAGCTGTCGAACGGCGACTCGCTGTCGACCGGGCACTCGAGCCGCAGCGCACCGGGGGCGCGGGCCGTCACGTCGCCGATCAGCACCACGGGCACGCCCTGCCGCCCGAGGGCGCTGACGAGCCCCGCGAAACCGGCCGGTCGCCGACGGAACCCGACGAGCACGACGACGTCGCGCTCGCCCAGCCCGGCCAGCTCCTCGCCGACCGACTGCCCGGGCTGCGGCGCGAGACGCACGTCGTCGCGCGCCTGCACGAGCTGCTGCCGCAGGTGCGAGGCGACCGGGTAGCTGTTGCGGAACCCCGCGACGACCACCCGGCGGGCCCCGGCGATCAGCGTCGCCGCCCGCTCGAGCCGACCGTCGGCGAGACCGTCGAGCATGCGCTGCAGGTTGCGGTGCTCCGCCGCCGCGTGACGCACGAGATCCGAGGAGGCGCTGGCCGACCCGACCGGGACCCCTCGGCTCCGTGAGGCCCTCGCCTGATCGCGGACCTCCTGCGCGTCGGTGAACCCGAGGCGCCGGAACAGCCGCGACACCGTCGCCTTCGACACCCCGCTCTGCTCGGCGATCTCGGTCGCCGTGTAGACGGCGAGGTCGTCGAGGTGATCGAGGATGAAGTCCGCCGCACGCTGCTCGCTCGGGCTCAGCGCACCGTAGCCCGAGTCGATGCGGTCGCGGATGCCCTCGGGGGCCGGGTCGGGGGCCGGGTCGGGCGCCGAACCGGCCCC
>NZ_CEEDMT010000015.1:26717-49921 GCF_979256015.1 Frigoribacterium sp. AC759 | reverse complement strand
CCGCGCCGGGCTGTGCAACTACACGCAGAAGCGCATCACGGTGTCGAAGCACCTGGCCGGTCGGTACGACGACGACGAGATCCACCAGGTGCTGCTGCACGAGGTGGCGCACGCCCTCGCTGGGTCGAAGGCAGGGCACGGACCGCGCTGGAAGTCCGTCGCGACCGACCTCGGCTACATCGGCAGCCGTCTGCACGACGGGGCGATCGCGTCGGATCTCGCTCCGTGGGTGGGCCTCTGCTCGGAGGGGCACGAGCACTTCCGGTACCGCGAGCCGAAGCGCCCGCTGTCGTGCGGGCGCTGCTCGCGCAGGTACGACCCCGACCACCTCATCACCTGGACGAAGCGCGAGCCCTGAGCAGCGCGGCAGGGCAGAGCGGGAGCCGAGGAGGCGCGTAACCGGTTAGAGTGGTTCGGTGCAGACCGGACAGTGGCTCAGATCAGACACCGACACCCGCTGGTTCTTCGACTCGGGCTCGCTCGGGCTCGACTTCGCCTACCTCGGAGGGTTCCGCGCCGGCTCGCGCTTCGGCCTCGAGTCCGGGCTCGCGCTGCCCGCCGACGGGTCGACCCCGTGGGACGGCCTGCTGCTGCCGCCCGACCTCGACGACTGGATCGGCGAGCGCTTCGAGGGGGTCGCCGGTGCCGCGGGCGATCGCGAGCTCGCCGACGCCCGGGGTCTGCGCGACGCGATCGCCCGGCTCGCCGTGGCCGCAGCGGACGGCACCTCGACCGATCCGCAGGACGTCGACACGCTCAACCTCTTCGCCGCGCTGCCCGATGTGCCGCCGTCGCTCGAGGGTGGTCGGCGTCAGGCCGGTGCGGGGCGGCTCCGGCTGGGGCAGGCCATGGCGTCGGTCGCCCGCGATGCGGTCGCGCTGTTCACGACGGTCGGGTTCGGCGGCGGGCCGGACTCGCGGATGCGGCGCTGCTCGAACGAGGCGTGCGGGCTGGTCTTCTACGACGAGTCGCGTGCCGGGAGCCGCCGCTGGTGCTCGATGCAGCGCTGCGGCAACCGCGCCAAGGTGCGAGCGCACCGCCAGCGCACCGCCGCCCACTGACCCCCGCCGCAGCGCCCGCCCGCTCGGCCGCCTCGCGCTGCACCCGCCGCGCCGCCTGCACCCCCGCGCCGCTCCCCCTAAAACGCCAGAAAGTGGACACGACGCCACGTATGAACCTGGCGTCGTGTCCATCTTCTGGCGTCGAGGCGCCGAGGCGTCGTGGCGACCCGGCGACGTGGCGACGAGGGCGGCCTGACGGGCCCGACCCGCGCCTCCTCGGGTCAGTCGACGATCTGCACGTCGTTGTAGAAGGCGACGTAGCCCGAGTAGTCCGAGCCGACGCGGTCGAACGACGACGGGATGGGGGTGGGGTAGCTCCAGGCGCGGTCCTTCAGCAGGGTGTCGCCCGATCGGACGCTGAAGTACTGGGTGTCGCCCTTCCACGGGCAGTGGTACTGGGTGGGGCTCCTCTCGAGCAGGCTCTCGTCGACGCTCGACGGCGGGAAGTACCAGTTGCCCTCGATCGAGACGAGCTCGTCTTTCGGGGCCTCGGCGACGACGGTTCCGTCGGTGAGCACTGCCTTCATGGTTCCTCCAGCGATTCGGGCGACGGGTGGTCGCGATGCGGCACAGGCTACGCCGCGCCCCCGACAGTCGGCACCGGGGCAGGAGGCGGAGTGCAGGAGGCGCGGGTCCGCTCAGAAGGCGCGGGTCGATTCAGGAGGCGCAGCGCGATTCAGGCGGCGCAGCGCAGCCCACGCGGCGCGGCCCCGGAGGCGCGGCGCAGCTCAGGAGGCGCGGGTCGCCGACACGAGGTCGGCCCGGCCGGTCGCGACGAGCTCTCCCGCCGAGGCCGACGCCGTGAGCAGGTGCGACGTCGCCCGCCGGAGCGACACCGCGGCGGCGCAGGCGACGGCCGCCTCGGGTGACGACGAGTCGATGCCGACCGCGGCGAGCGCGTCGACGACGGCTCCGGCGGCGAGCTGGTCCTCGACCGCGGGGCGGAAGCCGTCGGGCTCGACGGCGCCGGCGGCGACGATCGCGACGACGGCGCGGTCGCCCCGGTCGGCCTGCCGCTCGAGCACGCGGCGGGCGACGCCGTCGGCGTCGGCCGGGGTCGTCACGAGCAGCACCTCGACGGTCTCGGCCTGCACGGGCCCGTCGCCGCGCTCGGTGTCGTCGGCGCTCTCGTTCCGGTCAGCCCCTTCGGACCCCTCGGCGACGGCATCGAGCACGGCGGCGACCGTCTCGTCGGTCGAGAGCAGCCCGTGCCCGTCGAGGGCGTCGACGACCACGACGAGGTGGGCGCCGGGTGCGATGCGGCCGGCTCCGGCGATGCCGTGGTCGAGCCTGACCTGGTACTTCTGCTGGCCGTGCGCGTTCATCCCTCCACAGTAGGTCGGGCGAGCGGGGCGGTGGCCGAGCATGACGCGCGATGACGGACCGCCGCGACCCGCGCCTCCTCGACCCCTCCACAGGCGGCCCCCTCCACAGGCGGCCCCCTCCACAGCCCGCAGGAGTTGGATCGACGCATGCACGTGCAGCTCAAGATCCGCCTCGCCTGCCCCGTCGACGTCGCGACCGACGCCCTCCGCGACCCCCGCGTGATGGTCGCGGTGACGACGCCCCTGGTGAAGTACCGCTCGGACGCGCCCGAGGGCTTCCCCGAGCGCTGGACCGAGGAGGCGCACCCGGTCTCGGCGAGCATCCTCGGCATCCTGCCCCTCGGCAGCACGCACGTCGACCTCGACTGGCACGAGCGCGACGGGGCGTGGATCCAGCGCGACACCGGCACGGGCACGAGCGGCCAGTTCGCCCGGATGCGCATCAACCACCGGATGGCGGTCTCGCCCGACGGCCCGGACGGGACGCTGCTGCGCGACCGCATGGAATTCCACGCCGGCGCCCTCGGCCTGCTGCTCTGGCCCGGGCTCTGGGCGACCTGGCAGTGGCGCGCACTCCGCATGAAGGCGCTCGCGCCGACCTGGCGCGGGGCGCCGACGCACCCGAAGCACGCCTAGAAGGCGCTCGACGGTCGGGCGCTGCCGCATCGCGGACCTGAGAAGGAGGCGCGAGCAGTGTCGGAGGCGCTGCGTACGGTGGGTGACGTGACCGACCCCACCCGCGCCTCCTCGTCTTCTGCTGCATCCGACTCCGCGACCCCTGTGGCCGCGGCAGGGAGTGACGTGCCCGGGGCCTCGGTCCCCAGCGCGGCTCGGTCGGCGCTCGACATCGCGTCGTGGCGTCGGACCATCCACCGCCTGTACCGCGACGTGCGCGAGTCGGCCGATCTGGTCGAGGCGCACGACCTCTGGCGGCGCACCCGCGACGAGCTCTTCACCACCCACCCGTCGACGCCGCTCCTACCGGAGGACCGGCCCGGTTTCACGGGACTGCCGACCACTCCGTACGACCCGGCCTGGCGGTTCGAGGTGGCGGTCGAGTCCGTAGAGACTCGACGCATGGTCGTCGAGACGGGCACCGACGGCGATGTGCAGTTCGACCTGGTGGGCGTGGCGGATGTGCCAGGCGTCGGGCGGCTCGACGTGTGGAAGCTCGTGCAGTACGGTGGCGGCTTGTTCGTGCCGGTGAAGGATGCGCTGGCCGGCAAGCCGGGAGGGACGTACGGAGGCGGTCGGTACCTGATCGACTCGGTCAAGGGCGCCGACCTCGGCGCGGGCACCGAGCCCGGCACGATCGTGCTCGACTTCAACTTCGCCTACAACCCGAGCTGCGCCTACGACCCCGCCTGGGCCTGCCCCCTCGCCCAGCCGGGCAACACGGTAGCCGTGGAGATCCCCGTCGGCGAGCGCTACGGGACGGTGCGCTGAGGCGTCGTTCGAACGGAGGCTTGATGCTTCCGAAGTCGCCTGGCTGACGCTCAGGAGTGAAGAACGTCATCCCTGGTGGGGCTCGCTAGCCCCCACTTGTATTACTACCAGTCGTTAGACATACTGCCTACCATGTTCACTGCAGATGACGTACACCTGCGGAGAGACCCACTGTCGGCAGACGCGAGACAACCGGTGGCTCGCGATCATCAATGCCGGGATGTGACCACAGCGAGACGCCATTGGAGGTTCTGGAGCACTCTCACACTGGGCGCTTTATACCCGCTAACACTCGCTGGTCTCTTTCGCAGCGCCGTCCCTGGGCCCACCCTCCTGACGTGCAGCATTCTCCTCGTCGTCACTATTCTCTGTCTTCACGCATGCGTGGACTCGCTCCAGTCGCGCAGATCGACTGCCAGACAGCCGCGCTTCTTCATGCGCCTTCTCCATGTGATCGTCGCTCTACTCGCGGTGTGCTACATCGCATTCCATGCTGTCTACATCGTGGCCGGGCCGAATTCGACTCGCGACTGGGTGACCGCATTCCTGACCATCGCCTACCTCTTACTGGCCATAGCTCCCGCGAGTATTAGCTTGATCGCCCTCGATATCGAGGCGCGTCCGTGCGTCTCACGTGAAAACCGGAGATTGATTCTCGGAATACTCGCCGGGGCACTCGTCGCCGTCACCGTCTTATCCGTGACGAGTTGGACTTGGCGCGGGGAGTACTGATGACCCCACCCGAGCTTCTCGATGCCGCTTCGACAAGGCTCGTCGATCTATTTCTAGGCAGCTCATGAGTCCGATTCTGATCACCAGGCTGCTCACCCTCTGCTCTGCACTCACCACATTCGCACTGGTCGGGGTGCAGAGCCTCGTACTGTCGATCTGGGCTCTTGAGACAGTATGTGGAGGCGTCCGGCCCGTGCAATTGATCAGGATCGGTCTGGCGGCGGCCCTGACAGGTTTCATTCTGATAGGGAGCGGACGTTCCGCATCCCGACGTGATCAGAGCCAGAAGGCATCCTCCGTCACAAGAGGCGTCCGCGCCGGTGCAATGCTGGGATTCGTATTCACCGCACTGCCTGCCTGGTTTCTCGTCTCGGCCATCTGGATACTAGGACTCTGGGGCTCCCAGCAGATGGCGACCATGATCCTGCAGACGACGATCACCCTGGCCGTGACATCGACAGCACTTCTCACCATCGCCCCCGTCTGGGCTCAACTCCGGTCCGGAACCGGGTCGCCTCGAAGGTCTGCGGCACCGCATCGCTTCGGTCACACCCAATGGATCATGTTCGCCCTGATGCCCGTCTGCCTGCTCGCAGTATCGATGCTCGCCGAAGCCACCTTCGGGGCGCGCTGCCGTTCGTAGAGGACCCGCGCCTCCTTGGCACCCCCGTCGCGCTTTCCGTGCACCTCCGCTAGGCTGGGATCACTTGCGAGTCGGCCTGACCGGCTCCCTGCGTCGTAGCACGCCCCTCCCCGCCTCTCCCGTCCTGGCACACACCCAGGCAGACCAGCAGGCGCGCGAAGCTCACTCTGCGGCGAAACGATCGTGCACACCTGCACCGTCGCCACATCTCGAGCCCGGCTACGACAGCCGTTCTCCCGGCACTGCCCCGCCCCCGCGCGAACACGTCAGCACGACGTCGTCGCCCGACACGGTGGTCACGCAGCCTGGCCCGGCTCGACACCGATGCCCCGAAAGGTGCACCACATGTCAACGAACACCCTCGACACCGAGAACACCACCCCCGACGGCTCGACCGTCGACGAGACGGCCGACACCGTCACCTTCAGCTCGCTCGGCGTCCCCGCCCCGATCGTCAAGTCGCTCACGGCAGAGGGCAAGACCACCGCCTTCCCGATCCAGGTCGACACCCTGCCCGACACCCTCGCCGGGCGCGACGTGCTCGGCCGCGGCAAGACAGGCTCGGGCAAGACCCTCGCGTTCTCCATCCCGATGGCCGCGCGCCTCGGCGGCAAGCTGGCCGGCGGTCAGCGTCGCGCCGGCCGCCCCCTCGGCCTGGTGCTCGCCCCCACCCGCGAGCTCGCCACGCAGATCGACGCCGTCCTGGCCCCGCTCGCCGCGGCCTACGGCATGCGCACCACCACCATCTTCGGCGGCGTCTCGCAGAACCGTCAGGTGCAGGCCCTCAAGGCCGGCGTCGACATCATCATCGCCTGCCCCGGCCGCCTCGAAGACCTCATGAAGCAGGGCTTCGTCAAGCTCGACGCCATCGAGATCACCGTGCTCGACGAGGCCGACCACATGGCCGACCTGGGGTTCCTGCCCGGTGTCACGCGCATCCTGAAGGCCACCCCGACCGACGGTCAGCGCCTGCTCTTCAGCGCGACCCTCGACAACGGCGTGGACAAGCTGGTCAAGCAGTTCCTCCACAACGAGGTGCTGCACTCCGTCGACGAGGCCAACTCGCCCGTCGCCAAGATGACCCACCACGTGTTCGAGACCCCCGACCTCGACAGCAAGAACGCCCTCGTGCAGACGCTGGCCGGCGGCAAGGGCCGTCGCATCCTCTTCATGCGCACCAAGCACCACGCCAAGAAGCTCGCCAAGAAGCTGACCGACGCCGGCATCCCCGCCGTCGACCTGCACGGCAACCTGTCGCAGCCGCAGCGCGACCGCAACCTCGCCGCCTTCCAAGACGGCAGCGCCCGCGTGCTCGTCGCCACCGACGTCGCCGCCCGCGGTGTGCACGTCGACGACATCGAGCTCGTCATCCACGTCGACCCGCCCACCGAGCACAAGGCGTACCTGCACCGCTCGGGCCGCACCGCCCGCGCCGGCGCCGAGGGCGACGTCGTCACCCTCGTCATCCCCAGCCAGAAGCGCGACGTCGCCCAGCTGATGAAGAAGGCCGACATCCGTCCGACCATCACCGCCGTCGTGCCGTCCTCGCCCGAGGTCGCCGCGCTGGTCGGCGAGGTCGCCGCGTACGTCAAGCCGGCCCCCCGCGCCGCCGTGCAGCAGCAGCAGGGTGGCGGCGGTCGCTCGCAGGGCGCCAACGCGCAGCGCAAGCGCGCCGCCCGTCAGGACTCGCAGGGCAACCCCATCGCCCGCCAGGACCGCTCGGGTCGCCCCGCGGCGGCATCGGCCGGCGGCTCGCGCGACGGACGCCAAGGAGGCGCGGGTCGCGGCTCCGAGACCGGTCGCGGTCGCGACGGCGCAGCCCGCTCGGGTGGCTCGCGTGACGGCGGACGTCAGGGTGCCGGCCGCGACGGCGGCGGCCGCCGCGACGCCGCCCCCCGCGGTGGCGCCTCGACCTTCTACTCGACCGAGTCCGGCCGTGGCGCCGTGACCCCGGTGCGCGACGGCGGCCGTGACGCCGGCCGCGACGAGACCCGTGGCACCCGCCAGACCGGACGCCGCGCCCAGAGCGACGGCGGCCAGAGCCGCACCAACGCCGTCCGCAACGACCAGGCCGACTTCGCGGCGTCGCAGGGCGGCCCCCGCGAAGGCGGGCAGCGCTCCGGCGGACGCCGCGCCTCCTCGGAGGGCGGACGCCCCGGCACGCTGAAGGTCGGCGGTCTCGTCGGCGGCAAGGCCCGCACCGGCGGCGGCCAGCGCGGCGGTCGCTGACCCGCGCCTGACGGCGCGACCCGCCTGACACCCCGTTCTCAGCGCAACACCCGCATTCATCGGGGTGTAGCGCCGAGAACGGGGTGTTGCGCGTTGCAGCGGCGCGCAGCGCAGCGCGCGCAGCGCAGCGCGCGCAGCGCAGCGCGCGCAGCGCGTCAGCGCACGCCGGCGCGGCGGAGCGCAGCGACGAGCGGGTCCTTCCGGAGGGCGTCGGCCCAGCTCCACCTCACGACGGCCCTCACGCCGGGCAACGAGCGCAGGGCGTCCTCTCGGCGCTTCTCGTCGATGACGACCTGCTCGGGCGTGCGTCCGCGCCTCGGACCCGCATCGCGGTACTTCACCTCGCCGTCGAACTCGCCGATGACTCCGCATTCGGGCCACCAGAAGTCGACGATCCCCACGAGCGATCCTCCCCGCGGGAACCGGGCCTGCAACTCGGGCTTCGAGAGGCCCGCGAGGTGGATGACAGCGCGACTCAGGGACTCGCCCGGCGAGTCGGCGCGAGCGTCGGCGAAGGCGATCGCGGCCGCGGCGCGTCGACTGCCCGGAACGCCGGGCCGCCGGGCCGCCACCGCCTCGAGCTCCGCTCGCGAGAAGGCGCCGGTGCGCAGACCGTGGTCGAGGATCACGGCGCCGCCCGCGAGATCGTGTCGCCTCACGGCGTCGACGGCGGCCTGACGAGGCACCGCGACGCGCAGACCGTCGACGACATCGACCTCGGCGCCGACGACCGGCCCGGCGTGCTGATGCGCCCAGGGGCCGACCTTGTCGCGATGACGCCGGGGGTCGATGACGTGCACGCGCTCGGGCCAGTCCCCCAGCAGCGGGAAGCCGCGGAGCGCCAGCGCCGACTCGTGCGAGACGACGACCTCGTCGCCGAACCGCGGCACGACGGCGTGCACCCGGATGACATGGCGCTCGGCGGCCGTGAGCGCCTGCCAGACCGGAGTGGGCACGTAGGCGCCGGGTGCGACCCGCCGCAGAAGCCCTCGCCGGGCGTCGCGCTCGATCGTGGAGCTGTCGCCGCCCGATCGGATGACGGAGTCACGGCGGATCAGCGTTTCGAGCACGGGTCGAGCATGACGCATGTGATCCGCACGGCGCCACCCGCGCCTCCTCGGCTGTGGATGACGGGCCCAGCACCCCGAAAGCCGCGCTACACCCCGATGAATGCGGGTGTAGCGCGGCTTTCGAGGTGTCGCAGCGAACGAGCGCCGGCGCGGCGGCGCGACGGCGCGGGCGCGGCGGGTTACTGCAGGGCGCCGACGGAGGCGAGGGCGCTGCGCAGCAGAGCACCGCGCCCGCCCTCCATCTCGGCGGCCACATCATCGCTCGCCGCCTGGTGCGGCGTCAACCACGTGAGTTCGAGGGCGTCCTGGCGCGGGTCGCAGGTGCCCGTGACCGGCACGACGTAGGCGAGCGACACGGCGTGCTGACGTGCGTCGGTGTAGACCGACGACCCCGGCAGCGGGAAGTACTCGGCCACCTGGAACGGCACGGGCGACAGCGGCAGCTGCGGGAACGCCATCGGCCCGAGGTCCTTCTCGAGGTGGCGGAAGAGCGCCGTGCGCAGGCTCTCGCCGTACATCACGCGGCCCGAGACGAGCATGCGCGACATCGAGCCCTCCGACGAGGCGCGCAGCAGCACGCCCACCTCGGTGACGACGCCCATGCCGTCGACCCGCACCGGGACCGCCTCGACGTACAGGATCGGCAGCCGCTGACGTATCTGGAAGAGCTCCTCCTCCGAGAGCCAGCCGGGATTGGGGTCAGGGGTCTGCACGGAGCTCATGGGGCATGTCTACCAACCCCGTGTGACGGTCGGGTGACGAAAACGCTACGGGCGAACACGACGACGGTGGCGCTGGATAGGCTCTGGCCATGGTGCAGATCGATCCCTCCGTGGTCACGTGGTCCGTCGACGAGTCCGAGCGCGACGGCCGGCCGCTGCTGGTGCTGCTGCACGGGGTCGGTTCGCACGAGGGCGATCTGATCGGTCTCGCTCCCTATCTGCCGCAGGCCTTCGCGATCGCCTCGCTGCGAGCGCCCCTCCCCCACGGCGACGGCTTCTCGTGGTACCCGCTCGCTCTGCCGGGCTCGCCCGACCCCGCGCCGGTCGACGAGGCGGCGACAGCCGTCCTCGACTGGCTCGACTCGCTGACCGGGTCGTACACGAGCGTCAGCCTGCTCGGCTTCTCACAGGGCGGATCGCTCTCGCTGCAGCTGCTGCGTCGCGCGCCCGAGCGCTTCACATTCGCGGCCGTGCTGGCCGGCTTCGTGGTCGCCGACCCCGCCTCGGCCGACGCCGACGCCGCCCTCGCGCGGGTGCGCCCCGCCGTCTTCTACGGTCGCGGCGACGCCGACCAGGTCATTCCGATCGACGCCGTGACCCGCACCGTCGAGTGGCTCGGCGAGCACGCCGACGCCGACGTCGAGGTCTACGCCGAGCTCGCCCACGGCGTCTCGCAAGACGAGCTCGACGACCTGAACGCGTTCATCTCGAGGGTGACGAACCCGGTCACCGCCGAGGGCACGCACGCGCCCGACAGCACCGACCTGGTCGTCTAGGGGGCGGCGGAGACATGGCCGACATCGTCGTCTCGGGCACCGTCACGCACCGTCATCACGCCGAGCGGGGCCTGCTCCGGCTGGCGGTCGAGCTCGAGGGCGACGACCGCGCGGCCGTCGTCGACGAGGGCATCGCGGTGCACAACCGGGTCACCGAGCAGGCGACGGTGCTGCGCCGGCAGGGCGCGGCCACCTGGTGGACGGCGCGCTCGGTGTCGGTCGGTCTCGTGACCGAGCCTGCCTCGCCCGACGGGAGCCGCGCCTCCTCGGTCCGGTACCGCACGCGGTCGACGATCGAGGTGCGGTTCCAGGACTTCGCCGCGCTGGCCGACTGGGTCGGCGAGCTCGCGCACGTCGAGGGCGTGTCGATCGACGGCATCGAGTGGTCGCTCGGTCACGCGCGTCGCGCCGAGGTCGAACAGGACGCCCGTCTCGCCGCGGTCGCCGACGCCGTGGCGCGCGCCTCCGACTACGCCGACGCGCTGGGCCTCGGCAGCCCCGTGCTGCAGGCCGTCTACGAGCCGGGGCTTCGACCGGGCGAAGGAGGTGCAGGAGGCGCGGGTCACCTCGGCTTCGGCTCGTCCCGTTCGCTGATGGCCGCCTCGATGCTCGACGACGGCGGTTCGGTGGTCTACGATCTGCACCCCGCCGACATCGAGGTCACCGCGACGATCAGCGCCGACTTCACGGCCTGAGCCTCCTGCTCCACACCCCCTCGTACTCGAAGGGGACGAAGCCGACGGCCTCGTTGACGTCGAGCATGGGGCGGTTCTCCTCGGCGTTGAAGGTGAAGACGCCCGGGTGGCCGGGCCGTTCGGCGGTGAGCAGGTCGGTCGTCGCGATCTTCAGCAGCCAGCCGAGTCGGTGGCCGCGGTGCTCGCGCAGCACGAGGGTGTCCTGCTGGAACGCCGGTCGCGACCGCTCGGCCGGCGCCTCGAGCTGGCTGAATCCCGCCAGCCGCCCGGTCGGCACGTGCTCGACGACGGCGGTGAAGCGCGTCCGCGGCCCGGCGAGCGCCTTCTCCTCGGCGTCGCGGAACCGCTCGGGAGTCCAGACGTCCTCCGGCTCGTCGACCCCGCCCGAGGGGGCGTCGGTGCTCATCCGCGTCTCGAGCGCGGCGAGGTCGTCGAGCCACCGCTCGGGTGAGCGTCCGACCCAGGTGTGCAGTCGGTAGTCGTCTCCGGCGGCGGCGCGGGCGCGGTCTCGGATGCCGGCCAGCGCCTCCTCGTCCACCGGCAACACCAGGCGGCTGCAGCGCACCACCTGCCCGAGCACCCAGCCGGCGCCCTGCAGCAGCTGCACGGCCGCATCGCCTGCGCCGACCGACCCGGCACCGGTGGGGGGCAGGAGGCGCGGCTCGGCCTCGCCGGTCGACCGCACGTAGGCGATCGCCTGGGTCCGGCCCTCGCGGCGCGCGACCTCCTCGACGTGGGCGAGCAGCGCCGAGCCGATCCCCCGGCGCCGGTGCGAGGGGAGCACCATCACGTCGACGTAGGCGGTGCTCGCGCCGTCGCCGTCGAGTCGGCTCTCGTACGACCCGGTCGCGACGATGCGCCCGGCGTCGCGGACGACGTACCACCGCATGTCCTTGTAGGCGTCGAGCCAGTTCGGCAGCTGCTCGTCGGGCAGCCAGGCCAGGTCGTCGGAGCCGATCGCGTCGGCGCGGATCGCGTTCTCGACGGCGACCGTCTCGACGAAGTCGGCGGCATCGGGCGAGTCGATCGTCTCGGGGATGGTGATGCGCTCGATGACGATCGGTGCTCGGTCGGTGGGCGTCGGGTCGGTCGGGTCGGCGGCGGGCGTCGGGTCGGTCGGGTCGGCGGCTGGGGTCGGGTCGGTCGGGGTCATGTCGGGCCTTCCGGCCGCAGGTGCGTGCGGTCGATGCGCGCCGCCCCATGGGCAGCCGACCAGACTAGCGGGTCCGGTGACGCGTAGAACAGAGCGATGAGCGACACCCACGACCCCGACCCGCACAGCCGCGAAGGCGACGCCGACGTCGCCACCGACCCGTTCGACCTCGCCCGCTTCGTCACCGCCCAGGAGGCGCACGGCACCTACGACCGCGCCCTCTCCGAGCTGCGCGGCGGTCGCAAGGCGAGCCACTGGATGTGGTTCGTGTTCCCGCAGATCGCGGGGCTGGGTCGCAGTGCGACGGCGCAGCACTACGCGATCGGGTCGATCGGCGAGGCCCGCGCGTACCTGGCGCACCCCCTGCTCGGGCCGCGGCTGTGCGAGAGCGTGGACGTGCTGCTCGCCCTGCCGACCTCCGACGCCGAGGCGGTGTTCGGCGGTGTCGATGCGCTGAAGGCGCGCTCGTCGCTGACTCTCTTCGCGCAGGCGGAGCCCGCCGAGTCGCGGTTCGGGCGCGCCCTGACGAAGTACTTCGGCGGCGAGCGCGACCAGGCGACCCTCGACCTCCTCTGACGCGCACGCCGCCGCGCCCCCGGCACGGATCGAGGAGGCGCGCGAGGGATAGCCTCGGAGCATGAGCGTTCTGATCGCGGGCTGCGGCGACCTGGGCACCGAGGCGGGTCTGCGGTTCGCCGCCGACGGCCATCGCGTGGTCGGACTCCGCCGCCGCGCCGACCTGCTGCCCGCCCGCATCGAGGGTCGCTCGGTCGACCTCCGTCGCGAGACCCCCGTGGTCGACGACGACACCGAGGTCGTCGTCGTCGCTCTGGCGGCCGGCTCGCGCACGCCGGGCGAGTACCGCGCCACCTACGTCGACGGGCTGCGCCACGTGCTCGACGGGATCGCGGCGTCGGCGGCCGACCCGCGCCTCCTCGTCGTCTCGTCGACCGCGGTCTACGACGTCGCCGACGGCGGACTCGTGACGGAGGAGACCCCGGCGCGCGGCGGGACGCCGACCGCCGACGTGCTGCTCGAGGCCGAGCGGCTGCTGCGCGAACGGGCTCCCGAGGCGGTGCTGCTGCGGCTCGGCGGGGTCTACGGGCCCGGTCGCGAGCGACTGATCGAGCAGGTGCGCAGCGGTGCGGCCACGCTGTCCGACCGGCCTGGGGGGTCGCCGCACACGAACCGCATCCACCGCGACGACGCCGCCGCCGCGATCGTGCACCTGACGACGACCGTCTCGCAGCCCGAGTCCGTCTACCTCGGCGTCGACGACGAGCCCGTCCGGCTCGACGACGTGCTGCTGTTCCTCGCGGACGAGCTGGGGGTCGAGGCTCCCCCGAGCGCGCCTCCCACGGGGCGGCAGGCGGGCGGCGACAAGCGGCTCTCGAACGCGCGGCTGCGGGCGACGGGGTTCGCGTTCGCGTACCCGACGTTCCGCGAGGGGTACCGGACCGTGATCGCCGGCGAGGGCGCGCGGCACGCCTGACCCGGCGCGGCTGGTCCTCCTTCATGCGGCGCCCGTCGTCGAGTGGTCGGAAGATGCTCTTGCCGGCGCCCGGAAGAGCATCTTCCGACCACTCGATCGGCACAGCCCGACGCGCGACCGAGCGCCAGGCGACCCCGGGTACGGTGGACGGGTGCTCCCCGACCACGACGTCCCTGCCGCCCGACGACGGATCCTCCCCGTCATCACCCTGCCGATGGGCGTGCGCCGTGTCGACCGCGCGGCCGCGAACCTGATCAACGGACGCGAGCGGCACCCCCGATCGGATCGGGCCTGGAAGCGCCTCTCGCACTCGGCCGACCACGGCACGCTCTGGCTGACGACCGCCGCCGTGCTGCTGCTCGTCGGCAACCGCCGGGCCGGTTCGCGCGGCGCGCTCTCGCTCGGGATGGCCAGCCTGATCGCCAACGCGGTCGGCAAGAACCTCGTCGGGGGTCCGCGGCCTCTGCTCGACGACGTGCCCATCGGCCGTCAGCTGCGTCGCCAGCCTCGGAGCGCCTCCTTCCCCTCCGGCCACACCGCCAGCGCGATCGCGTTCGTCACCGGGGTGGCGCTCGAGTCGCCCCGCACCGGTCTCGTGCTCGCTCCGCTGGCCGCCGCCGTGTCGTACTCGCGGCTGAAGGTCGGCGCCCACTGGCTGTCCGACGTGGTCGGCGGCGCGCTGCTCGGCGCCGGGGTCGCGGTCGCGGGACGGCTCGTGCTGCCCGTTCCGGCGCACCCCGTCGGTCCGGCCGCTCTGGCCGGCGAACCGATCGAACTGCCCGCGTCGTCGCGCGGCGAAGGCGTGCTCGTCGTCTCGAACGGGGCGTCGGGGGCTGCTCGTCGGCGAGACCCCGTGACCCTGCTGCGCAAGCGGCTTCCGGAGGCGCGGTTCCGGTCGCTCGGCGACACCGACCTCGGCGAGATGGTCGCCGCCGAACTGCGGCGGCGGAATCCTCCGCGGGTGCTCGCGGTCGTCGGCGGCGACGGGACGGTCGAGACCGCCGCCCGCGTCGCGCTCGAGCACGATCTGCCGCTGCTCGTCGTGCCCGGCGGCACCTTCGATCACTTCTCCCGCGCGGTCGGCACGGACTCGGTCGAGACCGCCGTCGCCGCCCTCGCCGCCGGCACCGGTGCGCGGGTCGACGTCGCCGCGGTCGACGTCGACGGCGAGCCGCACCACCTCGCGATCAACGCCACGGCCCTCGGCGTCTACGCCGACTACCTCGCCGAGCGTGACCGACTCGAAGGGCGGCTGGGCAAGCGCGTGGCCGGGCTCGTGTCCGGGGTGCAGATCCTGCGACGGGGGCGCACGGTGACCTTCGAGCGGGACGGCGATGCGGTGAGCCGCGGTGGCGCTGGTGCGGCCAGCGCCGGTGCGGCGGGCGCCGATGCGGGCGCCGGTGCGACGGGCGCCGGTGCGCCGGGCGCCGGTGCGCCGGGCGCCGATGCGACGGTCGATGGCGGCCCCGTGCGCCAGGGGGCCGCGCGCACGGCGTGGTCGGTCTTCGTCGGGGTCGGGCGCAACGACGACGACGTCGTCTCGCCCATGCGGCGCCGGGCCCTCGACGACGGCTCGCTCGAGGTCCGCACCCTGTCGTCCGGCTCGAGACTCGGCCGTATCGGGGCGCTGTCGTCGCTCGCGTTCGGCCCGAGGAGCACGGCGACCCTGCGCCTCCTCGGTCTTCTGCCCGAGAAGGAGGCGTTCTCGACCGAGGTCACCTCGCGGTTCGCGGTGACCGTCGCGGGGGCGCTCCGCCCGGCGATCGCGCACGACGGCGAAGGCGACACCTCGCTGCCCGAGACCGCCGAGCGCGACGGGTACCGCTACGAGGTGCGCCTGCTGCCCCGGGCCTTGCGGGTGTACCGCCCCCACGGCTAGCCCCGCACGCGCCACACCCCGGAACCGGCCCCACACCCCGCGTTCTCGGGGTGTCACGCCGGATACGAGGTGTGACGTGGCCTGCCCGGCACGGCCGGGCGGCGCTCAGCGGCGCACAGCCGTCTCGGGGTGTCACGCCGGATACGAGGTGTGACGGGGACTGCCCGGCACGGCCGGGCGGCGCTCAGCGGCGCACAGCCGGGCGCGCTACCAGCGCGGGTGCACGGCCTCGCGGAAGTACTTCTCGTAGATGCGGACGACCTCGGAGTCGAGCCCCTCGTCGAGCGTGACCTCGCCGGCCGCGGCATTGGCGCGCGCCTGCTCGACGTTGCGGGCGCCGGGGATGACGGTGCTGACGCCGGGCTGGTCGACGATCCAGGCGAGGGCCGCCTGGGGCACGGTGACGCCCTCGGGCACCGACTCGGCGAACTCGCGAGCCGCGGCGACGCCCTGCTCGAAGTCGACGCCGCTGAAGGTCTCGCCCTGGTCGAACGCCTCGCCGTTGCGGTTGTAGCTGCGGTGGTCGTTCTCGGCGAAGGTCGTCTCGGTCGTGTACTTGCCCGAGAGCAGACCGCTGGCCAGCGGGACGCGGGCGATGATGCCGACCCCCGCCTCCTCGGCTCGGGGCAGCACCTCGTCGAGCGGCTTCAGCCGGAACGCGTTGAGGATGATCTGCACGGTCGCGAGATTCGGGCGGGCGATGGCGGTGAGGGCCTGGGCCGTCTCCTCGACGCTGACGCCGTAGGCGGCGATCGCGCCGTTCGCGACCAGCTCGTCGAGCGCGTCGTACACGGCGTCGCTCTCGAAGACGGGCGTGGGCGGGCAGTGCAGCTGCACGAGGTCGAGGGTGTCGACGCCGAGGTTGCGGCGCGAGCGGTCGGTCCATTCGATGAAGTTCTGGCGGACGTAGTTGGCCGGCAGCTGGTCGAGACGGCGGCCCATCTTGGTCGCGACGGTGACGTCGACCTCGGGGTTCGCGGCGCGGAACCGGCCGATGATCTGCTCGCTGCGCCCGTCGCCGTAGACGTCGGCGGTGTCGAAGAAGGTGACCCCCGCCTCGACGGAGGCGCCCAGCACCTCGAGCGCGTCGCTCTCGGTGACGTCACCCCAGTCGGCTCCGAGCTGCCAGGTGCCGAGGCCGATGACGGATACTTCGCGGCCGGTGCGGCCGAGTGTGCGACTGTGCATGCGGCCAGCGTAGGCGGTGCCGCCGACACCGGGCCGAGGAGGAGCGGGTCGGCTCAGCGACGCCGGGTCGCCGCCCGGGCGAGTGCGAACGCGACCGCGATCAGCGCGACGGCGATGACGACGAAGGCCGCCCCCGCCACGACGTGCGCCTGCAGGATCCGCACCAGACCGACGAGGAGGGCGAGCGCCGAGGCGAAGGCGAGCGCCTTGCTGACGGCCAGCTGCCCGCGGCGGAGAGCCGCGCCTCCTCGGCGGGTCATCCGCGACTCGTCGCTCGACGGCCGGGGCCGGCGGACGGGTCGATGCGGAGCGCGGGGGGCATGCGACCACCGTAGCCGGGCCGCCGGCCGCGCCCCGCGACGGTCGGTCGGGGAGTCACGACCCGCCGCGAGGGAGTCGGGGCGCGCGACGTGTCGTGACTCGTCGAGACCCCGAGGAGGCGCGTGAGACGGAATGTCAGTGGTCCGGAGCAAGATGGCACCGATGAACGACGTGCTCGACCGCTTCTCCCCCGCCACCCGCGAGTGGTTCCGCGGGGCGTTCGCCGCGCCGACCCGCGCGCAAGAGGGCGCCTGGGCGGCCATCAGCCAGGGCGACCACGCACTCGTCATCGCGCCCACGGGGTCGGGCAAGACCCTGGCGTCGTTCCTCTGGTCGATCGACTCGCTGGCGTCGACGCCCCCGCCCGAAGAGAAGCTGCACCGCACCCGCGTCCTCTACATCTCCCCTCTCAAGGCCCTCGGCGTCGACGTCGAGCGCAACCTCCGGTCGCCTCTGGTCGGCATCACGCAGACGGCCCGGCGACTCGGCACCGAGGCACCCGACATCACGGTCGGCGTCCGCTCGGGCGACACCAGCTCGAGCGATCGCGGGCGGCTGGCCCGCACCCCGACCGACATCCTCATCACGACACCCGAGTCGCTCTACCTGATGCTCACCTCGCAGGCGCGCGAGACGCTCAAGGGCGTGCAGACCGTCATCATCGACGAGGTCCACGCGGTCGCGTCGACCAAGCGGGGCGCCCACCTCGCCCTCTCGCTCGAGCGACTCGACGCCCTGCTCGACAAACCGGCCCAGCGCATCGGCCTCAGCGCGACGGTGCGTCCGCCCGAAGAGGTCGCGAGGTTCCTGGCCGGCCCGGCGCCGGTCACCATCGTCAACCCCCGCGCCGACAAGAAGTTCGACCTGCGGGTCGTCGTGCCGGTCGACGACATGACCGAGCTCGGCACGGCCGCACCGCTCGAGGGTTCGGCGGCGGGCGCGGCGCCTCAGGGGTCGATCTGGCCGCACGTCGAGGAGGGCATCGTCGATCTGATCGCCGAGCACCGGTCGACCATCGTCTTCTCGAACTCGAGGCGGCTGGCCGAGCGCCTGACCGCACGACTCAACGACATCTGGATCGAACGCCAGGGCGGCGACCTCGAGACCGCGGTGCGGGCCACCGAAGAGGCACGGGGCCAGCTGGTCTCGGCCGGCGGCGGCGGCGTGGCGCTCGGCACCGATGACGGCCCTGTGCTCGGCGCCGACGGCGGCTCTGCGGTCGGCGACGCGTCCGAAGCGCGTGCCGACGCGGTCGTCGACCCGTTCGCACCCTCCCCTCCGACTCGCAACCCCGCCGTCGGCGGCGGGGCGCCCGCGCAGCTGATGGGCGGCTCGGGGCAGACCTCGGGCTCCGATCCGCTGCTCGCACGCGCCCACCACGGGTCGGTGTCGAAAGACCAGCGGGCGCTCATCGAAGACGACCTGAAGAGCGGTCGGCTGCGATGCGTGGTCGCGACCAGCTCGCTCGAGCTCGGCATCGACATGGGCGCCGTCGACCTCGTCATCCAGGTCGAGTCACCGCCGTCGGTCGCGAGCGGTCTGCAGCGCGTCGGGCGCGCCGGGCACCAGGTCGGCGAGACGTCGCGGGGCGTGCTGTTCCCCAAGCACCGCGCCGACCTGATCCACTCCGCCGTCGCCGCAGAGCGCATGGTCGCCGGCCTGATCGAAGAGCTGCGCGTGCCGACCAACCCCCTCGACGTCCTCGCGCAGCAGACGGTCGCCGCCGTCGCGCTCGACGAGCTCGACGCCGACGAGTGGTTCGAGACGGTCCGACGCAGCGCCCCCTTCGCGACTCTGCCCCGCTCGGCCTACGACGCGACGCTCGACCTGCTCAGCGGCAAGTACCCCTCCGACGAGTTCGCCGAGCTGCGCCCCCGCATCGTGTGGGATCGCGTGCACGGCACCCTCACCGGCCGACCGGGCGCCCAGCGTCTCGCCGTGACGAGCGGCGGCACCATCCCCGACCGGGGTCTCTTCGGCGTCTTCATGGTGGGCGAGAAGGCCGCGCGCGTCGGCGAGCTGGACGAGGAGATGGTCTACGAGTCGCGGGTCGGCGACGTCTTCGCCCTCGGTGCCACGAGCTGGCGCATCGAAGACATCACCCACGACCGCGTGCTCGTGTCGCCCGCCTACGGCCAGCCCGGTCGCGTCCCGTTCTGGAAGGGCGACGGCATCGGCCGCCCGGCCGAGCTCGGCAAGGCGATCGGCGGCTACATCCGCGAGCTCTCCAACTCGAGCGAGGCCGACGCGACGACGCGGGTCGCCGCCGGCGGACTCGACGAGCGCGCCGCCCGCAACCTCATCGCGTTCCTCACCGAGCAGAAGGCCGCCACCTCGTACGTGCCGACCGACACGACGCTCGTCGTCGAGCGGTTCCGCGACGAGCTCGGCGACTGGCGCCTCATCCTCCACTCGCCCTACGGCATGCAGGTGCACGCCCCGTGGGCCCTCGCCGTGTCGGCGCGCATCCGCGACCAGCTCGGGGTCGACGGCGGGGCGATGGCCGCCGACGACGGCATCGTCGTGCGGATCCCCGACACCGACGCCGAGCCTCCGGGGGCCGAGCTCTTCTCGTTCGAGCTCGACGATCTCGACGACATCGTCACCGAGGAGGTCGGCGGGTCGGCGCTGTTCTCGTCGAGGTTCCGCGAGTGCGCCGCCCGCGCCCTGCTGCTGCCGCGGTACAACCCCGGCAAGCGCTCACCGCTCTGGCAGCAGCGTCAGCGCTCGTCGCAGCTGCTCGACGTCGCCCGCAAGTACCCGTCGTTCCCGATCGTGCTCGAGGCGGTGCGCGAGGTGCTGCAAGACGTCTACGACCTCCCCGCACTGATGAGCCTCACGCGCGACCTCGCCAGCCGCACCGTCCGCATCGTCGAGACCGAGACCGAGGTGCCCTCGCCCTTCGCGCGGTCGCTGCTCTTCGGCTACGTCGCCGCGTTCATGTACGAGGGCGACTCGCCCCTCGCCGAGCGCCGTGCCGCGGCCCTGTCGCTCGACTCGACGCTGCTGCAAGAGCTGCTCGGGCGCGCCGAGCTGCGCGAGCTGCTCGACGCCGACGTCATCGATCAGCACGAGCTCGAGCTGCAGCGACTCGCCCCCGACCGGCGCGCCCGCGACATCGAGGGCGTCGTCGACCTGCTGCGTCTGCTCGGCCCGCTCACCACCGACGAGATCATCGACCGCAGCTGGCTCGCGGCCACGCTCGTCACCGGCGACGTCGCGGCCCGCGACGACGCGCACCGCTCCCTCGAGACGGCCCTGACCGATCTCGCCTGGTCGAATCGCGTGCTGCGCTTCACCCACTCCGGCGTCGTGCGCTGGGCGGGCATCGAAGACGCCTCGCGCCTCCGGGACGCCCTCGGGGTCGCCCTGCCGATCGGGGTGCCGACCGCGTTCGTCGAGCCCGTCGACGACCCCCTCGGCGATCTCGTCGGCCGGTACGCGCGCACCCACGGGCCCTTCACCTCGGCCATGGTCGCAGAGCGGCTCGGCCTCGGCGGCGCCGTCGTGCTCGACGCCCTCCGCAAGCTCGCGACGCAGCGCCGTGTCGTCGAGGGCGAGTTCCGACCGCGCCAGCAGGGCAGCGAGTGGTGCGATGCCGAGGTGCTGCGGCGCCTCCGCGGCAAGTCGCTCGCCGCGCTGCGACACGAGGTCGAGCCGGTGGCGCCCGAGACGCTCGGCAGGTTCCTGCCCGCGTGGCAGCACGTCGCCACCGGGCTGAAGGGCTCGGGGCTGCGCGGGCTCGACGGGGTGCTGCAGGTCGTCGACCAGCTGAGCGGGGTCTCGCTGCCCGCCTCCGCGTGGGAGTCCCTCATCCTCCCCGCCCGCATCACCGACTACAGCCCGGCGATGCTCGACGAGCTCACCGCCACCGGCGACATCATCTGGTCGGGCACCGGCACCCTGCCCGGCAACGACGGTTGGGTCAGCCTGCACCTCGCCGACGGTGCGCAGGTCACCCTGCCCGAGCCGTCGGGTGCCGAGACCGACGACCTCCAGCGCGAGGTGCTGGCGGCGCTCGCGGGCGGCGGCGCCTACTTCTTCCGTCAGCTCTCGGACGCGGTCGGCAGCACCGACGACGACGCGCTCGTCACCGCCATCTGGCAGCTGGTCTGGGCCGGGCAGATCACCAACGACACCTTCGCACCGCTCCGCACCCAGGTCGGCGGCGGCAAGGCCCCCCGGCCCCGTGCACCCACCCGCTCGCGGTCGTCGTACCGCAGCCGCGGTCGCATCGCGATGCCCCGCCAGGCCGGTCCGCCGACGGTGGGCGGTCGCTGGTCGCTGCTGCCGCTGGCCGAGCCCGACGGCACCATCCGGGCCGCGGCGACGGCCGAGATCCTGCTCGAGCGCCACGGCGTCGTCACGCGCGGCGCCGTCGTGAACGAGGGCGTGCGGGGCGGCTTCTCGACGGCGTACAAGGTGCTCAGCGGCTTCGAAGAGACCGGTCGCGCCCGCCGCGGCTACTTCATCGAGGGGCTCGGGGCGGCGCAGTTCGCCACCGGCCCGACCGTCGACCGCCTCCGCTCGTTCATCCGCGACGAGGGCGACCGCCGAGACGACGACACCCTCGTCGCCGCCGGTCGCCAGCTCGACGTGCCCGTGGTCACGCTCGCGGCGACCGACCCCGCGAACCCGTACGGCGCCGCACTACCCTGGCCGGGGCAGACACTCGACGGCGCCCCCGCCGACGAGGCGGCCCGCGCGGCGGCGAGCGCGACCGAGGCGGCCTCCGCTGCGGCGGCGACCACGGCGACGGGGGCCGGGGCGCGGGGCGAGGCGGGCTCCGCGGTCGACGCGACCCGCGCCTCCTCGTCCGTCGTCCGTGGGGCCGGCGATCGCACGGCCGTCGATGCAGGAGGCACGGCGACGAAGAAGAGATCGGGTCACCGCCCCGGGCGCAAGGCCGGCTCGCTGGTCGTGCTGGTCGACGGACGGCTGACCGTCTACGTCGAGCGGGGAGGCAAGACCGTGCTGACCTTCGGCGAGCCCGACGAGCGCGAGCTGGCCCTGGCGGCCGCGTCGCTGGCCTCGACGGTGCGGACGCGTCTGAAGAAGCTCGCCATCGAGCGGGTCGACGGCGAGTTCGTGCTCGGCACCGCCCTCGGCGACGCCCTGCGGGACGCCGGCTTCGCGCCCACCCCCAGCGGCATCCGATTGAGGTCGTGACCGATGCCTGAAGGAGACACCGTCTACCGCGCCGCGACCAACCTCGACGCGGTGCTGCACGGGCAGACGCTGACGGCGAGCGACTTCCGGGTGCCGGCGTTCGCGACCGTCGATCTGACCGGCGAGGTCGTCGACGACGTCATCCCGCGGGGCAAGCACCTGCTGCACCACATCGGCGACCTGACGCTGCACACGCACCTCAAGATGGAGGGGTCGTGGCACGTGTACCGCCACGGCACGAAATGGCGGCGCCCCGCCTACCAGGCGCGGGTCGTGCTCGAGACGGCCGAGTGGGTCGCCGTCGGGTTCGATCTCGGCCTGGTCGAGCTGGTCGCCCGCGACCCCGAAGACAGCGTCGTCGCGTACCTGGGCCCCGACCTGCTCGGCCCCGACTGGAACGCCGCGACGGCGCTCGCGAACCTCGAGGCCGACCCCGGGCGCGAGGTGGGTCTGGCTCTGCTCGATCAGCGGGTGCTCGCCGGCGTCGGCAACGTCTATCGCAACGAGCTGTGCTTCCTGCGGGGTGTGCTGCCCACGCGTCCCGTCGGCGAGGTCGAGAACCGGCCCAAGCTGATCGACCTCGCGCACCGCCTGATCCTCGCCAACAGAGACCGCGTCGACCGCACGACGACCGGCAACCTCCGAGGCGTGACCGACTGGGTCTACGGGCGGGCCGGCAAGCCGTGCCTGCGCTGCGGCACGAAGATCCTCCGGGGGACCCTCGGCGAGAGCGAGCTCGAGCTGCGTGACACGTACTGGTGCCCGCACTGCCAGAGCTGATGCGCGGGTGCGAGTGACGTCTGTGCGCGCGACGTCGATGCGCGGTCGCCAGCACGTGCGCCGCCGCCGCGCCACCGCCGCCACCGCCGCGACCGCCGCCGCGTACGACGCGGCGTGTGACGCCGCGTGACGCACCCGGGCCGCCCGCCCAGCTCGCCTGCCTACGATCGGCCGCAGCCGAACTGCACGTACCCGACGTGCCGCTCACCGCCGAGAGGACGACCATGTCGAACGCCGAATCCCCCACCACCCCCCGCATCGCCGACCAGGTGACCGAGTTCGACGAGGGGTTCACGGCGCAGATCGGGCCCGAGTTCTCGAAGGTGTTCGCCGACGAGCAGAGCGCCCTCCGTGCCGCGGGCACCCCCGACGACGCGGTCGCGGCGGGCGACACGATCGTCGAGGCGACCCTCGTCACGCCCGCCGGCGACGAGGTCTCGCTCGCCGAGACCGTCGGAGAGGGCCCCGCCGTGCTGGTCTTCTACCGCGGAGCTTGGTGCCCCTACTGCAACCTGACGCTGAA
>NZ_CEEDMT010000015.1:0-26617 GCF_979256015.1 Frigoribacterium sp. AC759 | reverse complement strand
GAGACCGTCGGAGAGGGCCCCGCCGTGCTGGTCTTCTACCGCGGAGCTTGGTGCCCCTACTGCAACCTGACGCTGAAGACCTACCAGGCCGAGCTGCTGCCCCGGCTCCGCGAGCGGGGTGTCGCGCTGGTCGCGATCAGCCCCCAGACCCCCGAGGGGTCCGAGGCGTCGGTGACCAACGGCTCGCTCGAGTTCCCCGTGCTGTCCGACCCGGGCAACGTGTTCAGCGGTGCGCTGGGCATCCGCACCGAGCCGAGCGCCGACGCGCGTGCCGTGCACGGTCAGCTGGGGTTCGACGTCGCCGACAGCAACGCCGATGCGACGGGTGACATCCCGTTCCCGACGGTGCTGGTCGTCGACCACGACGGCACCGTGGTGTTCGCCGACGTGCACACCGACTACACGACCCGGACCGAGGTCGACGAGATCGTCGCCGCGCTCGACCTGCTCGAGACGCCCGGGGCCTGACCCGCAGGAGGCGCGGGTCGACCCGACACGCGCCTCCCGACCCGCAGGCGCGACGGCCCGGTCGAGGCACCCGGTGCACCCGGGCCCGCACCCGGGCCCCGCACCAGCGCACTCCACTACGCTCAGGGGACTCTTCGCGCCTCGACCCGTTAGGACCACGACGACATGACGTCCCAGGACATCGCCACGCAGGTCGCCGACTTCCAACGGACCTTCAACGCCGAGATCGGCCCCGACCTCGAGGCGATCTTCGAGGCCGAGCAGGCTCACCTCCGCTCGCTCGGGGTGCCGGCCGACGCCGTTCGCGTGGGCGACCAGATCGTCGACGCCGCGCTCCTCACCCCCACCGGTCGTGACATCGCCCTCATCGACGCGATCGGCGCATCTCCCGCGGTCGTGGTCTTCTACCGCGGCGCCTGGTGCCCCTACTGCAACATCACGCTGAAGACCTATCAGGACGACCTGCTTCCGGCGCTCCGCGAGCGCGGTGTCGAGCTCGTGGCCATCAGCCCGCAGACGCCGGCCGGGTCCGAGAAGTCCGTCGCCGCCGGCGACCTCGAGTTCACCGTGCTGTCCGACCCGGGCAACGTGCTCAGCCGCGCGCTCGGCATCGCGACCGAGCCGAGCGTCGGAGCCCGCGGCGCCCAGCGCGAGCTCGGCTTCGACATGGCCGACGACAACGTCGACGGGTCGGCCGAGATCCCGTTCCCGACCGTCCTCGTCATCGACGGCGACGGCCGCGTCGTCTTCGTCGACATCCACACCGACTACACCAGTCGCACCGAGGTCTCCCTCGTGCTCGAGACGCTCGACCTGCTCGAGCTGGGCGTCGTCTGACCCTGCCGGCCGGCGCAGGTCGTCCGAGTCCGCACTCCGGACGCACGGACGCAGGAGGCGCGGGTCGGTCGGGGCGAGGACGCTTCGGCCGATGCCGGGGGCGCGGGTGGGGCTACCCGGACCCGCGCCTCCTGAGAATCGACGGCCTCGCAGTCGAGGCCCGCCGCTAAGGGCGCTACGGGCGCTCGACCCCCGACGCCGCCGACGTCCCGACCCCGGCATCGGCCGAAGCGTCCTCGCCCCGACCGACCCGCGAGTGCCGCCGTCCGTACGCGAAGTACACGATCACGCCGAGCACGAGCCAGGCCGCGAACCGCGCCCAGGTCAGCGTCGTCAGGTTCAGCATCAGCCACACGCAGAGCGCGGCCGACAGGATCGGCAGCACCGGCGACAGCGGCACGCGGAACGCCCGCGGCAGATCGGGGCGCTTGCGACGCAGCACGATCACGCCGATGCTGACCAGCACGAACGCCGAGAGGGTGCCGATGTTGATCATCTCCTCGAGCACTCCCACGTCGGTGAACGCGGCGACGAACGCGACGACCGTTCCGGCGATGACCTGGATGCGCACCGGGGTCTTGCGGGTCGGGCTCGTCTTCGCGAGCCAGCGGGGCAGCAGGCCGTCGCGGCTCATCGAGAACACGATGCGCGACAGGCCGAGCAGCAGCACCATGATGACCGTCGTCAGACCGGCGAGCGCGCCGACCGAGATGACACCGGCGGCCCAGTCGGCGCCCACGAGGCGGAACGCGGTCGCGAGCGAAGGGTCCTCTTCGCCGGCCAGGTCGCGGTACGACACCATGCCGGTCAGCACGATCGAGACGAGCACGTAGAGCACGGTCACGACGGCGAGACCGAGGAAGATGCCGCGGGGCAGCGTCTTCTGCGGGTTCTTGACCTCTTCGGCGCTGGTCGCGACGACGTCGAACCCGATGAACGCGAAGAAGACGAGCGACGCCGCGGCGAGCAGCCCGAAGACGCCGTACTGCGCGGGGGCCGCGCCGGTCATGAACGAGAACATCGACTGCGACCAGGTGTCGCTCGCGCCGGCGCCGTTCGCGCTCGGCTCGGCGGCGGGCACGAAGGGCGTGTAGTTCGCGGCGCGCACGAAGAAGAAGCCGACGACGATCACGAAGAGCACGATCGCGACCTTGATGATCGTGAAGACGGCGCCGACGCGGGCGGTCAGCTGCGTGCCCGCGACGAGCAGCGCGGTGAAGACGGCGACGATCAGGAACGCCGGCCAGCTGACCTCGATGCCGCCCAGCATGAAGGTCGCGGGGATGCCGATGCCGAAGGTCTCGAACGCCGACGCGAGGTACACGCCCCAGTACTTGGCGAGCACGGCCGAGGCGGTGAACATCTCGAGGATGAGGTCCCACCCGATGATCCAGGCGAGGAACTCGCCCATCGTCGCGTAGGTGAACGTGTAGGCGCTGCCGGCGACCGGGATGGTCGACGCGAACTCGGCGTAGCACATGATCGCGAGCCCGCAGGTGAGCGCGGCGAGGATGAACGACAGCGTGACGGCCGGCCCCGCGTAGTTCGCGGCGGCGTTCGCACCGACCGAGAAGATGCCCGCGCCGACGGCCACGGCGACGCCCATGAGCGTCAGATCCCAGGTGCCGAGCGTGCGCTTCAGGCCGTTCTCGGCGATGTTCGAGTCGGCGATCGACGACTCGACCGACTTCGTGCGCCACAGGCTGCGGGGCCCGCGGGTGGGCGTGGGGTTCGCCATCTCGTCTCCTCGTTCGACGGTGCCGGCCCCCGCCTGGGGACGACGCGCCAGCATACAAGGAGGCGCGCCCTTCCCTCGTACGATGACGCCATGGGGAATGACACGGGCTGGCTGCGGGGTCGCTGGCACCGCGCCTCCTCGGGGCGTCGCGTCGCGACGGTCTTCGCCGCCCTGCTCGTCGCGACCGCGGTCGTCACGACGCTCGGCGTCGGCACGCAGCCCGTCTATCCCGAGTGGTCGGAGGGCGACCAGCTGCTCGGCGACCTGCGGATCGCGCCGGAGGGCGAGCTGTGGAGCACCGATCTCGCGGCGATCCACGGCACACCGCTGCCCGAGGGCTGCCGGGGGATGCGACCGGTCGGCGAGATCGGGGGCGACGCCGTGATCGTGAGCTCGGCGACCGCCTACGACGGGTGCGACGGCTCGGTCGCCCTGCTCGCCCGGGTCGACCCGGCGACCGGCGAGGCCCGGTGGGTGGTCGATCTCGCCTCTCGGCTCGGGGAGTCCGGGCTGTACATGAACATGTTCCGTGACGACGAGGGGCCGCTGGCCACGGTCGTCGGGCAGTCGGCGCCGAGCTCGCGCGCGGTGCGGGTCGATCTCGACAGCGGCGCCGTGCTCGCCGACGTCATCGGGGCCGACGACGAGGCCGGGCCCGCCCAGCAGATGTCCGGAATCGCCTCGGGGCGCATGCTCGTGGCACTGCAGCCCCGCGACCGCGTCTCCGACGGCGGCCTCGACCTCGAGTACAGCGACGGCGAGACGACCCCGTACCGCCTCGTCGACGTCGACGACCCCGACACGGCGATCTGGAGCGGCGACGTCGGGACCAGCGACACCCCGCTGCTGCTCGGGTCGTACCTGGTCGTCGAGAGCACGGACGGCCCGGTGGTGATCGACGCCGCCAGCGGGGATCAGCACCCCGTGCCCGGTGGCGCCGCGACGATCGAGAACGCCGGGGTCTCGCGCGATCTGCTCGTGGCCACGGTCACGACCCGTGCCGGCGAACGCGAGGCCATGGCCCTCGACCGGTCGGGCGCGCTGGTCTGGTCGGCCCCGCTCGAACTGACCGAGACGGTGACGGTGACCGACGACTGCATCGTGCTCGACCAGGCGCCCGCGACGCTCGAGTGCCTGTCGGCCGACGACGGCGCCAGTCGGTGGAAGCGGGTGCTCGACCTCGACGACGACTACGCGGCACGGGTCGACGCGTATCAGCAGGTCGTCGGCGGGGGCACGATCGTCGTCAATGCGGGCTCTGCCGAGGCGGGCACGGCCGATCTCGAAGGGGTGCATCCGACGACCCTGCTCGGCCTGTCTCCGGCCACGGGCGAGACGACCTTCTCGGCCGAGGTGCCGGCGCTCTCGTATCTCGCCGGTCTGGCGCGGACCGTCGGCTTCTCGAACGCCTACGTCGGCCAGGACTTCTCGCAGACGATGGTGACGGCGTTCGACCTCTCCGACGGGCGGCGGCTCTGGCAGCAGCGGTCGCCGTCGCGGGGCACGCTCGACTTCTGGGCGGGCGCGCTCGTGGCGGTCGACGCCGACGGGGTCGCGCACGCGTTGCGGACGCAGGCCGACGTGGTGCCGCCGACCGCCGACGCGCATTGATGCCACGGCGCCAGGTTGTGGACACGGCGCCAGGTTTAGACCTGGCGTCGTGTCCATCTTCTGGCGCTGTGCGGGCAGCCCTCAGCGCAGCGGAGGCTAGCTCGCGCGGACGAGCGCCGGGAACACGAACACCGCGAACACGAAGAACGCCGCCATCACGCCGAGCAGGATGAACGGCCCCTTGCCGAGCACGGTCTGCCCCGCGGCCTCGCGTCGACGCAGCACCCGCCGGCGGTAGACCGCCTGCATCACGATGAGCGCGACGGCCGCGACCGCGAGGATCGAGATGATCAGGACGTCGATGACGTGTCCTTCCGAGGAGGCGCGGTGCGGGTGGTCGAAGCGCGACCAGCCTACCTGCGGTGCGCCCGCCGCCTGTCGAGCCCGCACCTCCTCGTCCGGCGCCCACCCGTACGCTGAACATCGAGCAGCACGGCGACGACGACGAGGCACCGAGGAGGCGCGGGTGGGCGGACAGGGCGACCGTCGCGTCGACGGGGCCCTCCGCGCCCGCTGGCACCGCGCCTCCTTCGGCCGCCGGCTCGTCGTCGCGGCCACGGCGCTCGTCGTCGCCACCGCCGCGGTGATCGGTCTCGGTCTCGCCACGCAGCCCGGCTACCCCGTCGGCGGGGCGTCGGGCGGGCCGATCGACGGGCTCGTGGTCGACGAGCTGCGGCACCGCCCGACTCCCGGCCCGTGGCGACTGACGACCGCGGCGCTCGGTCTGCCCGAGGTCTCCGACGGCTGCCTGACCTACTCGGTGCTCGCCTCCGTCGGCGCCGACGTGCTCGTGTCGACCTCGTCGCAGCTGGCCTACACCGAGACGGGCTGCTACGACGAGCGCGGCCGCTCCGAGCGGCTCGTGCGCCTCGACCCGCTGGCCGGCACGGTGCGCTGGTCGGTCGACGTGTCCGAGATCAGCGGGGGCGGCGGCACGCTCGCGGCGTTCGTCGACGAGGCCCGGGGCGACGCGATCGTCAGCACGACCGGTCTCTACGGCTACGGGCGGGGCGCCTCGGGCTACGCGCGCGTCGATCTCGCGACCGGCGCACTCGCCGACGTCACCACCTCGGACGACGCGACGCCGATCGTCGAGGCCGCCGACGACGGTCTCGTGCTCGTCTCCGTCTCGCCGGCACCCGTCTACGGCTACTCGGACGACCCCCTCGCGGGCGCCGCGGCCGAGGCCCTCCTCGGCTCGCAGAGCGGCCCCCGCACCCTGCTCTACCGCCGCGACGACCTCGGCACCCCGGTCTGGTCGGACGAGCAGACCGGGGACATCAGCTCGTCGGTGCTGCTCGACGACGGTCTGCTCGTCGTGAGCGGCGGCACCGGCACCGTGATCGACGGCGCGACCGGCGACGAGCGATCGTGGGCCGACGATCTGTCGCCCTCGGCCCAGGCGTACGGGGTCGGCGACACGGTGTTCGTCGTCGACTTCGGGCGCGGCATGGACTCTCGGGCCGAGGTGTCCGCCTGGTCGCCCGACGGCACGGAGCGCTGGCGGCGCCCCTTCGATCAGGACCGGCTGCCCGTCGTGACCGGCGGCTGCGTCGCGTTCTCCGACCGGACGGGCGTGCACTGCGCCGACCTCGAGACGGGCGACGACCGCTGGGTCGTCGAGCGCACGGGTGAGAGCCGCGGCATCCCCCTCGTCAGCGACTCCCGCCCGGGTCGCTGGGACGACGACGTGTTCGTGCAGACCTTCAGCGCCCGCTCGTGGCGGGGCGCGGGCGGCTCCGGGCTGGGCGACCCCGCAGGCGACCGGGCTCTGCTGCTGCTCGACGCCGAGACGGGCTCCGAGCGGATGCGGGCGTACGTGCCCCCGGACTCGTCGGTGGTCGCCGTCTCACGCTCGGTCGCCTACGTCGCCGGCAGCGACAGCTCGGACGCGATCGCCGGTCACCGCGTGTTCTCGACCGTGGTCGGTGTCGATCTCTCCGGCGGTCGCACGCTCTGGAGGCTCGACTCCGACGCCGACCTGCAGTTCTGGGGCGGGGCGCTCGTCGAGATCGGCGACGACGGCTCGATCCGCCGCCTGGTCGACGACGTGCGCGTCACCGACACCGTCGCCCGCTGACCCGCCGACCCCGCTGACCCGCCGGCTCGCCGAGGAGGCGCGGGTCGCGTCAGCCGCGCAGTCGCGGGTCGCGGGTCGCGGGTCGCGCGAGCCGAGGAGGCGCGGGTCGCGTCAGCCGCGCAGGTCGCCGACCCAGCCGGCCAGGAACTCGGCCCCGGCCTCGTCGTGGATGAGGTCGCTGGCGCTCGTCAGCACCGGGTACGGGGTCACGGGCACACCGTCGGCCGGGCGCACGTCGACGTGGGCGACCTCGTGCCCGTTGGCGTGCAGCCAGTCGGCCATGGCGTAGTCGCTGCGGGAGTCGCCGACGGTGCGCCAGCTGATCGGCAGCGGGCCGTCGAGGGCGAGCAGCTCGAGGGCGCGCTCGGCACCCCGGTCTTTGCCGAGCAGCACGGACTCGATGTCGGTCGAGATGATGGTCGGGTCGATGCGCCACTGCACGGCGCCGTCGGCGTCGGGGCGGACGTCGTCGAGACGGCGGACGCCGAAGCCCCGGGCGACCAGCGCCTCCATCGCCTTGCGGTCGAGATCGGCCTGGCGCGCGAGGTAGGCGGCCGACGAGACCGAGGTGAGCTGCTCGATCGAGACCATGGCGCGCTTGGTGCGGTCGAAGAAGACGAGGTCGGCGAACTCGGCGGCGACCAGGGAGTCCATCTCGGCCGAGAAGTCGGCGGGCATGGCGAGCGACTCGTCGACGACGACCTCGCTCATGCCGTCGGGGCCGTGCTCGGGGCCGATCGAGAACCACGAGGCGCCCTTCTCGCAGACGCCGTGCACGCGGGCGCCGCGGGGCAGACCGGCTGCCATCAGCGGCACGACGACCTCGTCGCGGATGAACGCGTCGGAGCGGCCCGTGTTGAACACGAGCGGGATGCCGGCCGAGGCCAGGGCGACGAGATCGCGCGTGATGGCAGGGATCGCGATGCTGCGGGTGATCGGGCTGGCGATCGGCCCGTCGACGTCGAGGAGCAGCCCGAGGGCGGGGCGTGGGGTGGCAGACGAGTTCACCCCGTCATCTTCGCAGCAGAACCTCCCCCCGTCGGCTGAAACGTCCGGCGGCTGTGGATGGGATGATGGACGACCAGAACTGAAGGAGACCCTGTGGCCTCGCTCCCCCAGACCGTGATCGACGCACTCGAGGCGTTCGCCGCACCCGACCAGCGCGGCACCGTCCACGACCTCGCCCAGGTCGCCGCCGACGAGGCCGACGAGCGTCTGGCCGCCGTGCTCGAGTCGGCCGACTGGGTCGACATGAACGCCAAGCACCCGGTCGGCCCCGACCGCAGCGACCCCGAGGGCATGCGGCGCCTGCTGCAGGCGATGGGCGCCGAGAGCCGATGCGCCGTCGTGACGTCGCGCGGCTCCGAAGACGACCGCGATCTCGGAGGCGCGCTCGACCAGGTGCTGCAACATCAAGACCACGGCGCGATCGTCGTGTGCCGACCCGGGCCGCTCGCGTTCCTGGTGACCGCGACCGACGAGCACTGGCTGCTCAGCGATCGCGAGATGCCGATGCTGACCGGGCAGATCCCCGTCATCCGCACCTGAGCCGACCCGACCCGCATCGCCCCGAACCGCATCGCCCTCCTGGAGGCACACGCACGTGAAGACCGCTCTCGTCACCGGATCGACCCGCGGCATCGGGCTCGTCGTCGCCCGTGAGCTCGGGCGCGACCATCACGTGATCGTGCACGGCCGCTCGCAGGCGGCGGTGGCCGCGATCGTCGAGTCGCTCCCGTCCGCGACCGCCTGGGTCGCCGACCTCGCGAGCGACACGTTCGAGGCGCCGACCCTCGAGTCGCTCGACGTGGTCGTGCACGCGGCCGGTGTGATCGGCGGCGCCGAGGTCGAGCGCACCGCCCTCGACGACTGGCGCCGCGTCTTCGAGGTCAACGTCTTCGCCGTGGCCGAGCTGACCCGGCAGCTGCTGCCGGCGCTGCGCACCGCGCAGGGCACGGTCGTCACGATCAACAGCGGCTCGGGTCTGACCGCCGGCCCCGGCGGCAGCACCTACGCGGCGAGCAAGTTCGCTCTGCGGGCGCTGACCGACTCGCTGCGCGAGGAGGAGCGTCCGAACGGCGTGCGGGTCAGCTCGGTCCACCCCGGCCGGGTCGACACCGACATGCAGCACGAGCTCGTCGAGAAGGAGGGCGGCGAGTACGACGCCGCGCTCTACCTCGAGCCCCAGTCGGTCGCCGACGCCGTCCGCCTGGTGGTCGATCTGCCGCACGGGGCCACCGTCGAGTCGCTCTCGCTCCGCCCCACGCGCAAGCGCTGACGCGCGCTGCGCTCCGCGCGCCCCCGCCGAACACCCCCTTCCCCGCGCAACACCCCGATAGATGCGGGTGCAGCGCCGAAAACGGGGTGCAGCGCGGCGGTCGGCCCGCGCGGGCGGCCGCGCGCTCCTCGCCGAACACCCCTTTTCCCGCGTAACACCCCGATGAATGCGGGTGTAGCGCCGAAAACGGGGTGTCAGGCTGCACGAGGAGGCGCGCGAGGGCGCCGAGCGCACCTCCCGACTAGCGTGCAGGCATGACGAACGCGCCGACCGAGTCCGCGACCCTGTTGATCCTCGGCGCGAGCGGTGATCTCGCTGCGCGCCTCCTGATGCCCGGCCTGGGCGGGCTGCTGACGCACGAGTCCGAGCGGCGGGTGCAGCTGGTCGGCGCCGGCACCGAGGAGTTCGACGAGAGCGCGTGGCGCGCGCACGTCGCCGAGGCGTTCGAGAGCGTCGAGGCGTCGGGCCCGGCGGTCGAGGCGCTGCTCGAGTCGACGATCTACCGGACGGTCGACGTGACCGATGCCGAGCAGATGCGGGCGCTCCTCGGCGAGTGCACCGCGCCTCCTTCGATCTACTTCGCGCTGCCGCCCGCGATCACCGCGAAGTGCTGCGCGGCCCTGGCCGAGCTCGACCTGCCCGAGGGCACGGCACTGGCGCTCGAGAAGCCGTTCGGCACCGACCTGGCGACGGCCGAGAAGCTGAACCGCGAGGTGCTGGCGCTGGTGCCCGAAGACCAGGTTCACCGGGTCGACCACTTCCTGGGGCGGTCGACGGTGCTGAACCTGCTCGGGCTACGGTTCGCGAACCGGCTGATCGAGCCGATGCTGAACAACACGCACGTCGAGAGCATCGAGATCGTCTACGACGAGGAGCTCGGTCTCGAGAACCGGGCCCGCTACTACGACCACGCGGGGGCGCTGGTCGACATGATCCAGAGTCACCTGCTGCAGGTGATGGCGGTGCTGACGATGAATGCTCCGGCGACGTTGACGGCGGCCGATCTGCGCGACGAGAAGGGCCTGGTGCTGCGGGCGACGCGGCTGTGGGAGGGCGATCCGGTGGCGAACAGCCGGCGTGCGCGGTACGAGGCGGGCACGGTCGACGGGCGCGAGCTGCCGGCCTACGCCTCGGAGGAGGGCGTCGACCCGTCGCTCGAGACCGAGACGCTGGCGGAGGTCGTGGTCGAGGTGGCGAACTGGCGCTGGGCCGGGGTGCCGATCCTGCTCCGGTCGGGCAAGGCGCTGGCCTCGAGGAGGCGCGAGATCGTGATCACGTTCCGTCCGCCCGCGCACGTCCCCGCCGAGTTCGTCGGAGGGGGCACGCCCGACCGCCTCCGCATCGCCATCAGCCCCGACGAGATGTCGCTCGAACTGAACGTCAACGGCCCGGGCGACGCGTACGACCTCGGTCGGGCGGCGCTGCACGCGGAGTTCGGCAGTTCGGATCTGACGGCCTACGGCGAGGTGCTGAGCGGGATCCTCGACGACGACCCGACCCTGTCGGTGCGCGGCGACACGGCGGAGCAGTGCTGGCGCATCGTCGACCCGGTGATCGCGGCGTGGAACGCGGGCGACGTCGAGCTCGACACGTACCCGGCCGGATCGGCGGGGCCCGAGTCGTGGCCCGCGGGGGCCCGCCAGAACGAGCCGGCGGTGCGCGCGGAGAAGACGGAGCCCGCGGCGCAGCGGCCGGAGTGAGGATGATGACCCTTAGCTGGAGCCTTGGGAACGCCCTCCGGCGAGCCGTATTTAGGCGCCGACGACGCGCTGATTCGCCCTATCGGGATGCGGAGCTCGATCGGATTCGAGAACAGATGCTGACCGATGCGGCGCTCCTGAGGGCAGAGGAGACGGCGTTGGACACGCGAGCTTCAATCGTCGTAGTGGCTGGTGGAGTCATAGTCGCTGCGAATGCAGGGCTCAGCACGGCCCTCTCGCTGGCATTTCTCGTTGCAGTGATCGGAGCCGTGGCGGCTGTCCTCCTTGCCGTTCTGAGCCTTGCCCTCAGCCCCCACATCGAAAAGCAACCGGTCTACAGCATTCGCCCTTGGCAGATGAACGATCGAGCCGAATACACCGCAACCATCATGGATCAGATTCATACCTCGCAACGGTCAGCCCGGCGGCGTCGAGCCGTGCTGACCGCGGCGTACGTGAGCACTGGCGTCGGGACAGTAGGACTAGCTTTCAACACGGTCCTGAGCGTCACTTAGGCCATCATCCGAGAGAGCGCGATCTGACGGCAGGCAGCAAGCCGCTCGGAGAGATCGTGATCGGTCTTTGACGCCAGCCCTACGGCGACGTAAACGAGCCGTGTCGGTGCATCGTGAACCCGATCGTCGCGGCCTCGAACGCGGGTGACGTCAGGTCTGACATCTACCAGGCCTGCTCGGTCAGATTCAAGTCGTGGGATGCTGTGGCCTGGCCGAACGAACCCACTATACGTAAGCAAAGACGGCGGCTGCGGCGCCGCGACCGGAACAGCGGGAACGCCAGGCTCGGGCCCACCCTGGCGCAGTCGACACCGCAGTGAGCCTGGGTGCGTGAGATAACCTGATGCCGTCGCCTCTGGGCGCGCGGTGCCTCGTCGGGAGGTGCCGAGACATCATCCTTCTCGGTAGGAGTCCCACCATGAGCCTGAGTCGACTCGCGCGAGAGTTCGCAGATGAGATCAATGGCCATGATTGGTCTGACGCCCCCTACCGACTCGATCGAGCTGGCCACGACCGGGCGACTGACACCAAAAGGCCTGAGAGGCAACTCGGCGCCGAAGAAGCCGAGAACGTCAAGACCAACGTCATGTGGGTCACAGCACAGGTTCTGGCGTACGCAGACCCCAATTTCAGAGTGGACGAGTTCGCGATCGCCTGCGGAATACCTCGACGCATCACGCACCGTTCAGACAAGAAGATCAGCGGAATCCTGGCTGGCGGCTTGCGAACGAGAGATGGGCACGTCGCTCCTCCTGGCAGCTCTACAGCTGCGTCTCCTACAGGTTCAGGCAGCAACCCGTGACGGTCGCTTTTGGCAGACGTGCGCACGTATTCATAGACGAGTCCAAGTCCAAGAATTACTACATAGCCGCTGCTGCAGCTCTGCCGACAGAGGCTCCCGAAATCGACCGTGCCTTGCGGCGACTGACCAGAGCCGGACAGAGACGTATTCATTTCAAAGCAGAACGTGACTCCTCGCGCCGCTTGATCCTGTCGAAGCTCGAAGCCCACGAAATCCGCGTCCATGTGTACATAGCTGAGGGCATGTCAGATAAAGAGGCACGACCGTTGCTTCTGAACACCCTGGTGAAAGATCTAGTCGAGTCCGGCGCGTCACGACTCATGATTGAGCGCGACCAGTCGCTCATCGAAGCTGACCGCCGGACGATTCGTCAAGCTCTGGTCTCCCATGGATATGTTCACGAGCTCGTTTATCAGCACACCGCCCCCGTGGATCACGCCATGCTCTGGGTCAGCGACGCCGTCGCGTGGTGCTACCAGGCAGGGGGCGACTGGATCCGTCGCGCCGAGCCGCTGGTGTCCGGGATCACTCGCCTGCGTTAAATGCGCGAGCCTGGCTCGTCGTACCGTCCGGAAGACTGCCAGGCTTACTTCTCAGGGCTACTGCCCCTCGCAGTTGACAAGTGTACTTGCCGTCCCCGACCAGCGCCAGGCCCGTGGAGACCACCGGAGCCTCGTCGCCGTTTTGCCAGGGTGCGTCGCCGACACGGACGTGGCCAGCTCGACGGAGCCGTGATGGTGGCATGCGCGCGCGGTAGCACGAGCCGTCGGGACTGCGGAGTAGACACCGAATGCGGCGCCGTAGCCGAAGCAGACCTTGCTCGCGGCCGTGCATACTGAGTCGACTCAGAACCTTGATAAACTTATCAGGCTTTCATCCGGGGCTTGATAAAGTCCTCTGTCAGACTGTTCTGTCCTGTTCAATGCCGCAGCCGCTGGCCATCTGAGGCGCTCGGCCGAAATGATCGCGGAGCTGATCGAACAGCCCTCGCTTCCGTCGATGGCGGCAGCTCTCTACTGACTGCGCCGCGACGGCGCCCTCGAGGCGTAGCGTCGACGACGGCCCGCAGCGGAGCGCGCCCGACAAGGAGAACCCCATGGAATTCAGGTACCTCGGCAACTCAGGACTCAAGGTCTCCGAGCTCACGTTCGGCAACTGGCTGACGCACGGCTCGCAGGTCGAGAACGACACCGCGACCGCGTGCGTCCGCGCCTCGCTCGACGTCGGCATCTCGACGTTCGACACGGCCGACGTCTACGCGAACACGCAGGCCGAGGTGGTGCTCGGCGAGGCGCTGAAGGGCGAGCGGCGCGAGTCGGTCGAGATCTTCACGAAGGTCTACGGCCCGACCGGCCCCAAGGGTCACAACGACACCGGCCTCAGCCGCAAGCACATCACCGAGTCGATCAACGCGTCGCTGAAGCGGCTGCAGACCGACTACGTCGACCTCTATCAGGCGCACCGGTACGACGTCGAGACGCCGCTGGAGGAGACGATGGAGACCTTCGCCGACCTCGTGCGTCAGGGCAAGGTGCTCTACATCGGCGTCTCGGAGTGGAACGCCGAGCAGCTGCGCGAGGCGCACCGGCTGGCGCGTGAGCTGAAGATCCAGCTCGTCTCGAACCAGCCCGAGTACTCGCTGCTGTGGAGGGTCATCGAGGAGGAGGTGGTCCCGACCTCGAAGGAGCTCGGCATCTCGCAGATCGTCTGGTCGCCCATCGCGCAGGGCGTGCTGACGGGCAAGTACACGAAGGGCGCCGCTCTGCCCGAGGGCAGCCGGGCGACCGACCAGAAGGGCGGAGCGGCGATGATCGAGCGCTGGATGCGCGACGACGTCCTCGACGCGGTCGCCCAGCTGAAGCCGATCGCCGACGAGCTCGGTCTGACGCAGGCGCAGCTGTCGCTCGCCTGGGTGCTGTCGAACGAGAACGTGGCGTCGGCGATCATCGGGGCGTCGCGCCCCGAGCAGGTCGAGTCGAACGCGAAGGCGTCGGGCGTGAAGCTCGAGTCCGACGTGCTCTCGAAGATCGAGTCGATCTTCGCCGGGCTCGCCGAGACCGACCCCCGCAAGACCCAGATGCCCGCCGGCCGCGAGGCGTGACCGCGCGCTGACCGACCGACGACGCGGTGTCCGGGGCCCACGGGCCCTGGACGCCGCGTCGTCGTGTGCCGTGCGACAGGGCGCGCCAATCCCGACGGGTGCCCTTAAGAAGGCGGAACCGCCGGCGCTTCACCGATACATTCTGATGATGACCGGGATCCAAGTCGCTGCGCTCTTCTTCTCCCCTGCCTTCGCGATCTTCGGTGTCTGCTTCATCGTGTTCCATCAGCACATCTCGGACATGGCTCGACTGTTCCGAAAGGAGCGGGGGGCATACGTCGGTGCGCAGACCCAATCCCCCGGGCTGATGATCGTCGTCGGCCTCTTCATGCTGATGGTCTCGGTCGCCATCGTGCTGTACGCATTCACCGGCATATTGGGCGACCACAGCCAGATCTGATGCCGCCGGAAGGGACTGGGCGCAGCGCCACCGGGCTCGCACTCCCGCCGCCCGCTAGCCTGGCGGCAGTGACATCCTCATTCTCTCTGTGACGCCGAGGCTCATCAGCAGCACCGGTTCGCTCTCCTCGACGAGGGCGGTGATTTCGTGCGCCCGGATCGGGAATTCCTCCGGGAGTTCCCCCCTCCTCGCCCCCTATCAAAATTCACTTTCCAGAGAGCTTCTCCTCATGGCGTCCATCGACCTTCCCGACCCCTCATCTCACAGCCGCGCAGATCTCCGAGCGAACTGCGGCGACTGCTTCGCACTCTGCTGCACGGCGTTCGGCTTTCAACGCTCCGCTGACTTCGCGATCGACAAGCCAGCGGGGACCGCTTGTAGAAACCTGTCCGACGACTTCGCGTGCACCATCCACGATTCGCTTCCCCAGCGAGGCTTCCGCGGCTGCACGGTCTTCGACTGTTTCGGCGCCGGTCAGTTCGTATCCCAGCAGTTGTTCGACGACGTGAGTTGGCGAGAGAGCCCAGCGACGGCGCCCGAGATGTTCGCTGCTTTCGCGCTGGCCCGTCAACTGCACGAGATGCTGTGGCACCTCACCGAGGCCAGCGCGAGAGCGATGTCGCCTGATTCCGCAGCGCCCGCAGACGACCTCCGTGACAGGATCGCCGCCTCCCTCGCTGCTGATGCGGAGTCGGTACTGGCCACCGATGTGTCAGAACTCCATGAACAGGTTCGACAGGTTCTCATCGACGTGAGCGCAGAGGTGCGAGGCGGATACCAGAACGAGGACGAGGGTGGGGCCTCGGACTTCATGGCCGGGTCGGATCATGCGGGGGCGGACCTGCGAGCCATGACGCTCGGCGGTGCGGATCTGCGCGGGGCGTGTCTCATCGCCGCCGACCTCCGCGGCATGGATCTCTCACACGTGGACCTCCTCGGAGCCGACCTCCGCGATGCGCGGCTCGAAGGCGCGGACCTGTCCGCGGCGCTCTTCGTCACGCAGTCGCAGATCGCTGCGGCCCGGGGCGACGCCCGAACGGCGCTCCCTCAGGACATCGCACGGCCGCGTCACTGGCACCGACCGTGACTCGCGCCGGTCTCTCGTCGCGGGCACTTCTCCGGGACGGGTCGCCGCGAATCCCTGAGGCGACTGCCCGGCCACGGGCTACGCCTTACGGCGGAACCATTCGAGGAGGAGCTGGGCACGGGAGGAGTCCTCTCGGATCCCGAAGCGCCCGACGGGTGTCTCGAAGAGGGACTCGTAGCCGGGGGCCGTGCGCAGGTCGGCGTCGACGGGGTCGGGGAGGCCCATCGACCACTGCGGGAACCTCCGCTGCTCGATGGACTCGTCGAGCAGCGTCTTGAGATCCGTGTGGCGGGGATCGGCGGAGATCACCGCGTATCTCTCGCGGACATCCGAGTCGGCGCCTTCGAGGACCTGCATGAAGCGGCCCTTCTTGTAGAGGAGCATCCCGGTGAGGCCGTGGCGCTCGTTGTTCTCGCGGCTCTGCAGCAGCAGGGCCGCGATCCGCGTCGCATCGAACGGCGTCGACGCCGTGCTCAGGTAGGTCAGGGAGGTGATCACGGTCGCATCGCTTTCTTCTCGTGACGACGGGCGACCAGCACGGTGACGTCGTCCTCGGGACGGAGGGCTCCGATGGCATCCGACAGCGCTGCGAACAGGCTCGCGTCGTCGGCGGATCGTCGGACGAGGGCCGCGAGCTCGTCGAGGGCGCCCAGCGTGCCGTCGTACAGGTCGAGTGCGCCGTCCGAGCAGGTGAACAGGACGTCGCCGGGGTTCAGAGTGGTCTCGTGGGCCGTCCAACCGCCGCCCTGGGCGATCCCGATCGGGAGGTCCGTCGAGGCCAACCGCTCCGAGGTCCCGTCGGTGCGGATGACGACCGACAGGCCGTGTCCCGCGTCGGCGTATCGGAGCAGGCCGGTTCGAGTGTCGAGGGCCGCATGGAAGAGGGTGGCGAAGGTCCCCGTCGCCGAGAGGTCGGCGAGCACCTGCTCGTTGACCGCGGAGACGGCGGCAGCGGGATCCCAGCCGGGTCGAGCCTGGAATGCGGCTCGTACCGTCGCGGCGATGAGGGCGGCGGAGTAGCCCTTGCCCATCACGTCGGTGAGGGTGACGTCGATCCGCTCGGGCGACGAGACGGAGGTGAAGAAGTCGCCTGCGACCTCGGAGTACGGCCGCGTGAAGCCGGCGACCGTGAACCCGTCCTCGTGCGTGAACGGCGCGGGGAGCATCTGCTGCTGGGTGCGCCGGGCGTGATCGGCGGCGTGCACCTGGCGCAGCTCGCGTTCGACCCAGGCGCCGAGCTCGTCGAGGAGATCCTGATCCTCGAGGGTGAGGTCGCGTGCGGCCGTGTCGACGAGGCAGATAGTCCCGACCTGGGCGCCGTCGGCCACGCTCAGGGGTCGACCTGCGTAGAAGCGGATGTGGGGGTCGCCCGTGACGGACCCTCGGTGAGCGAACCGCGCATCCTCGAGGGCGTCGGGGACCACGAGGATGTCGGGCTGCTGCACGACGACGTCGCAGAACGAGTCCGCCCGCGGTCCGAACGGCGCCCCGCCCGGTGACTGCGGGGACTTCGTGAACTGGTGGTCCTGGTCGATGAAGTTGATCTCGGCGATCGGCACCCCGAAGAGCTGCTTGGCCATGCGCGTGATCCGGTCGAAGCGCTCCTCCGCACCGGTGCCCATGATCCCCAGGTCGTCCAGCGCCGCCAGCCGGAGACGCTCCCGCGCTTCGGAACGATCCATCGTCGTCTCGCTCACCGCGCCTCCTCGTCCTCCACCGCTCGAACTATCCGACACCTGCAGCCCGGCCGCTGCAGATCACGCTACGCGGCTGAGGTGGGAACAGGCACCCCGCTTACGGGGTGTCGATGCTTCACGCGGCAGACCATCCGGCGGGGCGGAATTCGCGCTGCACCTCCGCGATGTCGTAGACCTCGAGCTCGAGGAGGTCCGCCAGGGTCTCGCCCTCGGCGTGCCACACCTGCTCCCGCTCCAGCGTGTCCCAGCCCGTCTCGGGCACGAGATGGTCGAAGAAGGTGTCGGTCCACGCGAGTAGTCGGGCGGCGAGTTCAGCGGAGAGGCCGTAGTCGTCGGGCTCCATCCCGTATTTGTCCGTGCCGCTCTCCCAGAGCGGATAGGCGTGACCCCAGTCGACGAACAGACGGATGCTGCGCAGCTCTCCGTCGCGAGCCTTGCGGGCACGCTCGATGGCCCGCCACGACGAGATGCCCTCGGGCACCAGGAGCTCGACCTGCGTGACAGGGTCGACCACGACTCTTCTCGAATCCATGCCACCAGGGTCGCACCCTCTCGTCGAGTCATGACTGCAAACGGAGCCGGGGCGGGGCGAGGCGGGCGGGCCGGGCCGGGCCGGGCCGACGCTCGCGAGCTATTACGCGACGATGCGTAATAGCTGTGGCACCATGGCACCTCCTGGGCCAGGGTCTCGGACCTCGGGAGCACGGGTTCCCGCCACGTGCGCCGGGTCCGCCCCACGCACGACGGGCCCAGCCCACGCGCGGTGGGTCCGGCGGGGTCGTGTCACTCGGGGCGGGGCCGCGCGGGCCCGCCCCCCAGGAGGGGAACCCGCCGAACCCGCCACGCACGCACGCACGCACACGCACACGCACACGAACGCACGAACGCGCAGCACTCAACCGCGCGGCAGCACCACGCCCGTCTCGCGCTCGAGCGCCGCGAGCACCGCGTCCTGGAAGCCCTCGTCGCCGACAGACTCGTGTGGCCGCTGCTGCTCGTCGTGGAACCAGTACGCCCCGCTGACCTCGCCCAGCTCGCCGAGGGCCAGCCGCCGCTGCGTGCGGTGACCGAGCTCGAAGTCGTCGGGCGCCCCCGCGCCTCCCATCTTCGTGGCCACCCAGCCCGGGTCGACCGCGTTGCTGCGCAGATCGGGCAGGAGGCGCGCGACAGCCGCCGAGAACGCCGTCACGAACAGCTTGCTGTCGGAGTACGACCCCGTCTCGCGCGACCCCGCCCAGTCGACGGTGTCGAGCACCGACGCGCTGCCGCTCTTGTGCATGCCGCTGCTGAGGTACACGTGCCGGGTCGGCGCCGTCAGCAGAGCGGTGAGGAGATACGGGGCGACGACGTTGACGGGCATCATCGCCGCGCCGCGGATGAGCCCGGCGTTGTGGATGACCGCGTCGAGCGGGGAGTCGAGGGCGTTCAGCTCGTCGGCGAGCGCCGTGACCGCGTCTCGGTCGCCGAGGTCGGCGACGACGAGTCGGGCGCCGCGGTCGACGAGCGGCTGCAGCACCTCCCCGCGGGAGTCGCTGCGCGCGTGGACGACGACGTGGTGTCCCTGGTCGAGCAGGGCTTCGGCGGCGCCGCGGCCGAGGCCGTCGGTCGAGCCGGTGACGAGGATGTGTGCCATCCCTCGACTCTGGACCCCGCGCCTCCTGCTGTCCTGGGTCCGGGGGGCCTGGGTCCGGGGCTGCGGCGGGTTCCCGTCATCGGCGGCGGGTCAGCGCTGACCCGCCGCGGAGGACGGGAACCCGCCGAACCCGGCCCCGCCTCCCGCCGAGCGGGATGGTCCTCGCGAGGGATGCGGGCCGCCGCCGTGCTGCCCGAGACTCGGCCCATGCCCTCCGACACGACCGACCCCGCCGCCGTCGACCCCGCCGCCGCGACGGACGGCAGGAGGCGCGGGTCGAGCCGCCGCCGCACGGTCGCCCTGGTCGTCGGCCTGGCTCTGGCCGTGCCCGCTCTCGGCATCGGCGCGCTGGCCTGGCTGCTCGTGCCCGATCCGGTCGTCACGACGGTCGTCGACGCTCAGGGGCGTGAGACCGAGCTCGACTGGAGCGAGCACCCCGGCCGGTTCGGTCTGCCCGTCGACGAGGTGCTGGCCGGCCCCTCTCTCGAGGAGGGCGTCGCGGAGGGCGAGGCGATGGTCGACGAGATGGAGGCGGCGCTGACGGAGCGGTTCTCGGTGAGGTGGGTCGCGCCTCCTGCAGGTCTGTCCGACGACGAGGTGGCGTTCCCGACCGACAACGGGTGGGGCGGGCCGTCGCTGCTCGAGGTCGTGAACCTGCCGACCGAGCAGACCTCGTCGGTGCCGCGGTCGTGGGCCGAGAAGGAGGCGGCGGTCGCGATCATCGGCGAGGTCGCCGCCCGGCACGGCTGGTCCGAGCCCTGGTTCGACGACGAGCGCTGGCCGCAGCCCGCCGCCGACCGCCTGGCGCAGACCGGCGGGGCGACGCTGGCCGAGCAGGTGATCGTGTCGGGTGGTCTCGAGGGGCCGACGGGTCAGTGGCTCTCGTTCACCTTCCAGGACCTCTCGAAGGACGACGCCGAGGGGACCTTCGCCGCTCGCTTCGACGACGTGGCGGATGCGGGGTGGGAGCCCGAGTCGATCACGCTGTCGTACGGGGCGAACGGGCTGCTGCCCGAGGCGCGCCGTGCCGAGTTCGAGCGCCGCGCCGAGCCGTTCGCAGGGCAGGTGCTGCCGGAGGCGCAGGAGGACTGAGCGGGCGCGGCCCGGGAGCGCTATTCGTAACGAGCTATTACGTTCCGGTGCGTATCAGCTGCGGCGGGTTCCCGTCATCGGGGGCGGGGGAGCGGGGCCCCGCCCCCGATGACGGGAGCCCGCCGCACTCGGTCCGCTCTCGCGTCCGTGACGAACGCACCCGAGCACACCGCGAGCGCGCACGAGAGGATGGCACCCGAGAGGAACGCGGGTTGGAGGACGGCGCCGGCGATCAGGCAGCCGAGACCGATGACGAGCAGCACGGACCGGCTCACGTCGCCACGGACGAGCGACGCTCCGAGCAGGGCGGCGCACGCGAGGGCGAACGCGATGACGGATGCGGCCGCCACGCCGATCCAGACGGTCTCCGCTCCGAAGGTCGTGCCCGACGACAGGTATCGAGCGCACCACACCGCGATGCCCCCGGTGAGCAGCACCGGCGCCACCGCGAGGGCCGCGCTGCACCTCGCCCGAGTGGTCGGAGACGACCCGCCACTCGCGAAGACGACGACGCAGGCGACCGTCGACAGGGCGATGACGAGTGCCGTGGCGACGGCCCCGGGCACGATCAGCCCGATGCCATCCGGTCGGAATCCGCGTGACTCCGCCAGGACGTCGGCTGCAAGTAAGACGGGCCCGCCCGCGGTCGCGATCGCGCCGAGAGACCCGAGCGTCAGCAGCACCACGCGGAGACGGGATGCTGCGGTCGGCGACATGACGACAGTCCATCAGCAGGAGGCGCGCCCCGCATCCCCCGCGAGGACCCGATTCGGCGCGGTCACCGGCCCCGACCGCTCACGGGTGCCGACGCAGCTCCGCGAGGATCGCCCCATGCGGGCGCGGCCGCGGCCCATGCCCACGCCCCGGCCGACCACCTGTCCGCGTATGCGTCTCGACCACGTCGAACCGCGCCTCCTCGAGCTCGGCGGTCAGCGCGTCGACCGACCACCGGTACGCGGTGACGACGGCATGGTCGAACGCCTCCACCTCGTCGCCGACGAAGAACCCCACCAGGAGCCGGCCGCCGGGCCGGAGCACCCGCGCGAACTCGTCGAGCGCACCGCGGAGGGCCGCCGGCTCGTGGTGGATGAGCGAGTACCACGCCAGCACTCCCCCGTAGCTGTCCGCCGGGTCGGTCAGGGCGTCGATGCTCCCGATCGCGAAGGGCACAGAAGGGTAGGAGGCGCGTGCATGGTCGACGAAGGCCCCGACCGCATCGACACCGCGGGCAGCGACGCCGCGGCCCGCCAGGTGAGCCGTCCACTGCCCGGGCCCGCACCCCGCGTCGAGCACCGGGCCGTCGACCCCCTCGGCCCACGTCGTCACGAGCTGCACATCGGACGGATGCGCCGCCGACATCGACCCCAGCTGCTCGATGTACTCGGCGGCACGCTGTGAGTACGACCTCTCGACGTCCCCTGTCATGCCCGAAGCCTAGGAGAATGAGGCGCCGAGCTCCCCACCCGGCCACCGGATCGCAATAGCGTGGTGGCATGAGCGACGAAATGTGGGAAGACCGAGTGGCCGCGCTGTGGGCTGACGAGACGATCGACGACCAGCAGCGGATCGATCGCATGCGCACCCTCGCCGACGAGGCTCCGCACCCCGCCCTGGGCGAGTTCGAGCTCGGGGGCGCCTTCGACACCGGCGGGCACGAGGTCGAGGCCGACGTGCACTACGCGGCCGCCACCGCAGCCGGGCTCGACGCCGTCGACCCCGACCGGGCGGCCCGGATGGTCGTGCAGCACGCGTCGACCCTCCGCAACATCGGCCGCACCGATGAGGCCATCGCGATGCTCCGGGACGCACCCGAGCACCCGGCCACCGGTGCGGCCCCCAAGGTCTTCCTCGCTCTCGCGCTGCACAGCGCCGGCCGCCCCGACGAAGCACTCCGCGTGGCGATCGAGGCCGTCGAACCGACCCTCCCCCGCTACCACCGCTCGGTCAAGGCCTACGCCGCCGCCCTCACCGAGGACGAGCGGTGATCACGCGACTTAACCTGCCCGTGTCCGTCCGTGCCCGCGACGCGAGCGTGCTCGTGAGACGGGCCACCCGCGACGACCTCGAGGCGATCATGGGGCTGCTGTCGGACGATCCGATCAGCGCCGGGCGCGGTGATGTCGCGAGCGACGGAGACCGGGAGGCCTACGCGTCCGCGCTCGATCGGATCGTCGACGATCCGAGCAACGAGCTCGTCGTGGCGGTGGACGCCGCCGGCGACGTCGTGGGCACGCTGCAGCTGACGGTCATCCCCGGCATGGCACGCCGCGGCAGCTCGCGACTGCTGGTCGAGGCGGTCCGCGTCGCCGGCACGCAGCGGTCGTCGGGCATCGGCGGCGCGATGATGCGCTGGGTGACCGAGCAGGCGGCCATCGACCTCGCCACACCCCTGGTGCAGCTCACCTCGGACTCCGCCCGCACCGACGCGCACCGCTTCTACACGCGCCTCGGCTTCGTCGACTCGCACGTCGGGTTCAAGTACGCGGTGCCGCTGCCCGCGCACGCCCCGCGATAGAGGCCGATCCGAGGCGTCGTGAGCGACTCGCGGTCGGGAGTCGCGCCTCCTCGTGTCAGGCTCTCGGCATGGTTCAGATCCGAGCGTTCGCCGAGGCGGACACCGAGGCCGTGGTCGCACTCTGGCAGGAGGCGCGGCTCGTCAGGCCGTGGAACGACCCGTACCGGGACATCCAGCGCAAGACGACGACCCAGCCCGAGATGTTCCTCGTCGCCGACGACGCCGGCTCGGTGGTCGGCACCGCCATGGTCGGCTACGACGGGCACCGCGGGTGGATCCACTACCTCGCCGTCGCCGCATCCCAGCGGGGCACGGGACTCGGGAGTGCGCTGGTCCGCGAGGCCGAGGCGATGCTGGCCGCGCTCGGCTGCCCCAAGGTGCAGCTGCAGGTGCGACCCGACAACACCGACGTCATCGCGTTCTACGAGAGCCTCGGCTACGCGACCTACGAGGCGGTCAGCATGGGGAAGCGGTTGGAGAGCGACGAGGCCGTCACGCCCTGATCATCATCCGACCCCCTGGACTTCCGAACGTGTTCGGAATACTCTGGGGAGATGAGCCAGACGATCTACAGCCTCTCGCGCACCCGTCGCTCCTCCGACCTGAGCAAGCACTCGGCGGAGGTCTTCGCCGAAGCGGAGGATCACCCTGTGACGGTGACGCGTCGCGATGGTGAGGCGCTCGTGCTGATGTCGCAGCGCGAGGCAGTCGGCCGAACGCGGCTCCTCGACATCGCGGCGCAGTTGATCACGGTCACGCTCGACACGGAAGGCTCCCTGAGTGAGCGGATGTCGCGATCCTTCCCGTGGATGCTCGCCCTGTCACCCGCCGACCGCGAGACGTGCGCGCGCGATCTCATCGACGCCGCGCGCGCCTCGTTCTCGACCGACCAGTCTCATCTCGTCACCGTCGAGTTGACCGCCTGGAAGGAGACGGCCACGGCCGTGGCGGCAGGGCTCGGCCGCGAAGATCTCCTGTGGCTCGACGACGGGGTCGTCCACTCCGTCGAGCGGCCCTAGGTTTGGCGGGCCGCAAGAGGGGCGACCTGGTTCCACGACCTGCGAAGAAGATCGAGTACGAGATCCGGTTCGCGACGGCGGATGCCGTCAGGGGCTGGAGGGATCTGACCTCGACGGTTCGCAACGCCATGGCTGAGACATGGGACTTCCTCACGCGCACTCCCCTCGTGACGACTCCGACCAATTACCGGCTTCGAGGCGAACTCGGATCGATCGAGCGGAGCGGCATCACGTACGACCGCTGGCAGCACAAGCCGACAGCCCAAGGGACTGCGCGCATCTGGTACTTCGTCGACGGGCAGACGGTCTACCTCGAACAGGTCCATACGAACCACCCGAATGAGACCAAGTGACGATCGGCCGGCCCTCTCCGCCAGCCTTCTCGCCCGGCGCCTTCGTGGCCTCGGACGAGACCCCAGCACGTCGCCGAGACACCAGTGCGCGCAAAGGGGTCTCGGCAAATTGCTGGGGTCTCGGCGGCTGGTCGGCGGCTGGTCGGCGGCTCGGGCGGACACCTGCGTGACTACGGTGAGGCATGACGTTCTTTCCCGCGGTCGTGCCGTCCGACGACGACGAGGTCCCGTCGGAGTCGTACCGGGCTCCCGAGTGGGCCGCGCCTCCTACCGGCTGGCTTCCTTCGCGCATCGGGGTGTCGGCGCTGCTCGCCTCGACCGACGATGTCGCCATCACGATCAGAGGCCTCGCCGTGTACCCGACGGGCGTCGCGCTGGACGTCGACTGGTCGCTCCGCAGCCGGGGCCAGACACCTCGCGAGTGGGCTGACCTGTCCGACCGCTTCGAAGGCGGACGCTGGCGGCCGGGCAGAGCCGACCCGGCTCGAGGCATCCGGTTCGGCGTCGCTCTCGCCGACGGGACGAAGGCCCTGACCGAGGTCGGTCACGGCCACCATCACTTCGGTGACGATGCCGTGGTTCCCGACCCGCCCCTCCTGACCCTGAACGAACACGGCGGCACGGGCGACGACGAGCTCTTCACCACGTCGGCCTCGCTGTGGCTCTGGCCGCTGCCGTCCGCCGGCGCGCTCGATCTCGTCGTGAGCTGGCCCGAGTTCGACGTCGCCGAAGCGCGGCACACCCTGGACGCCGTCGACTTCGCGATCGAGGCGGCGAGAGCCCGTCCGCTCTGGCCGACTCTCACCGACTGAGGGCAGCCGCGCGAGACCCCAGCGGTTCGCCGAGACCCCAGTGCGCGCAGAGGGGTCTCGGCGAACCGCTGGGGTCTCGGCGAAGAGCTGGGGTCTCGGCCCGTGTCCCGCAGGCTCAGCCGAGGCTGACGAACTGCGCGACGTCGTCGGTCGGGAGCTCGTCGACGACGGCGGTGACGCGCATGCTCGCGACCGTCACCGCGCCTCCTCGGCTCGACAGGAACGCCGTGTCGGACGCGTCGCGCCCGGTCGCGATCCGCACCAGCGACTGCCGCGGAGCCAGCGCCGTCGCGTCGACCACGTGCCACCGCCCGTCGACCCACGCCTCGGCGACGGCATGGAAGTCCATCGGCGACAGCCCCGGCGCGTAGACCGACACGAGCCGCGCCGGCACATCGAGCGCCCGCAGCAGCGCGACGACGAGGTGCGCGTAGTCGCGGCAGACCCCGCGACGGTCGAGCAGCGTCTGCACGGCGCCGTCGGTCGGCGCGCTGGCCCCGGGCACGTACGCCAGGTGCGAGCCGACCCACGAGCTGACCGCCGCGAGCAGATCGCGGCCGTCGAGCCCTGCGAACTCGGCCCGCGCCGTCGGGAACAGCGTGTCCGACTCGCAGTACCGGCTCGGCCGGCGGTACCGCACGAGGTCGATCTCGTCGAGTTCAGGAGGCGCGAGACGGCCCTCGACGACGGCCCGGTAGTCGACGGTCACCCGCCCGGCCTCGACCTCGCACAGGTGCAGTCGCGTGCCGTGCCGGTCGTCGATCTCGCGCACCTCGATCGGCTCGCCGTTCTGCGTCACCGCCAGCGACTCGTCGACCACCCCGTCGTACAGGCGCGACACGGCGACCGACAGCACGAACTCGGCGGGCGCCGCGACGTCGAACTCGAGCAGGGCGGAGGCGTGGCGTCTCATGCCTCGATCCTGGCAGCCGCTGGCCCCTGCCGCGTGTCGCGCGTGTTACCACTCGGCGCAGGGCGGCTCAGTACCAGTTGACCGCCTGGCTGTGCGACCACGCGGCGCACGGGCTGCCGTACGCGCGGTCGATGTAGTCGAGCCCCCACACGACCTGGGTGGTCGCGTTCGTGGCCCAGTCCGAGCCGGCCGACGCCATCTTGCTGCCGGGCAGCGCCTGCGGGATGCCCGTCGCACCGCCGTTGGCGTTGTAGGCCTTGTAGTTCCAGCCGGACTCCTTCGTCCAGAGCGAGACGAGGCACGAGTTCTGGTCGGCGCCCCAGCCGTAGTCGGACGCGGCGAGTCGCTGCGCGGTGGCCTTGGCCCCGGCGACGGAGTTACCCTCGGCCAGCGACGCGGCGGCCGCAGCGGCAGCGGCGGCCTCGTCGGCGGCCTTCTTCTCCGCGGCGGCCTTGGCGTCTGCCGCAGCCTTCGCCTCGGCGGCGGCCGCAGCCTCGGCGGCCTTCTTCTCGGCGGCCGCCTTGGCCTGCTTGTCGACCTCGGCGGCGGCTGCCTGCACGGTCTGCGCCGTGCTCGCGGCCTCAGCGACCCGGTCGTCGACCGCGTCGGCGTCGAGCGACCTGTAGTCGTCGAGTGCGGCCAGCGAGGTCTCGAGCGCGCTCGTGTCGACCTTGCCGGCGGACGCGGCGACGACCTGGTTCGCGATCGAGATCGTCGACTTCGCCTTCGCGTGGCTGAGCGACTCCGCGATCGCGGCCTCCTGCTCCTCGACGTCGGCCGCGTGGGAGGCGGCGGTCACGCCGGTCGCGGGCCCGGACGTCGTGTACACGGCGAAGCCGGTGCCGCCGACGAGGGCGACGGCGGCGATCGAGCCGATGGCGACCAGCTTGCGGCGGGCGGCCCGGCGACGCGCGGTGGCCAGGGCCCGGCGGGTGGGGGGCACGGCGGTGGCGGCGGTCTCAGGGG